>JAFZVF010000031.1 GCA_017617935.1 Clostridiales bacterium | reverse complement strand
TGACACGGGGATTTTCAGTCCCCTGCTCTACCGACTGAGCTATCTGGGCAAAAATCAAGCCGGACATTGCGGAACAAGATCCGGCTTGATTGGCGACGCAGAAGGGTCTCGAACCCTCGACCTCCAGCGTGACAGGCTGGCGCTCTAACCAACTGAGCTACTGCGCCGTATGGTGGAAACTACAGGGCTCGAACCTGTGACCCTCTGCTTGTAAGGCAGATGCTCTCCCAGCTGAGCTAAGCTTCCGACTGGCGCGCCTTTTTCAAAGCGCGAATGAATTATAAAATAATCCCTCGTTACTGTCAACTGTTTTTATTTGCGGGAATAATAAATGTACAAATATGCATTCCCGTCAACCTCTTCGGCGATTACGTAGACCACGTTCTGCGCGGTGTCGGAACCAAGCGTAGAGCCAAGGATCCAAATAAGTCCGTCAGCCTTCGGCTGCGGCTTGAGCGACGATTTTGCAAGCGCCTGAGCTTCAAACTGCTTGTAGCCTTCCATGCCGCAGATTCCGCCGCCTCCGCCGTAGGCTGCGCCAATGCTCTGGAAATACCTCTCCCACTGGTTGTCGACGATCCTGAAACGGGCTTCATAGCGCTGTCTGGCGAAAAGGAATCCGGCCTTGTTTATCTTTTCGAGCTTCAGATTCGAATCTTCAGTGATCTTAACCAGGTTCGTCCTGTCGATCAGGGCTTCGTTGCGGTCATAGTAGAAACCTATCCCCAGAATGATGACGAGGATCACGGTCACGGCGATCAGTATGACTTCTCTCTTCTTAAATTCCATGTTCACACTCCGTTTCAGGAAAGGCCGTACAGCCTGTTTCCGTTATCATAGGTTATACTCGCCGCTTCTTCAAGCGTAATGTCCTTGATCTCAGCGACCTTCATGCATACGAAAGGCAAATGGCACGGCTCGTTCACGCTGCCGCGGTTGGGCTCCGGGGTAAGGTACGGACTGTCCGTCTCTATTACGATGCGGTCAAGCGGCGCATTTCTTAACACTTCCGGCGTCTTCTTGTTGTTCTTGAAGGTCAGCGGGCCGTCAAAACCAATGAAGAATCCCATCTTTATCAGCTCCTGGGAAGCCTCAACGGAGCATGAGCAGCAGTGGCACACGCCGGGCTCTTTTCTGAGCTTGCCCTCTTTATAAAACCTTCTGAGGATGTCCAGGCAGTCGCCCGTGGCGTCTCGTTCGTGAAGGATGAACGGCACGTCGTATTCGTAAGCGATCGTGAGCTGCTTCTCGAAAACGGCCCTTTGCACTTCCCTCTCGGAAAGGTCGTAGTAATAGTCGAGTCCGATCTCGCCTACTGCAAGGACCCTTCTGTCTTCCCTTTTCTCAAGGCATTCCACGATGTAGGCTTCCGTCTCGTCATCGTAGTCCTTCGCTTCATGCGGGTGAACGCCGACAGAAGCAAAAAGGGTAACGCCCTCAGTGCCGTTATATTGGGCTGCAGTCTCCACGGCAAGGACGGATGTCCTCTTTGAGTCGCCGGGGATCAGGATGCGGTCTACGCCGCTTTGAGCGCTTCTGGCGATGACGTCCTTGACGTCTATCCCGTTCTCTTCGTATTTGCGGGCATAGATATGGGCATGAGTGTCAAAGAAACTCATGCCCGGATCTTCAGGTTTGAAATAACTGACGGTTCTCACGATATCAGGAGATGTCGGATCCCGGCTTTACGGAATCAGGGAACTCGATCACGCGGTAGCCGTCTCCGAACTTGACGGAGAGGATCATGCCATTGCTCTCAAGGCCCATCATCTTGCGGGGCTCAAGGTTTACGATCATCGCAAGCGTCTTGCCGATGAGCTCTTCGGGCTTGTAGTACTTTGCAATGCCCGAAAGGACCTGTCTCTCGCCGAAGCCGTCGTCGACCTTGAACTTTAAGAGCTTGTCGGACTTCGGAACGTTCTCGCACTCCAATACCTTTACGGCTCTGAGGTCGAGGGCTGCGAAGTTGTCGTACTTTGTAAGTTCCTTCAAAGGCTCTAAGTCTGAAGCGGGCTCTTCCTTCTTGGGAGCGAGTGTCTCAAGCTCTGCGAGCTCCTTCTCAACGTCGATCCTCGGGAAAAGGACCGGTCCCTTCTTGACCGTTACGTCAGCAGGCAGCAGGTACTTCTTCTCGGAATCGTACCAGCCCGTGTTCTCCTCAGTTGCTCCGATCTGTTCGAAGATCTGCGGAGCAGTATTGGGCATGACGGGTGAAAGAAGGATCGTAACTCTTCTGACCGCGTCGAGGAGGTTGTAAAGGACTGCTGCAAGGCGGGGCTTTGCCGTCTCATCCTTTGCAAGCTTCCAGGGCTCGTTCTCGTCGATGTACTTGTTTGCCCTTGCTATGACTCTGAAGATGGCCTCAAGGCCGTCAGAGAAACGGCACGTCTCGAAAGCTTCTGCAACTACGGGCTGGAGAGCGTCAAGCTGGGATACGAGGTCCGTGTCAGCGTCAGTGAACTCCTTGTCGACAGGAAGGGTGCCGTCGAAATACTTGATGGCCATCGCAACGGTTCTTGAAACAAGGTTTCCGAGGTCGTTTGCGAGGTCAGCGTTGTATCTGTTGAACATCATCTCGTTGGAGTAAGGCATGTCGGAACCGAAGACCATCTCGCGGAGGAGGTGGAACCTCAGTGCGTCAACGCCGTATCTGTCGCAGAGAACGAAAGGATCAATGACGTTGCCCTTTGACTTGCTCATCTTTCCGCCGTCGCCGAAGGTGATCCAGCCGTGACCGTAAACCTTCTGAGGAAGCGGTTCGCCCAAAGCCATGAGGATTGCGGGCCAGATGAGAGAGTGGAATCTTACGATCTCCTTGGCCATGACGTGCATGTCAGCGGGCCAGAACTTCTCGTAGTCGTTATACGTGTCGTTCATGAAGCCCAATGCAGAGATATAGTTCGTGAGCGCGTCGATCCAAACGTATACGATGTGCTTCTCATCGAAAGTAACCGGGATGCCCCAGGTAAAGCTCGTTCTCGAGACGCAGAGGTCCTGAAGTCCCGGATCGATGAAGTTGTGGATCATCTCGTTGACTCGAGACTTCGGGTTGAGGAAGTTCTTCTCCTCATCGAGAAGAAGTTCCTTGAGCTTGGGTGCGAAGTGCGAAAGCTTGAAGAAATAAGCCTCCTCGGAAGCGTCCGTAACGTCTCTTCCGCAGTCGGGGCACTTGCCGTCGACAAGCTGGCTCTCCGTCCAGAAGGATTCACAGGGCGTGCAATACTTTCCCTTGTACTCGCTCTTGTAGATCCAACCGTCCTTGTAGAGCTTCTCAAAGATGTTCTGAACGGTCTTGATGTGATAGTCATCCGTCGTGCGGACGTATCTGTCATAGGAAATGCCGAGTCTTGCCCAGAGCTTCTTGAAGTTCGCTACAATGGCATCAACGTAAGCCTTAGGCGTAGTGCCTTCTTCCTGGGCCTTCTTCTCGATCTTCTGGCCGTGCTCGTCAGTACCGGTAAGGAACATTACATCGTAGCCCTGCATTCGCTTCATTCGTGCGACGCAGTCGCAAGCGATCGTCGTGTAGCAATGCCCGATGTGCGGATTGCCCGACGGATAGTAGATGGGCGTAGTGATGTAGAATGGTTTCTTGTCTGCCATAATGGCCTCCTTACACTGACTTTATAGTGACTTAAAGTCTAAAACTTATTGATTATAAATATTTATAGCGGGCTTTTCAAGAATCTTAAGGGTTATTGTCCTTATACTTCATCGCGGCGTTATATGCTTCCTTCTTGTTCATTCCCGTCAGCTCGGAAACAACGGCCGCAACGTCCTTGGTGGACATGCCCTTACTGCAAAGGGTTTCGATCATCTTATCTGCCTCGACCATGCCTGAAGCTCCTGCTTCCTTTTCCGGGAGCGGTTCAAGGCATATGCAGAACTCGCCTTTCGGCTCTGTCTTCTGATAGTAATCCCGCATCTCATCAACCGTCATGCGGATGGCCTGCTCATATTTCTTCGTAAGTTCCCTGCATATCGCGGCCTTGCAGGATCCGAAACCCGCCTCAGATAATTCATCGAAAAGCTTTCTGATGCGGTGCGGTGCTTCATACATGACGATCGTTTCATGAATGTCCGCAAGCGCCTTGATGCGCTTCTTTCTGTCACCGCCCTCGGAAGGCAGGAATCCCTCAAAATGGAAATATCTCGTATCAAGTCCGGAGATCGCAAGTGCCGCGGTAACTGCGGAAGGTCCCGGAACCACTGAAACCTCAATGCCTTTCTCGATCGCAAGCTTGACAAGATCCGCACCCGGATCGCTGATCGCAGGCATTCCCGCGTCGGAAACCTGTACGACGTTTAGGCCTTCTTCAAGCAGTTTTATTATTCCCTCACCGCTCGCAGCCTTATTGTGCTCGTGATAAGAGATCAAGCGCTTTCCGGTGATATCGAGTGCCTGAAGCAAAAGCCCCGTTACCCTCGTATCTTCGCAGGCGATGACGTCAGCCTCTCTAAGAGCTTCCAGAGCGCGTTCAGATATGTCCTTCAAATTGCCTATGGGCGTTCCGACTAGATAAAGCAATCCGCGTGTTCCTCCGTATAGATCTTGTTGATCCGCTCCGAGTCCATAAAAAGCGGCGGGAGCACTTTGAATTCAGTGTTTGGCGAGCCTTTCCTGCCTGCGAGCAGGAAAAGGAACGCGTCCTTTCCGGCAGACGCGTGAACGCTGATAAGTCTCGCGGGAGCGAGCTTATATTTCGAAAACAGCTCCATGCATTCGGGAAGCCTTGAAGGGGTCATGCACATCACCGTATATCCAGAGGACATCCTCGTCCTTGCCGAAGCACAGGAGATAAAGTCCTCCAAACTTCCCTTTTCATTGAACCTTGCGGTCAGCACGTTCTCTTTGTCAGTAACGACCGATTTTTCAGGCTTGTAGAACGGCGGATTCATGAAAACAACGTCGTAAAGATTGTCCTTGAGCTCACGGGGAAGTTCCCTGACGTCGCAGTTATAAGCCTTTACGCGGTCTTCCGCATTATTGAGCGCAATGTTCTCAAGAAGAGCGTCGTACGGCTCTTTCATCACCTCAACGCAATCGATCTTTGCATCCGCGAGACGGGCCGCAACGAGCATCGCGCATCCGCCTGCGCTGCTGCCTAATTCGAGCATTTGGGAAGTCTTCCCTTTTCTGGAAAACGACGCGGCAAACCAAGCGAGCAAAACGCCCGCAGTATCAAGTTTAAAGCAGTTGTCTGGCTGGATAAGCTTAAAGCCGTTTCTTCCCAGATCCTCGATCGCCATAACGCCCTCCGTTCAACGCGTTTATTATAGCACGGAGAAAAAGGTTATCCCTGCAAAATAAAGGGGCCGTTCGCTTGAACAGCCCTCTTCATGTACTTTATCAACTTTTACTTTTTTACAGTGACCTTCCTGCCGCTGTTATTCTTTTTGAAGAACTTCTTGTACTTCTTGATCTTTGATTTCTTAACCTTGACGGTCTTGACGAACGAACCCTTGAGAGAATTCTTAACCCCGGCCTTAGTCAGCTTCGTGGTCTTCTTTATCTGTAACGTTTTGAGCATTCCATCTCCGAAGAATGAATACGGTCCGATCTTCGATAATACAGAAGACGTGATATTGAACGTCTTGAGTTTGGGACATCCCACAAATGTTTTGGCTCCTATTGTCTTAAGCCTGCTTCCGCCTATTACAGATACCAGTTTAGTGCAACCTGAAAACGCCTGATCTTCAATACTCAGCACATTAGATCCAATGTTCAACGATTTGATCGTCTGATTATTTAAAAAGGCTTTTTCTCCGATTGCGGTAACCTTATAAACCATGCCCTGAACCGTAATGGTATTAGGAATGGAAACGTTTGCCACCTGGTCTTCTGCTCCTATAAGCTTAACAGTTCCTGTTCCATTGATCGCAGCGGACGTTACTCGATATTTAAGGCCGCCAACAATCAGCACGTCTTTGTAAGTGGCAGTTCCGTTTACTGCTTCTACTTTATCTTCAGCTATCCGTCCAGGCTTCTCTTTTACAGTCTCTTCGATCTTCTGTGTTTCAGACGTTGCCGCTGTTTGGTCAGCAACAACAGGTACGGGTGTCATCACCATGGATGCGCACATTAATGCCGATAACAAAACCGATGTAATCTTTAAATGCTTCATTTCAAATCTCCTTTTTATCTATTTGCTCAATTTCAGCCTTCCCAATATGCTACGGGAGGGATATCCTTTCTCTTTTCGCCATTCTTTTTTGCGAGTTTTGTAGCACTTGAGGCATCGTCGTAAAGTTCCTCGAAATGCTTGTCCATCCAAGAGTCTTTTACGATGTAGAGCGTTATGTTCTTGAAAGTGTTGATGGGCATGTTTGTAAGGCCTTTGTTATCCTTGTCTTTTGTCCAGGACTCAAGTTCGACTTCCGCAGGGAAATAGACTGCGATCTCGCCGCACTTATAGAAATCGGCTCCAAGGCCCTTAAAATTCTTAAAAGACTTGGGCAGAACGACCTTGTGAAGATTTTTGCACTCGTTAAAGGTAGCGCCCTTAAAAGTCGTTAAGCCTTCAGGCAGAACGACCTCCTCCAAAGCTTCGCATTTCTGGAAGCATCCCCAGGGGAGCTCAGTTACGCCTTCGGGGATAACGACCTTGGTGACGTTCTTGCATTCTATAAAGTTGCCGACGCCCGTAACTCCTTCAGGAATGATTATCTCGCCTTTGGCGCCTTCCCTTATCTCTTCCTTCGTGTACTTTTCGGTATCCATCTTGAAGATGCCGTTCTTTACCACAAAATACTTGTAGTAGTGATCGCCCTCATTAGCTTCAACAGCGATGCCAGCCTTGGCATCAGAACCTCTGTTTACCGCCTTCTCAGGCGCCTTACCGCATGCCGCAAGTCCTAAGACAATCCCAACGACCGCTACAACAGCAATAAATCTTTTCATCTTAAAATCCTCCCAAATGCTTTTATGAAGCCTCTGTTTTTTCGCTTCTGCTTAATAGACACATAACCCGGAGGAATTATTGGGTGTTTTTGAAAATTTTTTCTAGAAATATCGGCGGCGAAAAGATGGCTCTTATCGTGTTCACGAAATGGGACACGATATGCAACCACGGGTGTACCTAAAAGTGTCACGATTTTCCCGTTTTTAGGTACACTTATCGGCAAATCAGCCTCGGTTTGCTTATTTGTGTACTGATTTTTGCAGATTTTGTGATACTTTTAGGTACACATCGAACACAGCGCATAGGTTCACGACCAGGGACACGTTTTTTGCCGAAACCGTGTCCCAGATCGTGTCCCTTTTTAACTTGTTGCCTTATTCTTCGCGAAGCGGGATCTTGATGTAAAAGGTTACCCTTTTATTGTTGCTGCCCCAGTGCACCGATATCTTGAAAGCAACGTCATGTCCTTCGAATGTGACCATACGGCCACTGAATTTTTCCGTTGAGCTGAAATCGTCAGTTACCTTATAGCCTAAAGCCTTATACCTCTCAATGATTTTCTCAAATACTTCTTGTGAGAACTCAAAGTCTTCGATCATAAATTGCGTTTCAACAAATGAATTCCTGTTAAACCCGGTTATCGCTGATGTTTCCTGATCGTGCGGGATAGCCAGATCAAGCACCATCAGATGGTTTTTTCCCATCTCGCTAAACTGCCAGTAGTAGCCGGGCACAGCCGAACGAGCCTTTCCGCTCTTGCTCTTAAAAACAAACTTTCCGGCATATTCTTCTTTGGTCATGCCGATCTTGACTCTGGTCGTTTTAAACACGTTATCAACAATCTCTTCAGCCGACATGCCGTCCATGTTGATCTGGATGGAATCTTCCGTGATCTTCTGGGATGGCTTTGTTTCTTTCGTTGTGGTTTCCGTCTCCTCAGGTTCTGTTTCTGTCTTGCGTGTCTTTACCGTTCTTTCGGTCTGTTCGACAACCGTCTCCCTGGTAATTAAAGGCTTCTTATCAGTTGTCTTGACGATAACGCCGATCAATACGGCTGTTGCGATGCCGACTGCTGCAACTGAGCCGGCAATAGTTCCAATTAAAATCTTACTCATTGATCCTGTCCCTTTCGTTACTGCTTCTGCTGAAGCGTTGATACCCGCTCCGTCAGACGGAGCCTTAGCTGATGCGGACAGATTCATAAGCGAAGCAGGCATGGGCTTGAACACAACCTGCTCTGCTTCCTTGATAAACAGTTTGCTCAAGAACGGTATAGCCATACCGTACAACTTCGTATTGTTTTCTTCTTCATACTTCTCGACCTCCTTTTTGATCCTTTTTTTGGCAAAATTCAGACGCCAAAGAACCGTTCCCTGAGGGATTCCCAGGACTTCCGCGATCTCTTTCGTGCTCATTTCGTCAAAGTAGAAGAGAACGAGCGTTCTTCTGATGTCATCTGACAATACGTTGTTGATGATGTTCATGATGATCTTGCGCGTCTCTTCCGATTCGACGATCGAATCAGGCAGGAAGTCCTCGGGGACTGCTTCGATGGTCTCAAAGAACTCGTCCGAAGCATTGTCCGTCTTCGTCCTGGTAATACGGTTGAGACACTTGTTGGCAGCGGTCTTCTTAAGCCAGGCGACGACCTTCGTCTTGTCTTCGATGGAATCGTAAGATTCGATCAAAGACACGAAAGTGTCCTGAACGACGTCTTCAGCGTCAGCCTCATTCTTGAGAAGCGCCATCGCCGTCCAATACACCGCCTTGTAAGCTTCGCCATAGATCTGCTCAAGTTCTCTGTCGGTCATGTTTTTTGCCTCCTTTGTCCGCATCTACCTTATAGACACGTAAGGCAGGCGGATTATTGGGTGGTACGAGAAATATTTTTTCAACTTATTAATCTTATCATTTCAGTCACTCAAGAAAACCTGCTAACAAAAATCAAGAGTTTGTTGGCAGGTTTTTCTTTGGTGCATTTTAGGCATGGCAAACAGACCGGAATCAAATCCGGTCTTTGTTTTAGTCGAAAATACTTATGCTGCTTGGTAAACCTCCATCACCCGTGCGTAGTAAATGCGCAGGAACTTGTTCAGGCCAGCTATTTTGGCCTGTTTCTTGCTTTTGCCTTCAGCTTCTTTCTTCAGGATGTAGTTGTATACGGTGCAGTCTTTGGGTGCCTGATGGCTCTTAAGTACTCTCATAACCTCATAGCCAGTCTTACGCAGAGTCGCTGAGCCTTTCTTGGATATTTTTCTGTTAGAACCTACAAATTGTCCGGACTCGTA
>JAFZVF010000002.1 GCA_017617935.1 Clostridiales bacterium | reverse complement strand
CGGAAAGCTTTTCCAATCTTTCCGTATATTCTTCAGGGGTCTGCGATGCATAAGCTCCCCAAGGGAAAACGACGTCATTGACTCCGATTGCGACAACATAGATTTCGGCGACGGGAATGCTGTCGGCTTCCTCTATCAGATGATGGACCATCCATCCGCCGCAGGCGAGTCTTGATACGTCGCCTTTGACGTAAGGGACCAAGGGCTGATACCAGCCGACTCCGTCGGTCTCCGTTCCGTCGGTGATGCTGTCACCCAGAAAGCATATTGAACGGCCGCTTTGTAGGTCCTTAAACAGTTCTCCGTCCCTTAGCTCGTTCTTCATGCCGCCGTAGACCTGATATTTAACGTGATTCACATAATAGCGGTTGAATGCCGGTATGACCAGGCAGTAGGTGAGGATTGACAGGCCAAGCAAAATAAGGACAGCCGAAAAAACGAGTGTCGCTTTTTGGCTGCCCTTATTTGTTTGCTTGTTCATGTTTTTTACAGCAGATGTGCCCTTAGATCTTCTCCTGAGAGGGGTGAGAGGAGTGCGGGGGCGATGTCGAAGACGCTCTTGCAGCCGAAGTCGCCCTTCTGGGAGAGTCTGTAGATTGCTCTTGCGTAAGCCGTGAGAACTGAACCCGTGAACTCGGGGTTGGAATCGAGCTTCAAGGAATACTCGATGACGTGCTTGTTTGATCCCGTGGTTCCCGTTCTGAAGACGAAACCGCCGTGGTTCATTCCGGAGTGGTTGGCCTTGAACTCATCTTCGGAGATGAAGTGAACGGTTGTATCATAATCTGCGAAGTAGTTGGGCATCTCCTTGATTGTCTTTTCGATGAGGGCCTTGTCAGCACCGTCTTCAGCGACTACAAAGCACTCTCTCGTGTGCTTCTGGCGTGTAGTGAGCTCAGGGTTTGAGCCGGAACGGACGGCCTCGAGAGCCGCGTCAACGGGGATCGTGTACTGCTTGCCGTTCTTTACGCCGGGGATCCTTCTGATGGCGTCGGAATGGCCTTGAGAAACGCCCTTGCCCCAGAAGGTGTAGTCTTTGCCGTCGGGAAGGATGCAGTTGCCGTAAAGCCTTGCAAGGGAGAACATGCCGGGATCCCATCCGCAGGAGATGAGGGCCGTGTTGCTGCCTGACTTTGCAGCGGCGTCAACGTTTGCGAAATGCTCGGGGATCTTAGCGTGTGTATCGAAGCTGTCTACGCAGTTGAAGAGCTTTGCGATTGCAGGTGTTTGTGTGGGCAGGTCCGTTGCGGATCCGCCGCAGATGATCATGACGTCGATCTTGTCCTTGAAGGATTCGATGTCGGAAGCAGAGGCGACAACTGCGCCTTCAGTTGCGATCTTGACTGTAGCGGGGTCACGTCTTGTGAAGACGGCGGCGAGCTCCATGTCGGGATTTGCCTTGACAGCGAGCTCAACGCCCTTGGCGAGGTTACCGTAGCCGTAAATACCAATCTTAATGGACATATGAAATTACCTCCTTATTAACGCACACATTATAACAAAAACTGAAGTGTTGTATTATAATAATCGTCATGCCGAGCATTAAATATCTCATAAGACGCGTAATGCGTATGGATTATAAGGCGATGAACGCCAAGATAAAGGATATCCACGAGAAGAGCGGGAAGTCCCGCGTGTGGATCTTTTTCGACATGGTCCACTGCGGAAGGAAGTTCGGAGCAGGCTACATGGACTACTGGCTCTACGAGATGTACAACCTCAACGACGCCCAGCGTGACACCTACATAACCAGAGGCAGGAGCAATGACCTCGTAAACAGGTACAACGATCCCAAGTATACGCACCTGATCGACAACAAGATAGAATTCAACGAGCATTTCGGCGATTTCCTTGCAAGAAAGTGGATCCCCATCAGGGAAGACAACAAGGATGAGGTCATAAGCTTCATCAAGGACCACGACAAGCTCATTGCAAAGGCCGATCTCGGTTCATGCGGCAAGACCGTTGAGATGGTCGACTGCAAAAAGGAAGACCCCGAGCACTTGTATGAGAGGCTTCTTCACATGGAAAGGCCCCATCTTTTGGAGGAGGTGCTGGTACAGCACCCGGCCGTCAGCGCGATATATCCTCATGCGATCAATACCGTAAGGGTCGTAACGATCCTCAAGGACGGAAAGGTCCACATCGCAAGCGCCTGCGTAAGATTCGGAAATCACGGGCACACGGTCGACAACTTCAACAGCGGCGGAATGACTGCGCCTATGGACGAAAAGACGGGTGAGATCACGGATTACGCGATCGATAAGAGCAAGAACCTTTTCACGCACCATCCTGAGACGGGAGCTCCCATAAAGGGATTCGTATTCCCGATGTGGGACGAGGTCTGCGAGATGTGCACGAAGGCCGCGCTTGTTGTGCCCCAGGTCGGATATATAGGCTGGGACGTATGTTTTACGCCTGACCGTCCCGCAATAGTTGAAGGAAACGACTATCCCGGACATGACCTGTATCAGCTGCCCGAGCATACCCACGACAAGATGGGAATCTGGCCGAAATACCAGATTTGAGCTTTACCTTAATAGCAGAATTTTAACTGGTGAAGTTTTGTGTTGAGAAAGCCTTATATATATAACAAAAATATCCTATCCCATCACTAAATTGTATCATTAAAGACCCGGACCATAAGTGCTACTATAATCTATAGGGATTGGAGGTAGCTGAAAAGATGCAGTTGGAACAGTGGGAATCACTTACTCCTGAGCAAAAGAAGAGAGAATTATTTCTCGAACAAAAGCATACTCTTGATACTTTCCTTGAACGTCATGCCATTTCCAGGGCTCAATATGAAAAGAGCCTTGGCGATCTTTCGGCCAAGATGGGTTTTGACAGAGCAGGCTGATACATGATTAAAAAGCTTGCCAGTTTGATTTTTAAAGACGTTACAGGAGCGAACGAATCGAACCGCGTCTCATACATCGTCAGGATCAATTCCCTGATGATGTGTTTGTATTTCATCACCTGGATAACCGTATTCAGCATTTCCGAAAGATATGCAAATGCGGCGACCTGCTTTCTTGCCATGACCGCATATGCGGTTTCCGTTTTCCTGACTTACAGGGATAAGAACACATGGGCGCTGATGCTCTACAGCGCGGTCACGACCTGCTGGATGTTCAGGTTCGTCATACAGTGGGGATGGGAATGCGGAATCCAGCATTTCGTTTTCGTCCTTTTGGTTTTGGTCTTCATCGGATCTTACATGTCCTTTAAGGAGAAGATGCTCGCCAGTTCCGTGGTCTTCGCGATCAGGATGCTCCTTTACATCTGGCACATTACGCATGAACCGATGGAGCCGCTTTCGAGCCGCTTGTCCATTACTTTCCAGATAATCAACATCGTATCAATATTCCTGTCGCTGATAGTCATATTGAACGTATATACGCACGACAAGCTCCAGACCGAGAAAAAGCTTGCGCAGTACAACCGCCAGCTCAAGGTCGTTGCAGAACACGATCATCTCACGGGCCTTCTCAACAGACAGAGCGGAATGGCCGAGACCGTCTCAAAGATCATGGACGGCGGCTTCAATTACGGCATGAGCATAGCGATAGGCGACATTGACTTCTTCAAGAAGATCAACGACACGCTGGGTCACGAAGCGGGTGACCAGGTCCTCAAGGTGCTGGCCAGGATCTTCAAGAACTTCATGCAGGAGTACGGGGCCGCGATAAGATGGGGCGGTGAGGAGTTCCTGTTCGTATTTGAGGACATGAATCTTGATGACGCCTTTGTAGCTTTGGACGGCTTAAGGCTCAAGATCTCAACGACCGAGATCCCTTGGAACGGACAGCGCATCCACGTTACCATGACCTTCGGCGTCACCGACATAAACGTCATGACTTCGTCTTCGGACAGCGAGCGCGACATCGAAAAGCGCATAAACGAGGCCATCGCCGATGCCGACAAGAAGCTCTACATGGGCAAGCAGAGCGGCCGAAACAAAGTCGTCATCTGACGGACTTTTTTCCTACAAATTCCAAGATCCTTGTGCTATAATCTTTTAGATTTTCCATGGCAAAGGAGGTGATTTTATGACACGAAGCGATTCTGACAATCCCCGATCGCGATTATGCATCATAAATTCACCATTTAGGGAGATGTGCTATGGAAGAAATGGCATCTGTAAAGGAAGAGCTCTTAAGCCTTCTTGAAGAGAAGCGGTACAAGGAACTCCGTTTAAAACTATCTGACATGATGGAAGTTGATATAGCGTCCATCATGGATTCCATGGAGAATGAGGATTCACTTAAGATTTTCCGAATTCTTCCCAAAGCCATGGCTGCGGACGTTTTCGCCGAGCTTGAAGTCGACGACCAGAAATACATCATCATGTCACTGTCCACCAACGAGGCATCGAACATCATCGACAACCTCATGGCGGACGATGCTGCGGACTTCCTCGAGGAAATGCCGGCCAACGTTGTTAAGAGGATCCTCGCGAACGCAAGCCCCGAACAGAGAAAAGACGTCAACCACCTTTTGAAGTATCCGGACGATTCCGCAGGCTCGGTCATGACGGTCGAGTACGTTGACCTGAAAAGGGACATGACCGTTGCTGACGCGATCTTACGCATCAGGGAGATCGGTCTGGACGCCGAGACCACCAACATCTGCTACGTTCTTGACAAAAAGAGGCTCCTGGTCGGAACCGTTGCCCTCAGGTACCTGCTCATAAGGCAGCCCGATGAGGTCATCGGCGACATAATGAACGACAACGTCATCTCGATCAAGACGACGGACGACCAGGAAGAAGCGGCCCGCGTTTTCCAGAAATACGACTTTACGGCGATGCCCGTCGTGGACAACGAAGACCGCCTTGTCGGAATCATCACGGTCGACGACGTCATGGACATCATGGAAGAGGAGGCCACGGAGGATATCGAGAAGATGGCCGCCATCATCCCTGATCAGACCGACAGGCCGTACCTCAAGATCGGCATCTTAGAGACCTTTAAGAGCAGGATGCCCTGGCTTTTGTTCCTCATGGTGTCAGCGACCTTTACCGGAGCCATAATCACGAAATATCAGAATGCGTTGTCTAATTATGTGACGCTGACAGCCTATATCCCAATGCTGATGGATACCGGAGGTAACGCGGGCTCGCAGGCGAGCGTTTCGATCATCCGTGGTCTGTCACTTCGCGAGATCTTGTTCGGCGATTTCTTCAAGGTCCTTTGGAAAGAGATACGTGTGGCTACCATCTGCGGAACAGTGCTCGCGTCAGCCAATTTCGTCAAACTGATGCTTTTGGACAAGCTCCCGATGAACGTCGCGGCGATCATCTGCATAACCCTCGTTCTTGTAGTGATTTTCGCGAAATCCATCGGCTGCACGCTCCCTATGGTCGCTTCGAAGATAAAGCTGGACCCTGCGGTCATGGCGAGCCCTCTGATCACGACGATCGTTGACGCGGTTTCGCTCCTGATCTATTTCACGCTCGTTACGCATCTGCTTTCAATAGCTGTCTAACTAAAAATATTAAATTATATATAAGGGCTTTGAACGATTTTGTGTTGAAAAGCCCCTTTTGCTTTTATATAATTACAATTCGGATACTTATTTTATTCCACCTACAAATTCCTTGAAAGGAAAGGAGAAATACACATGATTTATTCAACAGAAGTCAAGAACATGTGCTCTGTTCATCAGGGTGTTCATCACGGTGCCGCACCGATCCCTGAGGAAGCTAAGTGGGTTAGCGCAAAGGATGTCAAGGACATCTCCGGTTACACACACGGTATCGGTTGGTGCGCTCCCCAGCAGGGTGCTTGCAAGCTGTCCCTCAACGTTAAGGACGGCATCATCCAGGAGGCATTGGTCGAGACCATCGGCTGCTCCGGTATGACACACTCCGCTGCTATGGCATCCGAGATCCTTCCCGGACTCACAGTCCTTGAAGCTCTTAACACAGACCTCGTTTGCGACGCTATCAACACAGCAATGAGAGAGCTCTTCCTCCAGATCGTTTACGGTAGAACACAGAGTGCTTTCTCTGAGGACGGACTCCAGATCGGTGCCGGTCTTGAGGACCTCGTTAAGGGTGCTCGTTCAATGGTTGGTACAACATACGGTACTCTCGAGAAGGGACCCCGTTATCTT
>JAFZVF010000030.1 GCA_017617935.1 Clostridiales bacterium | reverse complement strand
GATTGGGGATTGGGGTACCCTATAGATGTGGGTAAAGTTGTTGTAAAAAACTTGCTGTTGTTTGATCCGGTTGAAGCTAAAAAGGTCAATGACTGTGTTGATTACCTGGATGAAACAATAAAACAGATAGTTTATCAAAGCAAATGGCGTGACGGATTAGACATTGAATTTGTTGATGTAAGAGATGAATTTAGTGGCCATGAAGTTTATTCTAAAGATCCGTGGATTAACGGAGCGGATCTTATACCTCATGATGATGATCTTATAACGCTGATAATAACGGAAAAGGATGGCAAGATTGAGCCTCATCCCAGCGGATGCTCAATACACCCTAATGCAAAAGGCGCATATTATGGCTATAGAAAATGTGTGCAAGAAGTGATTGACAAGCGTGAAGCCAAGAATAAAACAACATTATCGCCAACGCCGGATGTTACACCGACTGAAACATTACCGGGGAGTCAAGAAACCAACCCCTCTGAATCCGGCACAGAGTCTGCAACAGACCCTGTAACGGGATATAAAGTGATCAAATTCGGATTTAATAACGGACGGGATATTGAATGGTTGGTTTTGGAAGAGGATGAAAACGAAATGTTCTTGCTTTCCAAAGAAGTTATCCTGTCAAAAGAGTTCGACAAAAAGATTGAAGAAGATGACAAAAACAAGGACAAAGATAAGGACGAAAGCAAAAATACGGACAAAAACCAGGATAATACTATAACTTGGAAGGATTGTTCATTAAGAAAATGGCTGAACGAAGTGTTCTATCAGCGTGCATTTTCAAGCAAAGAACAATCACGGATCAATAAGACTGAATGTCTTAATATTCCTAACAGAGTTACCGGACTCGGTGGCAGTGAAAAAACGGAGGACAAGGTTTTCCTGTTAAATGTTCATGAAGCGGAACTGTATTTCGGCCAGTTCCAGGACAAGGCAGACAGGGCAATAGCAAAAGACGGCAATGGAGTTGTATATTCCTGGTGGCTGCGGTCCCCCGGTCTCTTATATAACCAGGCAGCTTTCATTGATACAAGCGGATATTTAAGTGATCTTGGCGATTACGTCGACATTGACACTTACGGTGTCCGTCCGGCTATGTGGATAACAAAAAAAGCCGCAGTGGAGGAACCGACCGCGGCCACAACAACCGAGCCAACGGAAACCGTAAAGCCTGACGACAGAGGCATTGCCGTACTTGATTCGCCAAAGAGCACGGTAATAGAAGTGGACGGTGAAAACCATGATTTCAAGATCCCGATGATCAGAATCCCGGGTGTATTTGTGTCTACGACGAACAAGAAAATTGAGAGAGAAGTCAACAAGTTCAACATCAACAAGAGAAAACAGTATTTAAACTTACCATACGATTCGCACTACAGATACCATATCACCGAAAAGACGATAACCATCATTGTTGAATTTTGGCGCATTAACGGCGGAGAAGACGAAAGAGACGAATTGATCTTCAATGTCGATATCAAAACGGGCGAACTGATGAGCGGCAGTCAGGTGGTCAAACTATTCGGTATGACAGACAAACAGTTCTTTGCCAAAGTAAGGGTTTGTTATAAGAATTTCTACGATTTGGAAAGGAAAAACAGAGATAACGAACCGAAAGCAAAGAAGATGGCAAAGACGCTGTACGACAAAAATCTGAAGCTCGTTTCTTACAAATACATTGTGCCGTTTGTAGATGAAAACGGACGATTGATGTTTGCAGGAAAGGTTAACTATTTGGCCGCGGGCGGTTATGGTTACCTTTACTTCAGTATTGATAAAGAGAACATAAATCATTACTGGCGTGATGTATAGTTTTATGTATTGATTATGCAAAAAAGCACCGTTTGATTTAAACAGGATTGATATTCGTCCTGCCATATATGTTTCCGTCAAGAAATAAATGGGCCCACCGGGCCCATTTATTGTTTTACTGACAGAAAGTGGCTATCACTGTTTGTAACAGCCACTTATAATATTAGTTATTTTGTTGATTTGCTCTTTTTGGCGTTTCTTTCGTCCCAATGGTAAAGCTTGCTTTCTGTAGCATCAAACAACTGAACATGTTCTTTTTCTTCGCCGTTGGCGTAGTAGCTGACGGTTGCGACGAAGCACACGCGACCGTTTTTTGAAAAGAAAGGCTGGAGGTTAAAGAAGTCTGCCCTGGCCTTATTCTTTTTGACGATGGCCTTTTTTACGTCATCCGGAACATCATCAGAACCGGCTCCAATTTTCGAAAAAATCTTGGTTGCTTTTTCTATGAATCTTTCCTGACGCATCTTGCCTGTTTCCAATATCAGCCTGCCATACAACAGCTCACGGCCGGTAGCTTTAGAAATGTTGTAAACTTTGTATTCGCAGTTTTCCTCGTCTTCGGGTTTCAGTCTTGCCACAATTGAGACATACTTATCAGAAACATAGTACTCATAATCAACAGCCATGCCGGAGTAAGAACCCGTCTCTTCGTTGAAAACGATTTTCTGTTTAAGTTCATGTTTCATTTTACTGTTGATCGCGCTCGTATCGACTCCGGATATGGTCACCTTCGGATAACGGTTAACCAGAGTTTTACGTTCAGATTTATAATCCTTCCTATACGCATCTTCGACAGTAACAGTACGGTCTTTAACCTGTTCAGGTGATGCTGTAGGAGAGGCTTTCTCGCCGGCTTTAACCGTTTTGTGACTTAACCAGATTGCGGGGCGGATACCCTCTTTGTTTATAGGTGTGATGCCACTGTCGCTCAAGTTACCGAAAGCACTAACTCCGGTAACACGATATGCATCATTATTCGCTGGCGTACGAAGCCACCAAAGACAGCAATGATTTTTCTCCGAAGAGTTATATATATCATCTTTAGTCAGATAATCCTCATATTCGGTCAAAAGTTCCTTCGTATGATAGAAATATCTTTCGATATCCTGATAGTTCAAAAGAAATACATGGTCTTCGGTGCTGTTGACGACTTTGGCATTATAGGAAGGACCGTCATAGTTTACCAGTTCGGACAGCAGAACGCGGTTCTTTTCCTCGGAACTGAATGCTTCATTATAGAATTCGTTGTTCATCCACTTTCTTAATGAACAGTTCTCCCAGGTTATTTCCGTGTTCTTTATGTGGTATTCTTTGCCTTCTATTGCTTTTTTTGACAACAGGAGCATTCCGTTCTCATTCTCGTCAAGAATCAGCCACTCGATCTTCTTGTTTCTGTATTTACCGAAAGTTATCAATCTGAATCCCGTTACGGGATCTACCTTGTATGATTCCCACGGATCAACATAATCATCTGTGTCGTCATCTTCCGGATCTAAAGGGCCTTTTCTGTCGTCCCTGTTGTTTTCGTCGTTGCCGTTATCTTTGTATTGATTAATCCTTTTGATGCTGCTGTCTGACGAAGGATTTGTATTTTTCTTATTTATTAATACCGCTATTCCTAAAAACGCCCCGATCATGGTTGCAATCCCTAATGTTGCAGCAATACATCCAATAATTATCTTTTTCATCATAAGTCCTGATCCTTTCCCGGCTGCTTTTGAAGCAGCCTGTATTCCGGTTTCTGAGCCGGCAGCCTGTGTTGATGCGGACAGGTTTATGAGACTGTTGGGCATGGGCTTAAATGCCACAAACTTTGATTCTTCTTCGAACAGTTTGGTTAAGAATGGGATGGCTGCCATACCAAACAGCTTTGTATCGTTATCTTTTTCATATTTCTCGACCTCCTTCTTGATTCTTTTCTTGGCAAAACTAAGACGCCATAAGACCGTTCCCTGAGGTATTCCCATCACTTCTGAGATTTCTTTGGTGCTCATTTCATCAAAATAGAACAGGACGAGCGTTCTTCTTATATCATCAGACAAAACATTGTTGATGATGTTCATGATGACCTTTCGCATCTCGTCAGATTCGATGAGAGACTCTGGGAGAAAATCTTCAGGCAAAGCCTCGACATCTTCAAAAAACTCATTTTCAACAGAATCCGTTCGCGCAAGCTTTATACGGTCCAGACACTTGTTGGCAGCAATCTTCTTGAGCAAGGAAACCACCTTGCCGGTATACGTAATGCTGCCATATGATTCTATAAAGGATATGAAGGTATCCTGAACGACGTCTTCGGCATCGTCCTCGTTCTTAAGAAGGGCCATTGCCGTCCAAAAAACAGCCTTGTAGGATTCGTTGTAGATCTGCTCGAGTTCCTGATTAGTCATTTTTCGTCTCCTTTTTGTCCGCATCTACCTACTTAACGAATAACCGATGCGGATTATTGGGTGGTTCTTGAAAAATTTTAATCCTTTTTTGCAATTGCGGTTCAAAAGTTTTTGCAAAATGGGGAAAACGGCAATATTACAGGCCCCGGGAATTAATCCCAGGGCCTGTAATATAGGTTGTCTTATAAATTATTGCTCCGATGGTTCCTCTTCAGTCTCAAAAGAAGGGTAAAACGGGACGTTCGTGCCGCAGTACATGCATTTTCCGAGAAGGGGCGCGTTGCCGTTCTTGCTGACCATCCTTCCGCATTTCGGACAAGGCTTGGACTGTTTCGGGATGGGCCTTCTACCGGCTCTTTCCTTCATGACCTCTTCGATCTTTGCTTCGAAGAGCTTGGGGTCAACGCCCTGCTCGACCATTACCTTGTACATCGCCTGGAGCTTGATCTCCAGATCGCTGATGTCGCTTCTTAAACTTCCGATCTTACTGTTGGCCTCGGCTATTCCGTCGCCTGAACGGTCGATTATGATCGTCGGATTGTTGGATGAATCATACATAAACTAAGCACCTCCGTCATCTAAATCCCCTTATTCATTGTCCTTACACGAACATAACCATTATAGCATGAGTATGTGATGGATTTCCTTATCATAAAACTATACTGACAGTATAAAAGAAAATATCCTGACTGTATTGTTAGTGTATTCATTTTTGGTTTGTCCTCTTATAAAATGGTGTTATGGAAATAAGGAGAAGGGAGGATCAGTCATGAAAAAAGTCATTTGGGCGATAGTTCTAGTGATAGCGCTGATCGCGTCAGGAACGGCCTGGTTCAGCATGTTCTATGAAAATAAAAGAGCGACCTCGCCGGCCGGTGCAAAAGAAAGAGACCTGATCCCCATTGAAAGGATAACGGGAATTAATGCTGCGGCGAAGCTCCGTGACGGCTTCCTTGTCACGGAAGGCTTTTCGATGCCTTACGACGATAACGGTCTGTGGGAGCACTCCGGAAGGATTTCCATGGTAATATTGAGCGATCTTGATAAAAACCATATAGACACTGGACTTCCTGTCAGAGACATCAGGATAATAGACGTTTACAAAGACAAATGCACGATAACTTTCATGTGCTCGGACGATAACAAAAGGTATTACACAGCGGACTTTCCGCTTGCCTATCTGATATATGACAAGAGCAAAGTCGAAAAAGCTGATGACGGGGTCAGGACTCCGCTTCCTGGATCGAGGTTTACGCTTGCCTCTGACACTACGAATATCAAATTGGCGTTGATACTTATCGTGTCGCACGGCGTTGCCGCGGTTGCTGTAATCTGCCTCTGCAAAAAGGAGAAAAGGCATGAATAACGATCTTGCTTCAAACATAAGGGCTTTCCGCAAGGAAAGGGGACTTACCCAGGAACAGCTCGCCGAGGTCTTCGGCGTGACGGTCGGAGCAGTGCACAAGTGGGAGAACGGGATGTCAACGCCGGAGCTTCCGCTTATACTTGAGATCGCAGATTTTTTCGATACCTCGCTCGACGTGCTCATAGGGTTTGAGGCGCGCGACAACAGGGTTGAAACGCTTGCTTCACGTCTGCGCAAGATGACCTACACAATGGATCCTGAAGGCCCCTCGGAGGCTGAGAAAGCGCTTAAGAAATACCCGCACAATTTCTCTGTCGTGTTTGAGTGCGCTCTGCTTTACGGAGTGTATGGGATCAATCCGAAGAACAACAAGTATCTTTCACAGTCGCAGGCTTTGTTTGAACAGGCCCTGACGCTCATTTCGCAGAACACGGATCCCGCCATCGACGAGACTGTGATCTATGCGCAGTTGGCGATCTTACATCAGACGATGGGCGACGCAAAAAAGGCTCTCGAGATCTACAAGGCGCATAACGCGGGCGGGGCATTCGACATAAGGATAGGCCAGATCCTTGCGCAGACAAACGATTTCAAGCAGGCAGATGAATATCTGTCACGCGCTCTGGTAAAGCAGCTTGGCGACAAGCTGAACCTGATCACGGGCAAGCTCTTGTGTTGTTTTGGCACAAAGAACTATGAGGAAGCCAGGGCGCTTTTGGAAACCGGACTTAACGAAAACTCGGCTTTCCGAAAGGACGACAAGCCCAACGTGCTGGACAAGTATGATTGTTTCTTCTTAAGCGCGTTAGCATATGTTGAGCTTAAGACTGGCACCAAGAAGAAGGCTTCAGCGTACCTCAAGGAGGCAAAGGCTATAGCGGAAAGGTTTGATTCCGCGCCTGACAACGATGTGAGGAACCTCAGATTCATCAACATCAGCGACAGCCTCATGCTGCACGATTCACTCGGCAAGACCTGCATGGATTCGATTGATTTCGCAATAAAATATCTGAAGGCACAAGAACTTGAAAAACTTTGGGAAACCATGAAATGATCTTTAAAGGGGAGACACTGCCATGGAAAACAAATCATCATTACGCTGCTTTGCCATAATCTTTGTTCTGACTGCAGCACTTGTTTTGTCTGCTTCCTGCCAGGCGAATGGCAATAAACAGATCAAGTCGACTGCCAACCTGACGGATCCCGACGATATCAAAGTCTTCATGACGGTTGAAGTCATTGCCGAAAAGACGATAAGGGTTAGCTTTGAAAACAAGAGTGAACATACCATTATGTATGGCAATCCTTACACTTTGGAATACTGTTCCGACGGCAAGTGGTACCAGGTCCCGTTTGAAAAAGACGGCCCCATGTTCACCATGGAAGGCATAATACTAGGTCCTGCTGATGCAGTACCTAATGAGGAAGGCCTGACGCTTTCCAACACACGCTATGACGACGTGCGTCTCGAAGGCTTTTCAAAGCTTTCAAAAGGCCACTACAGGATCGTTAAGGACGTCTCGTTTATGAGTGACGATGGCGGTCCTTTGAAATCGACCTACTACTTAGCCGCTGAGTTTGATTTATAATATCTAAACCACGGTAAGTTTTAGATTGAAAGGGATGGAAACATGTTCGGTTTAAAGAAAGAGATATATTGCGGAAAAGAAGACGAGGCCTTCAGAAAGAAGACTGCCAAGCTTGCCGAAAAAGGGATCAAGTATGAAATAGACCGCCCCGTGTCGCATGCGGCTGATCTAGGCAGGGGAGCAGGCGTGGGAAGGTATGGAGAGAATAATGCTCCTTCCGTCGTCCGGATCCTTGTAAAGAAGAAGGACTACGATGAAGCTGTGAGGGCTTTAAGGGAAGAATGAGCATCAGGACTAACTACGAAAAATGGTATGAAGGCGACGGCTACTATTGGGGAACCGAGCCTGCCGGATTTTGCGACGAGCTCATGAGGCTTTGTCCTCCGTCTGAAGGAAAAAAGGTTTTAGACATCGGATGTGGTGAAGGCAAGGATGCCGTCTACATGGCCTCCAAAGGTTACGAGGTGACCGCCTTTGACCTGACCGAAAACGGCATCAGGAAGACAAAGCTCCTCGCGGAGGAACACGGAGTTAAGATCAATGCCTATGTTGACGACATAAACACTTTTGATACGGACGAGCAGTTTGACGTCATATACTCATCGGGAACGGTCCAATATCTCTTCGAAGAGAACAAGGCCGCCTTCTTTGAAAAGATCGGACGGATCACTAAGAAGAACGGCATCGTTTTCTTCAACGTGTTCGTGGAAAAGCCGTTCCTGGAACTTCCGCCGGACTGGGACATGGAAGAAAAGATGTGGAAATCGGGCGAACTGTTCTCGTATTTCCCCGATTGGAAGTTCCACAGGATAGACGAGACCATTTTCGAAGACAACAGTAATGGCATCCCGCACTATCACTGCATGGATACCATCATTTGCGAAAAGGTTACTTGAAAAAAGGCCCCGGGCTATTCGTCCGGGGCCGGTTCGTTATTCTTGCCGATTACTTTTCCTTATCGAGAAGCAGGTCTTTTGCACTGCGCTTGAAGTACATTTCCTGATCGTCGTCGTCCCATTCAAAGCTTTCATTTACGGAACCGTCTTTTCCTACGGTTACGCTACGGATCAACGTCTTCCAGGATTTGGAGTCATTGTCATAGCCCTTGAAGACGGCGGCGGAACCGGAAGAGTTGACGAATTTCACGCAGATGTAGATCGTGCTCTGTGCCGAAGACGTGGTTCCGTAAGGTTTCACGGAAGAAGTCTTAGCCAGGTAATAGCAGTATCCGCTGGGAATGGAAGGGCAGCCTGACGGCGGCGTATTCGTTCCTGCGGTCTTGCCGGGCTTGACCTCCGGGAAGATGTTCTTGCCGGAGCGGCGGAAATAGAGCTTCTTTGACTTGAAACCGATGAATTCCTCGTACTGTTCGCCATCCGCCTTCTTAGCGCTTCGGATCAGTCTTATCCACGCTTTTTTGGAGGTGTCATAGCCTGCGAAACAGAGATCGCCGTTCGAGTAGGTATTGTAAGCAATGTATTTCTCGACTTCCTGCGTCTTTGAATCCCTGCTCACGTAATACTTCTTGTATCCGGAAGGCATTGACGGGAGTGCCGGCGGCGCCTTGGTGGTTGTAGGGGCGGTCTCTGAAGACTCGGTCGTGGTTGCTTCAGTAGTCGTGGCTGCAGTAGTTGCCTTGGTAGGCTTGGAAGTCGGCTTCTTCGTCGGAGTGGGAGAAGGCTTCTTGGTTGGAGTAGGCGTGACCGTGGGAGTAGGCGTCGTTTCCGTCACGGACGGATCAGAAGTCTGCGTCGTGGGCGTTGCTTCAGAAGATGCGGCGGTCGCAGCCGGCTTTGAAGACTCGGTCGTCTCCGGCAACGTGGTCGTTTGTGCGGGAGCGGCAGTTGTTGCAGCCGTGGTTTCAGAAGCGGGCTTCGTTTCAACCGCGCCCTTTCTCTTCAGTTTGCTCTGATCCCAGTCGTTGGCATCGCATACCCTTCTTGTAAGGGAGTCGTTCTCCGCGATCCTCTTTGCCACGGTCTCCGGGAGGTTGTCCAAAGTAACGTTGGCAATCTGGAACGCGACGCTGTCCTTCTGCCTGTCAAAGAACAGGTAGACCTTTATGGACTGGCCGGATTCGACCATGGCGCTCTTGGTCTCGCCCGTTTCAGGGTTCGTTGCGGAAACTTCGACCTTGCCGTCGGTGATCAGCAGTGCTTCCCTTCCGCCGTCCAGGGCGTCATAGTAGACCATGCCTGACGTTCCGCGGATGCCTGCGGTCATGGTGGCGGTCTTTATCTCGAATTTTTCATCTGATTTGAGCTTCTCGGTGACGTTGAAGAACACCGAGCCCTTGGTGAGCTTGAGCTCAAGCTGCTTGTTCTTTTTCATGAACTCGGCACGGCTGTCGTTCTGGAGCGTGATGATCTTGGTGTTGTCCAGACCAACGGAAGCAAGTCCGTCGGTTCCGGTGCTCAAAGCATCTCCGGACTGGAACCTGATGTTGTCGACCACGGGCTTTGTTCCGCCCTTCGAATCCTCAAGATTGACCGTGCCTTCGATCTTGAGCAGACGCATGGTGGTCGCGATATAACCTGAGCGTGCAAGAACAATGCCAACAACTGCGGCTGCAATGACAGCTACCGCGCCTGCGCATACAATGATCTTCTTTTTTGTGGAAAGCTTACTGAAAATGTTAGTTAGAGTCATACTTTTCACCCTCCCCGGTTTGTACTCCAACAAACCGTAATAGGATAACATGTATTAGGGCACTTGAAAATATAGATTTGCATGAATAATAAAAACCGTTATTGTATAAAACACACAGTCGAAACATAAAGATTTATTGACATTTCGGACTTTCAGGCCCTGAGGAAAAATGCGGAACGGCGGAATGGGTGCTATAATACACACATTCACTCAAAGGGGGAGCAGGCTATGGGCACCAACATTTTCAAACGGATCGGAGTCATTCTGATCACCGCAGTCATCTTTGCGGCCGTGATCGCCCCATGCTTTGATCTTGGTGAAAAGGACGTTTATGCGGCTTCTGCGCGCACCTATACTTCCATGGTCAAGAAGAGCGTGTCCTTAGGCGACGACCAGACCCTGGACTACTATCTTGTTGAGCCCAACACTTCAGGCAAGTACGACGTCGTAGTGCTTTTCAGCGGCATAAACGGTGTAGGCCCCTTTGAGGAGAGCTTCCGCTACTACGCAAGCAAGTGGATGGCGACAAAACAGCTCAAGCCTTACGTATTCGTTATCCCGATCCTTGAAAAATACGGCATGGGCGACTATTTCGGTTATTTCATGGACAAGAAGATCAATGGGAAGACCAAGATGGAATACGTGATGGACATGATCCGCGACGGCAGCATTTCGTCCAAGGCCAATCCCAAGTGCGACATCACGGTCACCGGATATTCTTTTGGCGGCTGCGCTTCCCTTTATGCGGGAATACTCTATAAGGATAAGATCCACAACATCGGAGCCATCAGTCCTTCATACCTGACTTACACCGGTGACGGCAGGGGATGGATAAAGAACAAGGAAGACCTCGTTTTCTCAAGCAGTTCGAAGAGACACCTTTTCATGTGCGCGAGCAAGGTTGAGAACGACGGCAGGATCTACGATTGCATGCAGCTTTACATGGCAAGCATCCAAACGCCTTTTGTGACCAAGACGTATGAGTCGGGCGAGCACAAGATGGTCCTCTTCCAAGAAGAGATCTTCAATTTCCTTTACTATTGCCAGCACGACAAGCTCCCGAGCAGCTCCGTTGTCAAGGCGATGAACAACGTAAAGCTTGCTCCCTATAAGAACGGCTGGAAGAAGGAAAACGGCAAGTGGTATTACTACAAGAACAATAAGAAGCAGAAATCCAAGTTCATCACCACTGACGGCAACAAGTACTATGTCGGCACGAACGGTGCGAGGGTCTATGGCTGGAAAAAGATAAAGGGCAAGTACTATTACTTCAACAAGAAGACCGGCGTCATGAAAACGGGATGGCTCAAGATCGGCAAAAAGAAGTACTGCCTGAGTTCCAGCGGCGCAAGATACACCGGCTGGCACACGATCGGAGGCAAGACCTATTACTTCTATAAGAAGACCGGAGTCATGGCCAAGAACAAGAAGATCGGCAAATATCGTGTCGGCAAGGACGGGGTAAGGAAATGAAAAGACTTATCGTATATTATTCACTTTCGGGAAACACTGAAGAAGCGGCTAAGAAGATTGCAAAAGAACTGGGTGCTGACCTTCTGAAGCTCGAGACCGTCAAGGCAATGCCGAAAAGCTTTGCCGCGCAGATAATGGTGGGCGGGGGACAGGTCGCGTTTAACCATATTCCGAAGCTCAAGCCGTTCGACATTGATCCTTCATCCTACGACGAGATTATCCTAGGTTCGCCAATCTGGAACAGCAAGGGAGTGCCTGCGGTCAATGCGTTTTTGAAAGATGAGAAGGCTGCGGCAAAAGTTACTTCGCTATTTTTCTTAAGCGGCGGCGGTGAAGTCCAAAAGGGGCTTACCGCGATAACAAAGCTCCTTCCCAATCTGAAGAATACCGTTTCGCTTCTGGACAAAAAGCACGAGGATTCAAAGAACAACGATGCTAAGATCACGGAGTTCGTTAAATCGATCGGATAAAAAACAAACGGGAACTGAAGCGCCCCTCTGAAGTCAGAAACTTCGGAGGGGCACTTCATAAAGCCGTCAGCTCTCTGATTCCTTTCCGAGGAGCTTCATCTTGAAGTCCCGTATCTTTCTTCCGTACTTACTCGTCATTATGACTCCCACGATCGACATGCCGTAACCTATTCCGATGCAGATGCCGGTGAGGAAGTTGTATAAGAAGGGCGGCAGGAAATCGAAAAACAGTACCACCAATCCTACCGTCAGGAAAACAACTGCCGCTATGAACAGGATGTGGAAGCGCTTGAGCATCTTGCCCTTTTCGTCATTGCTGTATTCCGCTACCTTTATTACAGTATCCTTTAATTCTTTATCCATGTTTTGATCTCTCCTTTGACCGTTAAAGATGTCTCTCAGATCTACTTCGTACAGGTCAGCGAGTTCAACGAGCACGTCAAGATCAGGCATGTTGCTGCCGGTCTCCCATCTCGAGACCGTGCGTCTTGAGACGAAGAGCTTGTCCGCAAGCTGCTCCTGGGTAATGCCCTTTTCTTTCCTGAGTTCCTTCAAAAACTCGCCGATCTTCTGCTGATCCATGTTATTCCTCCAAAGAAGAGTTCTTCCTGCAAGTATAACCTTCTTTGAGCCGGCTGCAATTCATGAAGTTGCAGGCCGCCGAGCAGCCGAGGCTGATCGCGAGGTAAGGGGTGGTCTTGTCGGTTACCATCGATATCACTATCGTAACTATGGCAATAACCGCCAGGATGATCGAAAAAATGATTCTGATTGTCTTTGACATTTGTCTTGTCCTCCTTGGTTTTGATACCCCGATCTTAAGCCGGAGCGGACCCGCTTTAAAGGACACAAAGCGGGCAAAAGCCATATTTCATTGATGGGACACAGGTTGTCACATAGGCGCAAAGATGTATAAAATAAGCATGTTTGCTGATGGACATACAAAGGATACATGAGCGGAGTAGCATTGCCTTAAGGAGGAATTCGAAGGTGGCAAAGATCTTGATAGTCGAAGATTCTGAAGAGCTGCTCGCGCTCATTGCGGATTTTTTCAGAAGCAAAGGATCCTTTGAAGTCAGCACGGCACCCGACGGCAATAAGGCGTTGGACCTCATCAGCAGCAACGACTACGACATCGCGATATTGGACATAATGCTCCCGGGAGCGAACGGCTTTGACGTATGCAAGGCCCTGCGATCTAAGAGCAAGTGCCCCATCGTCTTTCTGACCGCGCTCGGAAACGAGTCCAATATACTGAAGGGCTACGAGATCGGCGCGGACGAATACATGATCAAGCCATTTTCCCTCAAGGTGCTCTATGCCAAATGCCTTGCACTGCTCAGCAGGACGGAATCGGAGCTTAAAAAGGAGGTCGTCCTTGAATGCGGCGACATAAAGCTCTATCCGCTCCGGATGGACGTCGAGGCGGCCGGCAAAAAGATAACTTTAGCACCCAAAGAATATTTCCTCCTGAAGGTTCTTATGGAGAACAAGGGCATCGTCCTCGGAAGAGACAGGCTCCTGGATCTTGTGTGGGGTTACGGATTTGACGGCACGGACAGGGTCGTCGACAACCACGTCAAGAAGCTGAGAAAGCATCTGGGAAGTGCCGGGGAACAGATAAGGACCGTTATCGGAGGCGGTTACAAGATCGTCTGACCGAGGTCCGGGAGGGTTAGTATGGCTAAGGTTAAGAATGCGATTGCAAAGCCGAAGTATAGCAATATTTTTGCAGCAAGGTTTGTAGTCTTTTTCCTGATATTCATGATCGCCGGCGGACTCACGGTAGAGTGGATGGGCGAGTTCATCAATTCAAAAGACATTCGCGAGGCATACCGCACCAAGGTCGGAAAGCAAGCCAGACTCTTGTATGAAGCAATAGAAAGCGGTGAAGATTACGACAGGTATTTCGAAGAATTGAAACTGGCGATGTCCATATATCAGATGGTTGAAGACGACTATGCTGAAGTCCATATCGGCTCTGAGACCATTAAAGTCGGTGATACGGCTTCAATTATTTATGGCGAAGGGGACAGGCACATATATTTCATCGAGGATATGTCGTATCTGGATCCGTTGAACAATTACATGAACGGCAAGTTCGACGCGAAGACGTATAACGATTGGATATCAAAAAACCAGTACGAATTTGTATATTTATATGCTTATAACACTTTCAAATACAACGAAAGGTACTACTATCTCAAGAATGCATACATAAATCCTGAGACGCATACTTTTATCCCGGGGGTGGTGCATATCACTGATTCCGGCGAAGAGTACGACGTGGACTGCACTCCCAAAGATACAAAAGGCTACGAATACGTAGAGAGCGGATACTCGTATTTCATATTTAACCTTGCATACAGGGTCGCGCCGGATAGAACGACGAAAGACGTCGATTCGTTCATCATACCTGATGAATACGGTAGTCCATGGAATCTTCAGGGTTATGATTTTGATAACGATGATCCTGCCAGAAACGTATATGACAAGCCCTGGTACGTCGGATACAGCGAAAAGCCAAATTATCGCAGGAACGCCTTTGAGCTTGCTCCGGTAACAAGCACTTGCATCCTGATCGCATACTTTATTCTGGCTGTAATAGTGACCTTGATCGTTTCGTTCATCAAGTACCAGAAGGACAAGACCATCTGGAAGATCTTCGAGTACAGGAGCAAGACGACTGAGGCGATGGCGCATGACCTCAAGACCCCGATGGCTGCGATCGCGGCGTATGCGGAAAGCATGGAGTCTTTTTCGGGCGATGCTGAAAAAACGAATGAATATTCGCGCAAGATCAGCGAAAAAATCGGGATGATGGATCACATGGTTGAAGACATCCTCGCGCTTTCGAGGAGCGAGTCGGGGAAGATCGACGTCGTTGCTGAAGAAGTTAACCTCATGGCGCTGGTGACCGGGAGCCTTGAACAATTCCCTGACCTTAAGGCCAACATCAACGGCGGGCAGGTAAAGATCAAGACTGACAGGAAGCTTTTCAAGCAGGCCGTCGACAACCTTCTGTCAAACTGCGACAGGTACGGCGAGAAGGGAAGTCCCGTTGATATAACGATAGAGCCTGAAAAGCTTACGATAGCCAATAAGACTTCAGAGACTTATCCTGACGTCGAGTCGCTCAAGCGGCCTTTCGTCAAAGGCTCTGATTCCCGGAGTGACAAGGGCACGGGACTGGGATTGTCCATCGCAGACAACAATCTGAACATCCTTGGGTACAAGCTCGAGCTTTCGTCGCGGGACGGGACATTCGAGGCAAGGATCAAGTTCAAATGAACTGTTGAAGTGCGCCGCTTCCCCTGCACGGTCCGCGAAAGACGTTTTTGAAGTATAATAAGTACGGAGTTTTTCGCGAGACGGGTGTTGGTCAGGAGGGGAATATGGCTGATGAGGTCCGTAACAGATCGGAGAACGGGCGGCTGAAGGCGTCGTTCGTTATCTATGTCGTAACCGTCGTGGTCTTCCTTTTCCTGATGTATGATTCACTGGTCGCGACTGCGGGGCCTTTCGGGCTCGATCTCGGGCGCGCGGATTTCGTTGCAAACTGCCTGAGGCTGGTGGCGGATGCCTTGATCCTCGCGGGATTTTGGAAAGGCCGCCGCATCAAGCTTCTCATGGCGGGATTCCTTCTCAACATCATTCCGCAGGCTTTCGATCTGCTCGTTCATTACAACGGTCTGAAGGACAATCTGATACAGGGCCTCGCGTTCGTCGCAACGGTATTCCTGATAGTTTTCTACTTCATGTTGACGAACATAAACATGTCCATAACGAGCAGGGACGACACCTATATGTTCACGAAGATCAGCGTGCTCATCTGCGTCTTCTTCTGGTTTGTTTCCGATATCGTGAACCTGACGGGCCATGGGTTTGAGGGCGCTTTTACCGTCATATTCCTTTTGAACGATCTTTTGCAGATGGCGATGCTGGTCATGTGGGGTTTCCTCATGACGGACTACATCAAGCTGGACAAAGGCAGAACCTGAAAACAACGGACGGCCCCCGGAGCACGAAGCTTCAGGGGCCGCCTTATTTGTCACAGCTTAGCCGTAATCGTTATCTTACGAACTTGTATACGAGGCCGTCTGCGTATTTGTACCAGATCTTGTCGCCTTCAGAAAGGCCGGACAGGATCTCTACGTTCTTGCCGTCAGAAATTCCCGTCTTGATCTCGACTTCGCCGGAAAGCTCGCCCTTCTCCTGGTCATAAGAAGTGTAGACGTAAGTCTTGTTGTTCTTTTCGATGAGAGCCTCAGCGGGAACGCTCAGAACTTCTGCCTGGCTGATGTTTGCTCTGACGGAAGCGCTCATGTTCGTGAGCATCTCGTCGGTCCTGTCGAGGTTGATCTTGACGCTGTACTTGGCGTTGCCGCTTCCGCTTCTGACGCCGTCGGTGTCGATCGAAACGATCTTGCCCTTGTAGGTCTTGTCCTTAACTGCATCAAGAGTGACGGTAACTTCCTGTGTAGAGTTGATGTTTATGACGTCAAGCTCATCGACGGAAAGCGTTATGGACATCGTGTCGAGATTTACGATGGATGCGATAAGGGTCTCTTCCATCTCATAAGTCTCTTCTTCTTTTTCAGTTGTCTGTCCAGCAGATCCGTTTCCTGTGCCGTATCCGCTGTAAGAACCGCGGTTGCCGTTACCGTTGCCGAAGATCGAACCCCAGTTGAAGTTGCCGTTGCCGCCTCTGCCGCCAGGGAATCCGCCCTGACCGCCCTGGTTTCCTTGACCACCCTGACCTCCTTGTCCGCCTTGGCCTCCCTGGCCGCCGGAAGAAGTTGCAGGATAACTGATGATCCAGACAGGATCACCATTCTGTGTCATGGTAATGATCAAAGTATCACCTGCTGCTAATTTATCAACAGTTATCTTTGACCATGTCTTCGTAGCGCTGTCATACGTATAGATCGGTACTTCGGGTGAGTATTTTTCCCAGACGGTATATTTGTACGTCGTAAGATTTATGTTCTTTGGAGCTACAGTGTAATCATCGATTGTTGTAGCTGAGGGAGCGCCATCCACGTTTGAATTGAGATTAATCGTAGTCTTACCGGTGGATGTATCGAAACCTCCTACTACAAAGATAAAATTAGAGAAATCTGACAGACCGTCCTTGTTTTCAGGCGGATTTGCATTTGCATTATCGATCACCTTGAGGCTGCCGAGCTTCTTTGTAGCCGAAGAGAGCTTCTCGGACTTTGTCGTATCTTCATCGTCCTCATCTTCTTCCTCGTCGTCACCTTCGTTGATGCCTGCGACTTCCCCGTCGTGATCAGCGTAGATGATGCCCGTCTGATAGAGCTCGAAAAGCTCCTTCATCTGATCTTCCAATACGCTTCTCTTGTACATCAGGTTGCTGAACTCGCCGGAGTATTTTGTGCCTGTGAGAGTGAGGAGCTTGTCGCCCTTTTCGACGGTCTGGTTGAGCTTTACGGAAACCGTCTTGACCTTGCCCGCGTAAGCGATGATGGGGAGGACGCTGTGGATGTAGAGCTCAGAAGAACCGATCTCCTTGCCGGAAGCATCGAGAACCGTAACCTTGTCCTTATAGGCAGCCTTCTTGTCGGAGATGGCGCATGTAACGTAGTTGGTGTTTACGGAGATGATGGATCCGGAGACCTTAGTCTTGTCGGAAAGGACTACCGTTACTGCATCACCGATCTTGGTGTTTTCCGTTCTCTCGATGTCTACTGCCATGAGGCCGTCAAGGGAGAGGAGGATCAGCGCGCCGTTTGCGGTCACGGTGTCCTCAACGTCGCTGCCCTTCTTGACGTAGATCTTCTTGACGCGTGCGTCGGAATCAGTCTTGATGACTGTCTCGTCATCGGAAGAGTTTATCTTGTTGAGCTGCTTGTCAAGCTTCTTGAGGGTGTTCTGGACTTCAACGATAGCTTCCATTACGGATGACTTTGTTACGGATGCGATCTTGTCGCCCTTGCTGATGACGTCGCCGTTCTTTACGAAAAATTCATCGACCTCAATGTCGCCTGCGATCTTTACGTCATAGGTCTCGCCTGCGGACAACGTGCCTGAAGCGGTGAAATCCCTGACGATGTTCGTCTTTGCGACTGAGTAATCGAGAACCTGTTCATTTACGTTGATGGCTGAAATGTCGACCTTTGGAGCAACGAACTTCAAAAGGTTTGGCAAAAGGATCGCGCCTGCAGCGATGACCGCGACGACCATCACCAGAGTGATAGTCCTTCTCTTGCGGCGTTTGTGCTGCCTTCTGATCTCCTCTTCGGCCTCTTCCTCGGTCATGCCCTGGAAAACGTCGTCCTTCTTGTTCTTCTTGGACTTCTTTTTGGAAAAAGCATCCTTTGCATTGTTTTCTGTCTTAGCTTCAGCAGCAGGCTTGGATTCTTCAGCCTTAGCAGGTGCTTCAGCTTCAGGAGCCGCCTTAAAGGGCGAAACCATATCCTGGAGGGGAGCCTTGTTCTCGGCTTCCTTTTCCTTAGGCTCGGTAATCTCGGGAGTCATTGCTGCCGAGCCGGGCCTCTGCATTGCATTGTTGTTGTCAATGGCCTTTTTCTCTTTGTTGTCAGACATGTCAGGCCTCCTTATTCACTATAGTGGAGCGCATCGATCGGCTTCATCTTTGCTGCCTTGTTTGCAGGATAGAGACCGAAGATAACGCCTATTAAGAAACAGAATGTAACTGCTACTACTACGACCGTGCCGTTCATTTCGAATGACAGGTCAAGGCTCGAAACGACTACTGAAACGAGTCTTAAGAAGCTCCATGAAAGGAATATTCCGATGGCGCATCCGATCATGCAGAGAACGACTGCCTCGATGAGGAACTGTCTTAAGATCGCGCCCCTGGAAGCACCGATGGCCTTACGGATGCCGATCTCCCTGGTTCTTTCGGTAACGGTAACGAGCATGATGTTCATGATGCCGATGCCGCCTACGACGAGTGAGATTCCGGCGATGCCGCCCAACAGGATCGAAAGAATCGCGGTGATGTTGCCCATCGCGTCCTCGAGCGTGTCGGTGGACTGGACGGTGAACGCGTCCTCATCGTAGTTCAGCCTCTCGAGCAGGATCTGGTTGATCGTAGTCTTTACGGAATCCGTCGTGAAGCCGTCAGCAGCTGAAAGATAGAAAGTCTTGACGTAGTTTGACGTGTCGGTTGAAAGTCTTACATGGCTTGAATAAGGGATGTAAGCTTCAAGGTTTCCGCTTCCCATGATGGCTGCGAGGGCAGATGCATCCTTGTTTTCCTTAAGAACGCCGACGATCTTGAATTTTGTGCCGTTGAGCGAGATTTCCTCGTTAAGGCAGCTTGTGTAGCCGACGAGCTTTTCCGCCGTTTCCGAACTGATTACGCAGACGTTGGTGTGGTTGTCGTAGTCGGAAGCTTTGAGGAAACGACCGATGGAGAGCTCGCTCTTCTTGATGGTGAAATACTGCTCTGTCGTACCGTAAACGGTAACGGTCTTTGACGTGGTGTTGTATTTGCCGGTCATGCTTCCGCTGGCTATGGGAGCCGCATAACCGATGTTGGGGCGCTTTACCCATTCGTCGAGATCTTCTTTTCTGACGGGGTCGCCGTAGTCGTTGCTGACGGTAACGCCGACCATGTTGCTTCCCAAGCTGTTGATGGTATCCGTAACGGAGCTCGTCGTGCCGTTAACGAGGCTGACGAGGATGACCAAAGCCATGACGCCGATGATGATACCGAGCATCGTGAGGAATGATCTCATTTTGTTTCCGCTGATGGATTTCAGCGCCATTTTAAACGATTGAATCATCTGTTGCCTCCGATACTCTGCCGTCAAGGATGTTGACTGCTCGCTTTGCCTGGTTCGCGACGTTTCTGTCGTGAGTGATAAGGACTATTGTGTTTCCCTGTGCATTGAGATCGTGGAAGATGTCCATGATCTCCTTACTAGTCTTCGAGTCAAGGTTTCCCGTAGGCTCGTCCGCAAGGATGAGGGAAGGCTTGGTCGCTATTGCTCTGGCTATTGCAACACGCTGCTGCTGACCGCCGGAAAGCTCGGTAGGGAAGTGGTCTGCACGCTTTACGAGGTCGACCTTCTCCAATGCTTCCCTTACGCGCTGCTTACGCTCAGACTTCTTAAGCTTCTGATAGATGAGCGGGAGCTCAACGTTCTCGGCAGCCGTAAGCTTGTTGATGAGGTTGAAGCTCTGGAAAACGAATCCGATCTTCTTGTTGCGGACCGTTGCGAGTTCGTTCTCCGAATAATCCTCGATCGGGATTCCGTCGAGCAGATATTCGCCTGAATCTGCAATGTCCAGGCATCCGATGATGTTCATCAGTGTTGACTTGCCGCTTCCTGAAGGACCGATGATGCTTACGAACTCGCCGTCAGCGACGTCGAGCGTCGCGTGGTCGAGCGCGTGGACGACCTCGGTACCGATGCGGTAGGTCTTGCAGATGTCTTTAAGATTGATCATTTGCCGCCTCCTGCATCAGACTAAGGTAGAAGATCTTCTGGAGGTACGGTTGCCTGAGCCGCTACCGGATCCGCTTCTGCCTGAACCGGTCCTGTTATAGCCGCCGTTCGGACCGCCCTGAGGTCTGTTGCCTGAACCGCTTCCTCCGTTCCAGTTGCCCTGAGGCCTGTTGTTGCCACTGCCGGATCTGTTGCCGTTGGAACGGTTCATGTATTTTTCAAAAGGATTCTCCTCAGCCTTCTTGTACCAGACTTCGTCGCCTTCCTGGAGACCTTCGGTGATCTGTGCATACGTATCGTTCTGAATTCCGAGCTTGACTTCGACCATTCCGCCGAGCTGCTTGGTCTCTTCGTCATAAGTTGTGTATACGAAGTAAGAGGAACCCGTGTTGTTGAGGGCCTCAACGGGGATTACGATCGAATTCTTGTACTCCGTAACTGCGATGAGGACTGATGCCGACATTCCTGAAAGCATGCCGTCAACTTTATCGATGGTGATCTCGGCAGTGTATCCGACTGTTCCGTCAGAAGTCGTGCCTGACTTGTCGATGTCGGTGATGGTGCCGGTGAAAGTCTGTTCGAGCGAATCGATCGTTACTTCCGCAGACTGACCCTTTGAGATGGAGAGGATGTCCGTTTCATCAACGGAGACCTCGATGGTCATCTTCTTGTCGGGGCAGATGGTGAATGAATTGCTCTTCTCAGTCGTGGTGGAAGTCGTTGAAGACGAACTCGAACTGCCGTAGTAGCCATAGTATCCGGAACTGGAGCTTGTGCTGGATGAAGAAGATGAGGAAGTCGCTTCCGAATCTTCAGTGGAAGGAACCGTCTTTATTGTTCCGGACATGCGCGCAAGGATGGCGCCATCGTTGTAGATCTTGAGGAGGTCCGCCAAGTCTTCAGCGAGATCGGCACGCTCCTTGATGAGCTTGTCATAATTGGCTGTGTATGAGGTGCTGTTAAGCTTCATAAGCACCTTGCCCTTTTTGATGGACTGGTTGACCTTGACGTTGATCGAAGTGACCTTGCCTGCATAGGAGACTATGGAAAGGGGTGAATTGACTTCGAGCTTTGCCGTTCCGTAAGTCTTCTTTCCGTCAGTTGAAGTGACCTTTGCGTCAGCTCCAAGAGCGGTTCCGTTGTCGGTAATGAGGATCTTTGCCTTGCCTTCAGCTACGGACTTGACCGTACCCTTATATTTCTTGCCGTTTACCTCGACGCTTACCTTCTTGCCTGCGGTAAGATCGCCCGCGTCGATCTCAACCTTCATGTAGCCGTCCAATGAAAGGATCATGAGGGCGTTCTTCTCGGTCATGGTGTTGATGACGTTGCTGCCCTTAGTAACGTAGATGGCCTTTACTCGGCCCTTGACCGTTGATTTGATGGTCGTAGCAGCCTTCTGCTCGGAAGCCTTCTGGAGCTGGCTGTCGATCTCGTCCATCTTGTGCTGTACTTCGTACATTGCGGCGAGAACCGAGTTCGTGTTGATCTTGGCGATCGTCTGGCCTTCAGTGACCTTGTCGCCGACCTCAACGACTACCTCATCGATCTCGACGTTGTCAGGCATCTCATATTCTTCAATGTCGGTATCCGAAAGTGAACCGGTACCGGAGACCCTGGTGCTGAGATCCATTACGCTTGCCTTGGCGGAACTGTATTCCGTGCTGTTGTCTGCAAACTTCGTTGAAACGTACTTTCGCAGATAGATGACGCCTGCCGCCGCGGCCGCAACAAGAACGCCGACGATTACGACGATCTTTACAATGGTTGATTTCTTAACCTTCTTCCTTCTTGCCATGTCTGTTACCTCGCATATTGATAGCTGTGTTGATTATACGGATGAAAACTTAATCGAACTTAAAAAATATCAGGTTGTTTTCAGTCAAATATTTATGATAAATACACGTATCTTTTGTGTTCCTGAGTACCATTACAGGTTGTCCTCGCCCCACTTTTTAAGCTCGAGAAGTATTGGAATAAGGGTTTTCGCCTTGTCCGTAAGCGTGTATTCCACCCTGACCGGCATCTCGTCGTAGAGGTGTCTCTCTACCAGCCCGTCAGCTTCCATTTCCTTTAAAGAAGACGCGAGCATCGTGTTTGTGATGCCGTAAATGGTCCTTTTCATCTCGCCGAAACGGCCGATCTCCTTTGCGTCAATGTAGCAAAGGATGAGGATCTTCCACTTTCCGCCTATTATTCCGATTATCTTTTTTAGGCCGCACCCCTGGCCCGTGAGGCTCTCGCAGAGCGTGTCTTTTTCAGTTTTCTCTTTTGTCATAGTAATAAAATCCTTACCTGATGAGTTAAATCTGCGTACTTGATAAGTTTTCCGTACCAACTATACTGATGGCATAAGACGAATTCAACACGAAAGGAGTGCAAAATTATGGCAGAATTAGTTCTTACATCAGATAACTTCAAGACCGAGGTATTGGAATCGGAGATCCCAGTATTGGTTGACTTCTGGGCATCCTGGTGCGGTCCATGCAAGATGCTTGGTCCCGTTATCGCGGAACTCGCGGAAGAATACGAGGGCAAGGTCAAGGTCGGTAAGGTCAACATTGACGACGAAGAGGAGCTTGCGATGGAATACGGCATCCAGAGTATTCCGACGGTGCTTTTGTTCAAAGGCGGCGAGGTTGTGGAGCAATCGCTGGGATTCAAGCCAAAAGCGGCTTTCAAGGCGATGCTGGGCTGAGGTTTTCTCTAAAAGAGCAAAGGGGCTGCCTTCGGGCGGCTTTTTTGTTTGAACGGAATCCTTTATATAAAAAGCTTTTAGTGGAAATATCCATCTTATTTTGTTACAATGCTCGAATACTCTGCACAGCGGTTCTGTGCATAAAACTCTGGAGGAGGTTTTTACAATGGAAAAAGAAGAATTGCAGAAGGTGTACCGCCACTCGCTCGCACACGTCATGGCAAAGGCCGTGATCGAGATCTACGGAAAGGACGTGCAGTATGCGATCGGACCGGAAGTAGATGACGGATGTTATTACGATTTCGTCCTTCCGACCACAGTCACCGAAGAGGATTTCCCTAAGATCGAAGAGAAGATGCATGAGATCATTAAGCGTCGCGAAAACTGGACGCGCAAGGAGATCTCAAGAGCTGAGGCTTTGGAGCTTTTCAAGGATCAGAAGTTCAAGACCGAGCTCATCGTTGATCTGCCTGATGACGAAGTAATCTCGATATATTACACGGGCGACGACTACGTCGACCTTTGCCGCGGACCTCACGTTGAGAATTCGCAGGATCTTTTCAATGCCGCTTTCAAGATCAAGAACGTTTCAGGCGCATACTGGCGCGGCGACGAGCACAGGGACCAGCTGCAGAGAATATATCTGTTTGCCTTCCCGTCAAAGGACGAGCTCAAGGCTCACCTTGCATGGCTCAAGGAAGCACAGGAAAGAGACCACAAGAAGATCGGAACGGCGCTTGACCTGTTCATGTTCAGAGAGACTGCTCCGGGCATGGCTTACTGGCTCCCCAGGGGATGGGTCCTCTATCAGGAACTCATGAAGTATTCCCGCGAGATCCAGCTCAAGCACGGCTACACTGAGATCTCCGCGCCTCTCATCAACAACAAGAAGCTCTGGCTCATCTCAGGCCACTGGGCTCACTATCAGAACAACATGTTCATCGTTCCGGGCATCACAAAGGGCGTTAACGCTACAGACGCGATCCAGGGCGAGGAAGTTGAGGAGAAGTACTCCGTTGAGGCTGAGGACACGATGGCTGCCAAGCCGATGAACTGCCCTAACGCCATGATGTCATACAAGCGCACGATGCACTCATATAAGGAACTGCCTATCCGTTACAGCGAGTATGACGTTCTTCACCGCAAGGAGAAGTCCGGCCAGATGAACGGCCTTTTCAGGGTTCAGGAGTTCCGTCAGGACGACGACCACACGTTCGTCACGCCCGAGCAGATCAAGGACGAGATCAAGGACGTTATCGCGATCGCAGACGAGATCTACAAGACTTTCGGCGTAACTTACCGCGCTGAGTTCTCGACAAGACCTGATGACTTCATGGGCGACCTCGAGTCCTGGAACAAGGCTGAAGCTTCCCTTAAGGAGATCCTTGACGAGAAGTACGGTGACGGAAACTACGAGATCAACGAAGGCGACGGCGCGTTCTACGGCCCGAAGATCGACCTTCAGATCAAGGACGCCCTCGGCCGTGAGTGGCAGTGCGGCACGGTCCAGCTCGACTTCCAGCTCCCTCACAACTTCGAGCTCACTTATGCCGACAAGGACGGCGTCCAGAAGATGCCGATCGTCATCCACCGCGCGATCTTCGGTTCTTTCGAGAGATTCATCGGAATCATCACAGAGCACTTCAAGGGCGCGTTCCCGTTCTGGCTCAACCCTTACCAGGTCGCAGTCGTACCGATCAGGCCTGAGCATAACGAGTATGCACAGAAGGTCGTTTCCGAGCTTGAGGCTGCAGGCGTACGCGTAGAGGCTGACTTCACAGACGTCAACATGCGTGACAAGATCAAGAAGTTCAAGCAGATGAAGGATCCTTACATCCTTGTCGTAGGTGACAAGGAAGCTGCCGAGAACACGGTCGCAGTCAACGTCAGAGGCTCCAACAAGCAGGTTCCCGGCGTGGCTTTGGACAAGTTCGTCGAACTCTGCAAGAAGCTCATCGCAGAGAGGACTCTGGAGCTCCCGCAGGAGATGTGATTCCCAATTCCGGTATATGACCAGTATCTAAAGGGGCTGTGAAAAAACTCAGAGTAAGATTTGAGCCATCACAGCCCCTTTTTGTAATTGTGTGCTGTGGTGAAGTGGCGCGCAGAAAGCGAAATTTATGTTTTTGGTTGCGGACTCTGCGCCATGTCTTCCGAGCATAGTATTCACTATGTTTCATCAAGCAGGATCACAAGTTCTTTTGCCTTGTGCTTATCTGCGTAAATTTGATCTTTCCTCCGAAAGTAAAGCTTATTTGATTAACAACGGATTCAATCGTACAATTGTAAAGTAATTCAATTTCGTTTCGCACATTTGGCGAGAATATATAATTATTTTCTGCGGATTCATATGGTAGGCAAAAATACAAACAAGGAAAGAATACTTAATCATCCTTTGCTCATACTGCTTCTATTCTGTATAATTCTCATTCCGCTAACTAATGGATCATTCTATTTGATGAATGAGGTTGAAAGTGGTGTTTTTGCTTCGATTGGGGTGATATTTGCTCTGATCCTGATATTATATGAATCCTCCTCTAAACTTCCGATGTTTATTGTCAAAACAAGCATTACAGCAATACTTTGCGGATTACTGCTGGCGGTACTGCGACATTTTGCAGGCACCCTGATTTATTATGTCGGGACAGTTACAATGATACCAGCCATAATGCTGTTTGTTCTTTTATTCTGTAAGTATAAAAACAACCTCGATTCCAGACGTATTACTGCTTCGGTGTTGATCTTCATTGTATGGACATGCATTTGCTATATGCTTTATATCAGCTATGTTTCCCGCAGTATTGATACAGGTCTCTTTCTCGGTCAAACCGGTCATTATAACGACGGACATAGTGGTTATATCAAGTATATTGTAGATAACAATTGGATACCTAATGTTGATATCAGGGGTCTTGGGCAGTTTTATCACCCTCCGCTTCATCATTTGATTTGTGCGTATTTTCTTAAACTGTATTGGACTCTGTTTCCGTCTTTTGGAGACAATGTAGAAGTATTAAAATTCGTAACTTTTTATAGTGCAATGGCGACAGTGTTTTCTTTTTACAGAATTCTCAAACTGTGGAACATCAGTCGAGACCGTATTGTTATCTTACTGTTGTTTTTTGCATTCAATCCGCATGTGATAACAAGTTGTGCAAATATCAACAACGATGCGCTATCAAGCATGTTTATTTTTGTTGGAATGGAGAAGGCGTTCAGCTGGTATAAAACACAATCAATTAAGGATATCGTGAAAGTTTCACTCGCAGTTGGATTGGGCATGATGACAAAGCTTTCAGTTGGAATCCTTGCATTTCCAATCGGATTTATTTTCCTGTCAGCTTTGTTTTCGAGTCAAAGGTCTTTCCGAGCTTCAATCAAGAAATTATTTCCTCAATTTCTTGTTTTCGCAGCAATATGCGTCCCTCTGGCTTTGTGGTTTCAAATTCGAAATTACGTTAAATTCGGAATACCAATAAACTATCTGTTTGGAGCAGGAAAAGATGATTATATTGAGTCACTCAATATCGGAGAAAGACTATTCCGCCTTCCGAATGAATTCAGCATCTATTCCGGCAAGGATTCGATCAACAATGCCAACATAATTATCCAATCATTCAAAACCTTCCTGTTCAGTTCCTTCACTTATAAAGAGGCTGAGATCATCAATATTGTGGGCTCTACGGCATTCGCTCTTTCAGTGTTGTTAGCAGTTGTATCAGTGTTCTCTGTTATCTACACATTAGTACGAAACATCAGAAAAAAACACATGGTAACAGAGACAACGTCAATCATTATCCTTGCAATTGTGCTTTTGGCAGGATATGTATACTACTGCATGTTTTTTCCTTATATTTGGACAATGCATTACAGATACATAGCCCAAATACTTATTACGGCCGGAATCTCAACCGGGATCATGCTTGATGATTTAGCCGGTGTGAATGGTAAGAGAGGATTGGCAATAAAGGCCCTGACATTATTTGTAGCCACTGTTTGGACGTTAAATATCTTTATCCTGTTTGTCACGCTTTCATTCGTCTATATTATTTAAATAATTCAGGTAGCTTAAATTATGTTTCGGGTTGCCTTTTTCATGGATGGAATGCTGTCGGTACGAAAACCGGTATGGTTTTGAGGAAAACCGTATTGGAAAACGTATCGCGCAGTTGAAGGGCAAGAAAAAACCAAATGAAACTTTGATTATCAAATTATCAATTTACACTTTCAGGGGGGCTCCATAGTCAAATTTTTAGGTAAAAATCATAACGAATAATGACTTTATTTGAACTTCCATTCTTGATATTATTCGTAAGGCTATAACAAGGGGGTTTAAGCTTATGTATAAACAGGAAGGCACCAAGGTTGCCATCATCGGCGCAGGCGCGGTAGGATCCACCACCGCATTCGCAATCGCAATGCAGCAGCTCTGCTCAGAGCTCGTTCTCATCGACGTTAATAAGGAGAAGGCGCTCGGCGAGGCGCTCGACATCAGCCACGGACTTCCGTTCATCGGCGATATGTACATTCATGCCGGCGATTACAGTGACGTAAAGGATGCGGACTGCATCATCATCACTGCAGGCATCCCCAGAAAAGAAGGCGAGACGAGACTTGACCTTGCTAAGAAGAACGTCAAGCTTGCTCACGTCATCACCGACAGCATCATGGAGCACTACAACAAGGGCGTCATCATGGTCATCTCCAACCCTTGCGACCTCGTAACCTACAAGGTTGCCGAGTGGTCCGGACTTCCTTCGAGCAGGATCATCGGTTCCGGTACGAACCTCGACTCCGCACGTTTCAGAGTCCTCATCTCCAGAAAGCTCGGCGTTGACGTCAGAAACGTTCACGGATACATCCTTGGTGAGCACGGTGAGACGCAGTTCCCTGCATGGAGCCACACTCACGTTGCCGGTATGGGCATCGACGAGTACGCTGAGGCCATCGGCGTTCCTTTCGGTGACGACGTCAAGGCTGAGATCGCTCAGCAGACCAAGTCTTCCGGCGCTCAGATCATCAAGCTCAAGGGCGCAACCTTCAACGGCATCGCGGTAAGTGCCGCAACACTCCTCAGGAGCATCACAGAAGACGAGCACACCATCAGAACGGTTTCCACCAGACTTAACGGCGAGTACGGCATCAGCGGCGTAACGCTCGACGTTCCCGCACTCATCGGTGCAAACGGCGTTGACAAGATCATCGACATGCGCCTGACTGACGAAGAGTATCAGCTCCTCAAGAAGTCCGAAGCAAACATGCGCGAGGCAATTGCTTCCGTTGAGGGTCTCTGATAAGCATTTGAACTTAAAAACAACGGCTGATCCCCCTGAATTTCAGGGGGATTTTTCATGGCTGATTTTAAGGACATTTTGTGGCACTGTGCCCCTTATATAAATACAGATAAATTAATCGTGATATAATAACGGAACAATCTGCAGACAAAAACAGGATTGGAGACTAATAATGCAAAACGTTCTGAAGAAGATCACTTCAGCGGGAATCGCCTTCTTGATAATGGTTTCCGTTGTGTTCGCATTCACACGCTTAGACGGGTATCAGGCAAATGCCGATACGACGGATCAGGTCTCACTCACTCTTGCAGGAACAGCCCGTATGCAGACTTACGGGAACAAGAAGGGATCGTTCAAGGACGGCGTACTCACCATCGGAAAAAAGGGGAAGAAGAGGATCGAGGCCGTCACTTTAAGCTTTAAGAACACCACCGGATACGAGGGCGGCCTCCGCTACATGGTCTACGTCCAGAAAAAAGGCTGGACGGCTTGGACCAACAGTGGAAAGAGGGCCGGAACCGTTGGCAAGAACCTCAGGGTCGAAGCCGTCAGGATCGAGCTGACGGGCGAGCTTGCCAAGCACTACAGCGTTATGTACAGCGCATACATGCAGACCTACAAAGCCAAGCAAGGCTGGGTAAGCGACGGCGCCGTGGCTGGTTCGGCCGGAGACGGAAAGAGGGTTCAGGAGATCCAGGTAAAGATCGTACCGAGGGAGTCTCTTGGCGAACAGCCCACGATCGCTTACCGCATGTTTAGGGATAAGTACAAATGGTCTTCTTCATGGTACAGAAACGGCGCGGTTTCCGGAGTCACTTCAGGCTCGTACCAGAAGCATGAAGGCCTCATGATGACCGTTACGGGTTCCAAGTACACCGGAACCGTTGAATACCGCGCAAGAGGCGAGGGTTATTCATGGTCGTCATGGTGCAAAAACAACTCGCCCGTAGGCAAGTTCAAGAAGAAAAACGGCAAGCGCATGGAAGAGGTCCAGGTAAGGCTGACCGGTGAGCTTGCAGAGCATTTCGACGTATATTACAGGACCTGTGCCCGTGAGAAGGGCTGGCTTGGCTGGGCAAAGAACGGCGAGAGCTCCGGAACCGAGAAATACGGCTATTTCATAATGGCTTTCCAGTGCGTCCTTGTTCCGAAGGGCGAGGCTGCTCCGGGCAATCTCAACGGCATTAAGAGCAAATACACTTCCTCGCACCTTGTAAACGGCAATCCCGTTCTCAAGTTCGCCGATTTCAAGGCTGATTACAAGAAGTCCAACACAATGCTCGGCATGGACGTCTCAAAGTATCAGGGCAACATCGATTTCAAGAAGGCCAAGGCTGCAGGAGTTGAATTCGTAATCCTCCGCTGCTACGTCAGAAACAACTATTACGACAAGACGAAGAAGAAGTACGTCTGGTGCAATGCTCCGGATACCAAGTTCGAGCAGTACTACAAGGATGCCAAGGCGGCAGGCCTCAAGGTGGGTTTGTATTTCTTTACCTGCGACTATACCGAAGAAAACATGCGCAAGTACACGCAGGACATGATCAAGAAGTGTAAGTTAAGCGAGAAGCAGATCGACTTCCCGATCGCGTTCGACTGGGAGAACTTCGACTACTACAAGCGCGCCCACAAGAGCAAGGGCTGGTCGACTACTACCATGAACAAGCACATTGACGAAGACCTCAACAAGATGGTCGCGGTCTTCGAAGAAGAAGTCGAGAAGGCCGGCTACACCGCATCGATCTATGGCAGCAAGTCAAGGCTTGAAGGCACGTGGTCACCGTCCATCAAGGCAATGAACCAGGGAAAGAACCACCTTTCCATCTGGATGGCTCACTGGGTATCCAAGTCGTCTTACAAGGGAAGTTATTACATGTGGCAGGTCAACTCTCACGGCAGAGTTCCCGGAATAAGCGGTGACGTCGATCTCGACGTCGCATATATCGACAGGCTGCCTCCCGCCTCCACTCCGATCAAGCCGGACGAGCCCGAAGAGCCTAAGGATAACGGTGGAGACGCTGGCGATTCCGGCAATACGGAAAACGTAACGCCGGCGGAAGATCCGAAGGAACCTGAAACGGACGGCGACAAGACGGCTTCCGGAGAAGGGGCTGAAACGGCCGACGAAGGCAATGCGCCTGACGAGGATCCTACCGCAATAGCGGGTGGAAGCTCTTCTCCTGACGAAGACAAGCAGGCTGCCGCGGAAGAAACCGATGAGGCTTCCTCGAGCGAGAAGGACGGGGATCTCCCCGCAAAAGAGGATCTGAAGACTTCCGAACAGTCCTGGGCGTCAGTTTCCGTCGTCAAGCCGGCAGAGCCTGAAAAGGAACCCGAAGAGCCCAAGGACGCCGTTCCCGTAAAGCAGGCGCAACCGAAGGAACAGCCTGAAGAGGTAACGACGGCAGAACCGTAACAACAAACAAAATTTGAACTATAAAAACACGAGGGGTTGAAGAAAATGGAAATCAGTGCAGTTGTAATGGCCGCAGGCAGAAGCACCAGGATGAAGTCAAAGCATTCAAAGGTCGTTTTCCAGGTGTCCGGAAAGTACATCATCCAATGGGTAGCGGATGCGCTTTTTGATGCGGGTTGCAAGGATCAGGTCTACATCGTGGGCGAGGCCCAGGGTGAGATCAGGAGCATACTTGGCGAGAACGTCGCATACGTGCTTCAGGAAGAGCAGCGTGGAACGGGTCATGCCGTAATGCAGGCTGCACCTTTCCTTGAGGGAAGGGACGGACTGACGATCGTTCTTCCAGGCGACTGCCCGATGGTTTCCGCAGAGACGATAAGAAAGGCTTTGAACGCTTTTGAAGCAGTTGACGGAAACTGTGCGGCGATCCTTATCACCGCTGAGGCTGACGATCCTACCGGTTACGGAAGGATCGTAAGGGACGAAGACGGAAACGTCATCAAGATCGTTGAGCACAAGGACTGCACCGAAGAAGAGCTCAAGATAAAGGAGATCAACTCCTCAATGTATGTTTTCAAGACGCCGCTTTTGCTTTCCGCATTGGGAAGGATCGGTGCGAACAACGCACAGAAGGAATACTACCTTACCGATACGATAGGCATCCTCATCGAAGACGGCTACAAGGTCGGCGCCGTTGTATGCGATTTTGACGACACGCGCGGAATCAACGACAGGATCCAGCTCGCGCAGGTCCAGGCGATAATGAACCGCAGGATAATCGAAAGACACATGAGGAATGGCGTTACGATTGTCGATCCCGCATCCACCTGGATCCATCACGCGGTCGAGATCGGCCAGGACACGACGATCCTTCCGGGCACTACGCTCATGGGCAACACGGTCATCGGATCCGACTGCATCATCGGAGAGAATACGAGGATCGACTGTTCCGAGATAGGTGATGAGACCACCGTGGACAATTCCATAATTACCGGAAGCCGCATCGGCAAAGACTGCCGTATCGGACCTTACTCACACATCAGGCCTGACTGCGTCATCGATGACCAGGTCACCATAGGCGCGTACGTTGAGGTCAAGGCTTCCGTCATCGGAGCGCACACCCGTGCAAGACACCTTACCTACATCGGAGACTCCAAGGTCGGAAAGAACGTAAACTTCGGATGCGGAACCGTTACCTGCAACTTCGACGGTCAGGACAAGGTCGGCTGCACCATAGAGGACAACGTTTTCATCGGAGGCAACTCGAACATCGTTTCCGCTGTAGTCCTCGGCAAGGATTCCTATATCGCCGCAGGATCCACGATCACGAATGACGTTGAGCCTCTGGCTCTCGGAATCGGCCGTTCGAAGCAGGTCAACAGAGCCAACTGGGTGGCTGAAAAGTCCCGCAGCAGAGGCGAGAATTACATCAGACTTGACGACAGGCGTTCAGAACTCTGATATGTGGATGATCGCAGGGCTCGGAAATCCGGGCAGACAGTATATGTACACGTGGCACAACATGGGCTACCTGGCAGTAGACGTGTTGTGCGAGAAGCACGGCATCTCTCTTGATAAGGACAAGTTCAAGGGCATGTACGGAAAAGGCAGGATCGCGGGACAGGACGTCATCGTCATAAAGCCCGTGACCTACATGAACCTTTCCGGAGAGTGTCTCGTTGAAGCGAGCCGCTTTTTCAAGATCGAACCTTCGCACATCATCACCGTTTACGATGACATCGACATCAAGAAGGGCTCGATCAGGGTAAGGCCAAAGGGAAGCGCGGGCACGCATAACGGAATGAAGTCGTGCATACAGCTCTTGGGGACGGAGAATTTTCCTCGCGTCAGAATTGGCACGGGTCCTGTTCCGGAGCATTTCGATCTGATAAACTACGTTCTTTCCGAGGTTCCCAAGGAAGAGCGTCTCATGATGAACGATGCTTTCATCGAGGCCTGCGCGGCTATTGAAGGAATAATCGCTAATGAATCAACAAATAAATGACCTGCTCTCTCTTATCGGGTCAGACAAGGCCGTCATTGACGGCCTCGAAAAGTCCCGTAAAGAAGGCAGACATCTTAACGTCTCTGGAGTATGCGCCGAGCAAAAGGCGTATCTTATAAGCGCGCTTTCCGCGCATCTTTCCCTGAAGCCGGTGGTGATCGTTCCTGACGCTGCACGCGCGAGAACTATGTCCCGTGCGCTTTCATGTTTCACCGGCGATTCCGTTGCGGTGCTCATGCCAGGAGAACTTTCGCTCCTTACGGCGGAAGCTTCATCGCGCGAACTTGAACTTACAAGGTGCGCGGCGCTTTCAGAACTCGTGACGGGCAACTTTGGTGCGGCGGTAATAACCGCGGGAGCGCTTATGGGAAAGCTTTCCCCGCCTTCCGGGTTTGCCTCCAGGATGATCGACCTCAAGGTCGGAGGCACTTACGATCCTGATGAAGTGATCACCCGCCTTTCCGAGATGGGCTATGAAAAGGTCCCTCAGGTAATGGAGCGCGGCGAGTTCGCAAGACGGGGAGACATAATAGACGTCTTCCCGGCGGACATGACGGAGCCTGTCAGAATAAGCTTTTTCGATGAAGAGATCGACCAGCTGAAGCATTTCGATCTTGAAACGCAGCGCTCGACTTCCATGCTCGAATCGGTTCTCATAATTCCCGCGAGGATCTATTCCACAGGTGATCCGGAGATGAGAAAAGACAACGCTCGCCTCATTCGGCTTCAGGCTGAAGTGGACGTTTCAAAGATGAACAAGGAATCGCGCGAGGCAAGGCGCGCCGCCGAGCTTTTGACGCGCACGGCCGAAGCTGATGCGCAGAAGATAGAGATGGGAAGCGAGCCAACGGGCATAGCGCGCTGGATCGGAATGCTGCTCGGAAAGCCCGCCTGTGCGATCGACTATGTTGAATTCCGAGGCGGCTCCGACGTCCTCTGGTTTGCCGACGAGCTTGTCGAAACCGATGCGAGGATGAAGGCTTTTTCTTCTGAATACCTGCAGCGCTGTACTGAATCGTGCGAGGCGGGAACCGCTCCTTCCTGTGCGGTTGAAGCCGTTTTCGACGTTTCGGACGTCATGAAGAAGATCGACAATCTGGCAAAGGTAATTACGCTTGCGACTTTCGCTTCAACGGGCGGCGGACTTCCCGGTGGCGTCAGCGTTTCCACTTCAGGATTTCCCGCTGACAACTATTCCGGCAGGATAAACGACCTCGCAGAGGCAATGAAGGGAACGAGCGGGATCAAGATCATCCTTCCCGAGGGAAGAAGGACGGATTCGCTCAGAAGCAGCCTGCTCGACGCGGGCGCTTCGCCTGACATAATCTATGCGGATCTTCCGTGCGGATTCTCATATCCCGCGCTCGGGATAACGCTTCTTGGCGAGCAGGAGCTCTTCGGCAGCGGAAGGGCCGCAAAGCCAAAGAAAAAGGGCGGACCGAGGATCACCTTCTTTGGCGACATTCACCCCGGCGACTTCATCGTTCACGACAAGCACGGCGTAGGAAGATACGACGGCCTCGTAAACATGAAGGTCGGCGACACGCGCAAGGACTATCTCAAGATCACTTACGCCAGGGACGAAGTCCTTTACATCCTTCCCGAAAACCTCGATTCGCTGCAGAAATACGTGGGCCCGGGAGAGCGTGAACCTAAGCTTTCGCGCCTCGGAGGCGATGAATGGAAGAGGCAGGTTGCAAGGGCCAGGGAATCTATCAAGAAGGTGGCTTATGACCTTCTCAAGATATACGCGGCAAGAAGCATAAACTCAGGGTACAAGTGTGAGCCTGACGACGAGCAGCAAAAGCTTTTTGAGGACAAGTTCCCGTTCGTCGAAACGGAGGATCAGCTTCGCGCTTGCCGCGAGATCAAGGCGGACATGGAGTCCGAAAGGCCAATGGACAGGCTGCTTTGCGGTGACGTCGGATTCGGCAAGACCGAGGTTGCGTTTAGGGCGATGTTCAAGGCGGTAATGAACGGAAGGCAGGCGATCATGCTTGCGCCTACAACGCTTTTGGCGCAGCAGCACTACCAGAACTTCGTCGAGCGATGCAAGGGATTTCCGGTCAACGTCGTAATGCTTTCAAGATTCGTTTCGCCCGCGCAGATCAAGGCTTCTCTGATAGACGTAAAGAACGGCAAGGCCGACGTCATAATCGGAACGCACAGGGTGCTTTCAAACGACGTAAGGCCGCCGCATTTGGGACTTCTCGTGGTAGATGAGGAGCAGCGTTTCGGCGTCAACCACAAGGAAAAGATCAAGTCGATGAAGACCGACGTCGACGTTCTCTCGTTGTCCGCAACGCCCATTCCGCGTACTCTCCACATGTCGCTTTCAGGCATCAGGGACATCTCCGTCCTTGAGGAAGCGCCGTTCAACAGGCGTGCCGTCCAGACCTACGTCATGGGTTACGATGAGCAGATAATCGTTCAGGCCTGCATGCGTGAGATCGCGCGCGGAGGACAGATTTTCTACCTTTACAACAAGACTTCAGACATCGACAAAGTCGCAACGAAACTCGAGGAACTGATGCCCGGCGTAAGGGTCACCTACGCGCACGGCCAGATGCCCGAAAACGGCCTTGAAGCGGCTGTTGGCGACTTCATCGAAGGCAAGTACGACATACTCGTCTGCACGACGATAATCGAAAACGGCGTGGACATGCCGAACGTCAACACGCTGATAGTTGAAAACGCTGACCGTTTCGGCTTGTCGCAGCTCTATCAGATCAAAGGCCGCGTAGGAAGGTCTGACAGGCAGGCGTACGCTTACATCACTTACGACGCTGACGCTCCTTTGAACGAGGAAGCGACCAAGAGGCTTAATGCCTTACGAGAGTTCACGGAACTCGGTTCGGGCGTCAGGATCGCGATCAGAGACCTTGAGGTCAGAGGCGCGGGAAACCTTCTGGGAGCCGAACAGCACGGCCAGATGGACGTCATCGGATACGAGCTTTATTGCAGGCTTCTTGATGAAGAGATAAAGACGCTTGGTGCAAGTGAAGCAGAGAAGCAGAAGGCCATGGAAGGCGCTGACGTTGCTTCCGCTCCGGGCGACGTCGTTGTTGAAGTCGATTACGATGCATACATTCCGTCGTCTTACATTCCCGATGAAGGCGGCCGCATGGCCACATACAGAAAGATCGGAAACATCAGGGATTTCAGCGCTTACGACGATTTCATGGACGAGATCATGGACCGCTATGGCGATCCGCCGAAGGAGATCCACATCCTGTGCGGCATATCTCTCATCCGTGCGATGGCAGGCAAACTCGGTTTTACGGGCGCGTCAGTCAGAAGCACCGGAGTCAGGCTTTATCTGGATCCAAAGCTGCAGCTCGACATGAACGCTCTTGGAGCTCTTCTGCGCGACAAATTCTATGGCGCGAGAGTGTCGATCAACGCCATGAGCGACAAGCCGTACCTGCTCTACAAGCCCACTTCCACTAAACAGAGCGCAACGATCAACGAGATCAAGGACCTTCTTAAGATACTTAACGATAACCGGACTAATGCTGTATAATACTGCTTGCCCGCTCCAATAGTCTAATGGATAGAATAGCGGTTTCCGGTACCGTTGATGCGGGTTCGATTCCTGCTTGGAGCGCCACATATAAAGACCTTCTGAAATGTACGAACAAGTCCTCGGCGGGCAAACAACGCCCGCCTGCGGAACTAATTTCAGAAGGTCTTTTCAGTGGCGAAGTAGCGAGCATGGCCAGCCTGCGAAACTAGTTGCAAAGGTCTTTTTACTTGGCGTAGAGGGCGGGCAAACAGCGCCCGCCTGCGGAACTAGTATCGCAAAGGGTTATTCTTTGGCAAATGGACGAGCGGAGCTCGTCTGCGGAACTAGTTGCAAGGTGTTTTATGTTGTCATGGAGGGACTGCTTGCAAAGGTTTGCGGGGCGGGGAAACGTGGTAAGTGGCAAATTCACTTGATATAATATTACAAGAAGCGGGACGGACGGTTATATAGCGATTCAGGAGTTTGGAATACTCCCCGGAGACTATATGTATCATATTGAATTTGATATCGCAGCGGTGTTTCTCTCGCTGTTCATAGCGTACTATATCATTTTCAAGAAAGGCATACGGAAGACTGCCAATCGTGTCTTTTTGGGCATGATCACGCTTAATTTTCTCGCTGAGATTGCCGACATTTTCGGTTCGATCGTAAACAACAATCCGCAGTACACCGCAAGGTTCATCCAGGATTTCTGGAACTATCTGTACCTTTCAACGCACAACACCCTTGCTTATGCTTTAGTGGTGTATGTGTTCTATCTCATCGGTTATGAGAAGTCCAAACGCAAGTCGCTCATTGTCTCGGCGGCTCCTTTGTTTACGGAGCTTGCGCTGCTGTTTACGAATCCGTTCCACAAGCTGATCTTCTACTATGACGAAAAGAGCACTTACCTGCACGGAAAGCTGTTCTTCATCATATATGCAGTGGCATTGGCATACATGGTGTTTGCGATCTATCTGGCGGTAAGGCACCGCAAGGGCATTTCGGGTACGATCACGAAGGCGCTTTTATTCTTCATCATGGTCACCTTCATACCCGTGATCGTGCAGATCATATTCCCGTATTATCTTCTTACGCTGTTCTTTGAGACGATCGGTCTCATGGGCCTGCTGTTTACGATTGAGAGCAAAGAGGAGACGATCAATCCTACGACCGGCGCATTGAACCGTTATGCGCTGAACAGCGCTTTGGACCGCGCGATGGCGAACAGCGGGAACGTGCTTTTGCTCATTAAGATCCCGAACCTGAACTACTACAACAAGATGATCGGCTTCGACAACATGAACGGCATCCTCAAGCGCATATCCAAGTGGATGGATGAATCGTACAAACCCAATACGAGTTACGACTGCGGCAGAGGTCACTTCGCAGTTTTGTGCGAAGGGATCGACGAAGCGGAGATCGCGCTGATGCGGGAAAAGACCATGAGCAGGTTTGAGCGTCCCTGGGGCAAAGGCGAGTTTTCGCTTGTTTTCCCGGTGCAGTTTGGCGTCATACACATACCCGAAGACGTTAAGACTTTGGATGACGTCTTCATGCTCATCGACACGCCTTTCGACGGAAAGGTTTCGGTCGAACTCGACGTTAAGAATGCCGTCTACAAATACGAGCGCGGCGTGCTGATCGAAAGGCTTATCGACAAGGCGCTGAAGAACAGGAGTTTTCAGGTTTACTTTCAGCCGATCTGGAATTCGGAAAGCGGCAGGTTTACTTCTGCAGAGGCGCTCTGCCGCCTGATCGACAGTGAGTACGGCTTCATTCCGCCGGATGAATTCATTCCCGTCGCAGAGAGAAACGGATCGATACTCGACATAGGCCAATTCGTGTTTGAGGAAGTCTGCAGGACTTATCAGGAAGAGCAGCTGGCATCGCTCGGGATAGAGTATGTGGAAGTCAATCTCTCGGTCGTACAGTGCCTCAGCAAGAACCTGATGAAAACATTCGATGAGACGCTCAAAAAGTACCACCTCAGCGCCGAAAAGATCAATCTTGAGATCACGGAGTCTGCCACGACTGAGAATATGAGCGTTCTTTACGATACGATCGACGTGCTGAAAAACAGTAAGTTCTCGTTCTCGCTGGACGATTACGGCACCGGTTATTCCAATATTTCTTACATGTATGAAATGCCGTTCTCGATCATAAAGATAGACAAGAGCATTCTTTGGAAAGCCAAGAATCCGAAGACGGGAGAAGTTGAGAAAAACGGTCACATCTACCTTGAAAACACCATCCGCATGTTAAAGGACATGGGTTATTCCGTTTTGCTTGAAGGCGTTGAGACCGTTGAACAGAAGATGCTGTTAGAAGAACTGGGCTGCGATTATTTCCAGGGATACTATTTTTCCAAGCCCCTTCCAAAACAGGTGTTCACGGATTTTCTGAAGGTGGTGAACACATAATGGTACTCGCTTATTACGTCATCATCTGCTTCATTTCGCTTGTATGCTGCTCGGCATATTACTTTATCAAGCGCAAATATTTTTCAACGCGCTACACCATGATCTTCCTCCTGGCCTTTCTTTCGCAGTTCTGCTACGTACTGCTCGCATTGTCGCAGAACGTCAGGGAGGCGTTGATAATCTACAAATTCCTCTACATCGGAGGCTGCTATCTTCCGCTCGCGGGACTGTTCCTGATATTTTCCATCTGCAAGATCGAGCCGCCCAAATGGGTGAGGTTCATCATGCTCGCATTTACGACGTGCATATACATGCTTGTCCTGTCTGCGGGATACAGTCCGCTTTTCTATAAGAGCGTTGACATAGAATTCGAAAACGGCGTAACCGTCCTGGTCAAGGAATACGGGCCTTTGCACAGGCTCTTCTATCTTGAGATAGGCATATTCCTGATAATAACCATCATCGTTCTTGCATATGGATGGATCAAGAAACCAAGCGTTTCAAGAAAGATACTTGCCATTGCCGCATTCATGCAGGTCTTTTCCATTTTTTCCTTCTTCCTTGGACGACTGATCACCAAGGACGTTGAATGGATGGCCTTAGCTGACCTGGTTGATGAAATAGGATTCCTGATAATCATGAACAGTATCGGACTTTACCGCGTAGACGACATGGTCAGCAGTTCGATCCTGGCGGAAGGCGAATACGGCTACATTTCACTGGATTTCAAGTACCGATATCTTAGTGTGACCGACGTGGCAAAAAAGTTCTTTCCCGAGATTGCAAAGAATCATGTTGACCATGTGATCGAAGACGAGAAGATGCGTCAGCTTTTTGAACAATGGATTGAAGAATACAAGAGAAAAAACGTATCCAGATTTCACCATTACCGCAGGGGTGAATCCATTTATCTTGTACGCGTGAGCGACCTTTACGACGGCAGGAAAAAGCGCGGATATCTTCTCGAGATCTCCGACGACACAGCCCACCAGCAGCATCTTGAAGGCATCGAGCGCTACAACAAGAACCTCAATGAGGAACTTAAGGCGAAAACGAAACTGATCCGCGAGCTTCAACAAACTACGAAGAAATAACCGCGAAGTCCCCGCCGTTATACGGAAATTGCTATTTTCTTGCCACAAAATCGCGATACCTGAAAACGAAAGTAATGTATACTTTTATCGGCTCTTCGGAGACCGCTGGAAGGAAGGTTTTAGGGGATCTATATGGGTAGTTTAACTGAAGGCATAGTTCATGAGGTTAAAAAGGTTATCTGCGGAAAGGACTATGTCATCGAACAGACGCTGACGGCGATCCTCGCCGGAGGCCATGTGCTGATGGAAGACGTTCCCGGCGTGGGAAAGACCACTTTGGCACTCGCGTTTTCAAAGACGATGGGACTTAATTTCGGAAGAGTTCAGTTCACTCCGGACGTATTGCCTTCGGACATTACGGGCTTTTCGATGTATGACAGGAACACTGATACGATGAAGTATCAGCCCGGTGCGATATTCCACAATCTCTTTCTCGCGGACGAGTTGAACCGAGCATCCTCGCGTACGCAGTCCGCGCTCCTTGAGGCGATGGAAGAGGCCAACGTCACGGTCGACGGAAACACTTACATGCTGCCCGATCCGTTCATCGTCTTCGCGACGCAGAACCCGACGGGAGCTTCAGGAACTTCGCTTCTTCCCGATTCACAGATCGACCGTTTCATGGTCAGGATCTCGATGGGATATCCTTCCGCCAAATATGAGAAGGCCATGATCGAAGGCCGTAAGAACGGCATTAATCCGATGGACAGCGTAAGGCAGCAGTGCAACGCCAAGATGCTTTTGGAAATGCAGAAGAGCGTCAACAACGTCTTCGTGCACGATGCGGTCACGGATTACATCATTGCGCTCGTCAACAAGACGAGGGGACACGCTGATCTCGAAAGAGGCGCAAGCCCCCGTGCCACGCTCGCCTTCAACGCCATGGCGAAGGCGCACGCTTATCTGGCGGGAAGGGAATACGCAGTCCCGAAGGACGTTCAGGCCGTGTTCCTGCCTGTCATCACGCACAGGCTCATCCTTACTCCAGAAGCCGAGGTCAACGGAAAGAACACAACCGAAATCGCAAAAGAGATCCTTGCGTCTACTTTTGTGCCGAAGGTCTGATCCCTTATGGTCAGGTCCTGGGCCGTTTACTTAGTTTCCTTACTTTCATCCTTCGTCTTTTTCCTCTGCTACAAGATGTGGGTCTCTTGGATATGCCTCATCGTGATCCTTTTGATCCCCGTCCTGTCTTTGGTGATGAGCCTCATCGCGTCGCGCACCATGACCTTTAAGGTGCAGTGCCCCGGAAACGTCCTCATCGGAACGCCGACGAACATCCTCGTGACGACGGGCGGCATTGCTTCCTATTTTTCATTTTGCAAGCTCAAGCTGACGGTTACGGACCGCATGGCCGGGACCACGAAGAAGAGAACCTTCGTCATCAACGACAAGGGCACTTCGAAGATACCCGTGGACACCTCGCATTGCGGGGCTTATTCGTATGATCTTTCATGGCTTACGGTATATGACCTTTTCGGCCTGTTCTTTACGAAAACGAACGTCAACAAGTTTAATGAGATCCTTGTAAAGCCTTCTCCGTCTATGCCTGACGTAATGCCCGACATGTACGGCTTCAAGGCCAAGAACCTTAGAAAATCGAAGCAGCCCGGCGCTGAGATCTACGACATCAAGGAGTATCAGATAGGCGATTCGATCAGGTCGATCCATTGGAAGATGTCCGCAAAAAAGGACACGCTTCTCGTAAAGGAACCGCTGGAGGAATACGGCGGGCATTCACGCGTCATCCTCAGATTGACGGGTGACAGGGACAAGTTCGACCTGCATTTGGGACAGATCGTCTTCACTTCCAGGTTTTACATCGAGCATGAGACTTCGCATAAGATAAGGATCATCCCACCAGACAAGGGAGAGGTTGCCTTTGAGATAGAATCGGAGACGGACCTTGAGAGGGCGATCGGCAAGATCCTCAGGATGAGGCTGCCGAAAGAGGTTATTGAAGAAAAGTCCGAAGCGCCCGTCAAGGCTGAAGAGACGCGGAAGGAGGACTCTCCTGATGCGGACTGAGACTGCCGTCAAGATCGAAGAGAAAACTCCGTCCAAGATCATCACCTGTTTGGTGGCGATCGTCATTTCCATGATCCTTTCCGTTGGATTTACCCTGATGCTGGATTCGTCGTTTTCCATCGGATTCAAGCTCTATCAGGTGATCTTCGTGCCGCTTGCCATATCGGTCTTTTATGCGGTGATATATTCGCGCGACAAGAAATGGCTCTCCTTTGGCATTTTGTCCGCTGCCCCCGTCTTCTTTACCCTGTGCGTTTTTTACGACTGGTTCAAAGTGAAGACGGGAATCTACGCGCTTCTCTACTACATCAAGATGTACGTCTTCATGTGGTTGCCGGGAGATTTCCCTGAAGATCCCGATGCGGCAAAAACCGTACTTGCGTGTCTCAACGCGTATTACCTGACCGCCATAGGCGTGACGATGCTCGTCCTGATGAAGCGCAAACTGATCCCCGTGGCGCTGCTCTGCTACATGCCGATATTCGTCTTTACCGTAACCAACACCGACGTCCCTCCGAAAGCGACGCCGTTCCTCATTGCGCTCACGGGCGTGCTGCTCATCCTGATAAGCCACGCTTTCAGGGATAAGAGGCAGACCACTTACGCGAAGGTATTGGTCATCCTGGTAGTTCCCATGTTTGCCCTCATGATGTTTTTGGGCGCGATCTTCCCTCAGGAAGGATACAACAAGGACAAGCTCGCGCAGAAGATCCTGATCGAATTAAGGGACAGGGTCGAAAGGGCTGCTGGCCACGACTTCCCGTTGAGGGACGTGCTCGAGAAGGCATTGAACGGCCTTGAAAACACTGATTTCGACGATTCCTTTGACGCGATATCCCCGCTTTACGCCGCGCAGACGAACCTTTCAAACGTCGGTCCGTTCAATCCGTCCACGGCCGAGGTGCTTAAGGTCTACAGGGGCAGAAACCCCGAATACAGCGGGATCGGCATGCCTTACGAAGGCAATGTGCTGTACCTGAAGGTAGAGTCCCTGGACACCTACCAGAACAACGTTTTGAGCGCCGCCAGGTTTAAAGGTGACCCATATGCCAAGGGCGCTGATCCCGCGTATGAGACCGCCCAGTACGGAATAACGGTCACTCCTTTACGAAGCGCGTCGGTTGACGTTGTGCCTTATTACACGGACTTTTACGCCATGGGTTCAGCTTCTAAAAAGAGGCTGAATGCCTATACTTCAACGCATGAACGAATCTTCTATTTTGCTTCGGGCAACATCCCCGTAAAGACCGGAAACGTCTATTCGGAAAAGTATCTGAACGAGTATGTTTACAAGACCTGCCTTGAAGTGCCTTATTCGACTGACCGATCGCTGATAAACAGTGACGCGCTCCCCGAATGGTTCAAGGACGTCTACTACGGCAGGGCTCAGATGAGCGATGCGGAGAAGGTAAGGGCGGTGACCAATTTCGTCAGGGACCTTCATCCCTACGACACGCACACTCCTTATCCTCCCAAAGGAGAGGATTTCGTTCCGTGGTTCGTGAAAGAGGCAAACAGCGGCATCTGCGTCCACTATGCGGTAACTTCGATGGTCCTTCTCAGGATGCTCGGCGTCCCGACGAGGTACGTCAGAGGCTATGTCGACATGAACTCGGGAATGGACAAGGAGAGCATCGTCTATGCGTCGTCTGCGCACGCCTGGTTTGAGTTCTTCACGCCCGAATACGGCTGGGTAATGGGAGACGCGACTCCCGGCTACACCATAGACGAAAGGAACTTCAACATAGACGCGGTAGCAAACGCTCACCCCGAGATCAACAGTGCTGATTTCAAGAACACCGAACCTACCGAGCCTGAACAGTCTGAGACCACTTCCGAGACGGAAACCGAAACGGAGAGCGAGACGGCGGAGACTTCCGAAACGACGGCGGCAGGAACGGATGAGACTGTAAATGAGACGGAGCAATCCGTTACTGAAACCACGAAACCGGTGAATCCGGGCCTTGCAGGATTGATAGATCCCGAAGGTACCGGGGAGACCGTTTACATGAGCGGAGGTCCGACCGTTTCCGGAGAAGTCGCCGGAGACGGAAAACTCGAGATCCCGGAAGCCGTCAAGAACTTCTTCAAGCTCGTTCTGACGGTCGTTGCCGTAATCTCGGTGGCAGCGTTTATCATTCTTTCCGTAAGGGTTGTTTTCGTGATCTACTGGAAAAACAAGTTCAGCGCGAAGACAGTCAATGACAGGGCGGTTGCCTACTATCACTACTACACCATGATGGGGCGCCTGTTTAAGGTCGTGATCCCGACGGCCGCATCCGAACTTGCTGAAAAGGCGACCTTCTCCGGAAAGGAGCTGACGTCAAAAGAGTACAACACTCTGATCTCATCGTGCAGGAACGCCATGACCAATTCATCGAGAGACTTCTCCCGATACAAGTCATACGCTTTTAAGTTGCTTTGGATCCGCGTTTCAGGGATCAAACGAAAGCAGGTTCCGCCTGTTTCTGATCAGTCGCAGGAGTAACCAGGCTTCTTATACAGGGAATCCATCTCTGGCGTGATCTGGGCGTCCCAGACCGATGCCTTCCAGTCTTCCTTTTCGATCTCCTTGATGGCTATCGAAACGCTTGAAGCGTCACAGCCCATCGTCTCTGAGATGGCCTTTGTGACTGCTTCCGCGCAGCTTTTCTTCTGTTCTTCAGATCTTCCGGGGAAGCATTTTATCTCTACGTGAGGCATGTGCGATCTCCTTTTTAAAGCGGTTCCAAGATCACCTGCCAACTCTTGAAAAATCTTGGCAGGCAATCTTGGAATTTTCGTTTACAGTACTACGTTTACCCCGTCGAGATTCAGGTTTGCGAACGGGCCGGGGATGATTTCCGAACGCTTATTTCCGAAATAGTCGGTATCGAATATGATGTCGTTGCCGTCCTTGTCCTCAAATCTCTGCTGGGGCTCAAACGCTTTGCCCAGGACTTCCGTGTTGACCAGGGAAGCCGTGAACGAACCGATGACGTCCTTGAGGTTCGTGTCAAGATAGACCTTGTCGCCGTCTTCCTTCACGTTTACGTAGACCTTGGTAGTGTCGTCGACCATGTAGTTCTCTTCCTTGCAGTAGCGCAATGCTCCGCCAAGGTAAGCGTTTCCGTCGATCCAGACGGGGAGTTTGTCGAAATGGGCCTGCGCGATCTTCATCATGTCGGGCGTGTCGGAATCCATGTCGAACTTTGCGATCCATTCGTCGTAAGTCGGATACTGATCCCAGACGTGCGTGCCTACGACACGCTCTTCAACTTCAACCCTGCCGCCTTCAAAGCGCGAAACGAGGGACTCCTTCGGGTGTTTCTGGAAGAATATATTGTTGTAGAATCTGTCGTCGCCGTGCAGGATCGTCATGAAGCCCATGACCTCTGTTCTGTGTGGCATGTGGTAAGGCGTGTAGCGCCAGTCCGTGCCTGCGCCGACTGAAGTGAAAGCACCGCAGATGAGGTTGTGTACCATTGCAACGCCCTGTGTCGCGATGCGGAGCGTCGCGTCTGAAAGTAGGATGTTGTTGTCGATCAGCGTAGGTCCGTGACCGACTTCCACGAAAATGTCCTCAGATCCCATGCCGCCCCTCAAAGGCTCAGCATATGCGGGCCTCTGGTTGTCGTGCAGGAGGTTCTGGGTGATGCGCGTGCCCTGTGCTTCCCAGTCTGTCCAGATGCCCATGACGCAGTGGTGGATGTGGTTCCTTCTCATGATGACGTCGATCGCGGCGTGGAGCTTGATGCCTGCGACCTCAGCGCCGCCCAATTCCATCATGTTGTTGATGTGGTGGATGTGGTTATCCTCAATGGTCGAGAAGACCGCGCCCATACGGCCGATGATGCCGCCCTGCTCGCAGTGGTGGATGTTGTTGCGGCGGACGATGTGGCTGCCTATGTTCTCCTTGAGCCAACCGTGATACTGACCTCTGCAGACAGCGTCACGCTCCATCTGCGTGGGGCTCTTGAGGTGATGGTACGTGAAGTAGTGGTTGTTCTCGGGATCCAGATACTTGCCCAAACCGATGCCTGAGCACTTGGAGAAGTAGATCTCGTTGTCTTCGATTATCCAGCCCTTTGACCAGTGGGGACCGATCATGCCTTCCTGCCATGCGGCCGGAGGAGCCCAGTTCGTGGCGGCCTTGCAGATCTTAAAGCCTCTTACGGTGATGAAGTTCCTGCCGGTTTCCTTGGGGAAGAAGCACATTCTTCTGACGTTGATCTCAGCCATTTCGCTGTTGGGATCAAGACCTCCGAAGTTCGCGTAGATGTAGGTCTGATCACCTTTTTCTTCTGCGTACCACTTGTACTTGGATTCTTCGGGTACCCATGAGCACTTGTAGACCTGAGCCTTGATGACCTCCTCGATCGAAGCCGCCTCGTAAAGCCTTCTGTCGTTGATGTAGACGCAGCCGACGTGCCTGTTCTTGCCTGCGAAATACCAGTCGCCGTAGCAGAAGGTCGTGTAGGGGTTGTAGTCGGGATCGAACAGGGAATTGTCTACCTTTGCGAGATAGACGTCACCGTCGTACTGTACCCAGTCCGTAATCTGCTCGGCGCCCGAAATGGTTGCGCCAAGAGGCTCGTCACTCACGTAAGTGATGCGTGCGTCCTCGGTTCCGCCATTTGCGGGGGACACGTACTCTCTGTAAAGGCCGGGTGCCACATGGACCGTATCGCCGGGCTGTGCGATCGCTGCTGCCTCGGAGATCGTGCCGAAAGGCTTCTCTTTTGTGCCGTCGCCTGAGTTGTTAAGGAATTTTATGTCTACATAGATGTCCATGGCGGTACTCCTTTTCGCGCGAAAATGTCTTTTTCAATTATATCAGGGAGCGCCATGAGATACCCGCCGTAATTCGGGGAAATACACGGACAAAATATATTTTTCGAAAACTGTTGACGTTATTCCCGGGCGGTGATATATTTACTCCGACAGGCGTAGTACGATAGTCGAAGTAACGACAGCCGTAGTAACGTCAAATGGAATAAAAGGAAGGGAGAGAGACCATGGCAGAGATCAGCAGCGATGTCATCAGAGGATATAACGACATCATCATCCTGTACCTGCTTCTTAACGATCCGTCTTACGGTTACGAGATCTCCAAGCAGATCCGCACTTTGTCTCAGGACAAGTACATCATTAAGGAAACAACGCTCTACTCGGCATTCACGAGAATGGAGAAGAACGGATTCGTCGAATCTTTCGTTAATGAAGATCTCGCAGGCGGAAAGAAGAGGACCTACTACCGCATAACACCGGCCGGAAAAGAATACTACCGGACAAAGTGCGAGGAGTGGACGCTTACGAAGGAAGTTATTGAAAAGTTTATTGCCGGTGAGGGGAGTGTAGTATGAATACCATTAGAAATTATCTTGACAACATGTTCCGTAATCTTCCGAATACGGAAGCGGTGAGGAAGGCCAAGGCCGAACTCCTCCAGATGATGGAAGACAAATACGACGAACTGATCAAGGAAGGCAAGACCGATAACGAAGCGATCGGCATCGTCATCTCCGAATTCGGCAACCTCGACGAGCTCGCGGAATCTCTTGGAATAGGTGAGCAGGTCACTGAGAGCGCTGATGACGCAAAGCCGATGCTTTCCATGGACAGGGTCAGGGAGTACCTCGACATGAACAATCAGCGCGCCATCCTCATTCCTTTGGGGATCGCTCTGTGCATATTCTGCTCGGCATTCAACATCATTGCTGACATGACTCCGTTTATTCACGAAACAATGGGTGTAAGCGCGATGTTCATGGCTATTGCGGCTGCAGTCATCCTGTTCATCATAGCGAGAGGCAAGAGAAGAGAGTTTGCGGAGATCTACAGGAAAGAGGTCTCACTCAGCATTGAAAGCGCTGAATACGTAAGAGCTGAGCGCAAAAACTTCAGATCGGGATACGGTCTGATGTCCTCGATCGGAATCGGTCTTTGCATCCTGAGCATCATCAATCCGATCATCGTCAGCAGCATTCCTTACGTTAAGGACAGCTTTGGTGCAGTAATGCTCTTCCTGTTCATCGCTCTCGGAGTTTTCCTCATCACTTCTTCACACACAAAGATGAAGGGTTATGACCGGATCCTTGAGCTCAATGAAGCCGGCAAGATGAGCGAGGAATTCGTTCCGAAGTCTGACAGAAAAGTCAACAAGGCTCCCATCATCGTCTGTGCAATAGTCGCAGTGGCGATTGCAGTGACGGTAGGCGGAATGAGCATTACAAAGTCGGTCATAAACGGATTGTCTAATTTCAATTTCAGCGGAACAAAAGCAGAGGAAACCATGGGAACTACGTACGATCTTTCAGACAGCAAGACTAACGATATCACTTCCATCAAGTTTGATCTTTCAGCTTGCTCGGTAGTCTTTGAGCAGGCGGAAGGAAGCGGACTTGTCGATGTGCAGTATTCGGGCACAAAGTCGCTTAAGCCTGACGTCAAGTTTGAGAACGGCAAGCTCACTGCGTCACAGCCCAACACTTTCAATCTCGGCCTTAAGTCCATAAATGCGCCGAGGCTCGTCATCAAGCTTGGCAAAGACGTTAAGCTCGACAATCTGGAGATGAAGATAAATGCAGGCGACGTCAACCTCAAAAACGTTACCGCTGATTACCTCTTCGGAAAGTTCAATGCAGGCAACGTAAACGTCTCGAACTGCAACATCCGCAAGGCTGATCTTGATGCGGATGCCGGAAACATCCAAATCTCGGATTCCGACATGAAGATCGTAAAGATCGATACTGATGCGGGAAACATCGACATCAGGAAGACGACGTCTCTTGAGCAGATCGACATCAAGACTGATTTCGGCAGCGTCAACATTGACGATCTCGGAGACTTGGACAAGTACGATATCGAGTGCAAGGTCGATGCCGGAATGGTCAGCGTCGGAGGCGTTTCTGATGGAAGAAAGTACAAGAGCCAGGGCAGCGGCAAGGGTACGATCAAGGTTAAGGTTGATGCCGGAAATATCGAAATCGATTGATGACCGTTATGCTCGCTAAGGTCCTCGACGCTTTGCGTCTGCGGAAATCGCTCGCATAATGTCATCAATCTCAGAGTCGCTCACGCAGTATTCGTCAGTCTCGAGAATCGCTCGCATAATGTCATCAATCTCATAAGAGGGGAACATGAAATTCGGGTTTTCTTACATCGGACTTATCATGCTGCTTATGCTATTCATCCCGAATTTCATCTGGACGAAGCATCAGCCGAAGGATTACGACAAGTACGTTAAAAACGAGAATAAGATCCTTTTGGCGTTTGAACGCATCGGGCAGGTCGTCGTTACGACTTCCTCGCTGATATTTTCAAACTTCAACCCCCAAGGCTGGAACCTCTGGTGCTTTGTCCTTATTTTGGCGATGCTGAATCTTGTTGTTTACGATATTGCATGGGTAAGGTACTTCAGGTCGGAGAAGACCATGAAGGACTTTTACAGAGGGTTCCTGGGAATGCCTTTGGCGCTTGCAACGTATCCCGTTATCGCGTTTTTTCTTATCGGCATCTACGGCGGAAACATCATCATGCTCATAGGATCGATCATCCTCGGCATAGGTCACATCGGCATCCACAAGCAGCATGAAAAGGCAGTAAACGGTCAGTGAGATCAAGGGATTTTTAAGGGATATCAGGAAGAAAAAAGATGATAAAATCAAGAATAAAGAAAGTTCAAAGGAAAGATAGCAAGTGACCGCTTATTACGAAATCCTATTCGGGCTGTCGGTGCTCCTGACGCTGATATACGTCGTCTTATGGCATAAGCATTTTGACACGCACATATCGCTCATTTTCGGCTTCATTCCCATAGCCAATCTCGGCTATGTGTTGTTGGCGCATGCAAGGAGCCTTGATGCTGCGATCGACGCCGCCAAGCTCACTTACATCGGCGGGTGCTTCCTCGTCCTTTTCATAACGCAGAGCATTTTCTCTCTTTGTCACATCCAGCTTAAGAGGTGGATGAGCGCGGTCATGACGGTCATCTGTCTGGTCAGCTATTCGTTCGCGCTTACGATGGGCAGCAAGCCATGGTTCTACAAGACGGTCACGTTCGAGATCGACCGCGGAATGGGCAGGGTCATTAAGACCTACGGCTTCGCCCACACTTTGGTATACGTTGTGATCGCCTGCTTCATCGTCATCAGCTTCATCGCGATGGTCTACAGCCTTATCAAGAAGAACGACGTTTCCAACAAGACGATCATGCTCCTCATGCTTCCCGCAACGGTCTCCTTCCTGAGCTACTTTGTCGGAAAGCTCCTGCCTGACGGGATCGACGCGATGCCGCTCTCCTATGTTTTTGCGCAGGTGATCTATCTCATAATCGTTCACAGGCTGTGCCTTTACGACGTGACCGATCTCGGCGTTGATTCGCTCGTAAAACAGGGCGACACCGGCTTCATGTCTTTCGACTTCGATGACAACTTCCTCGGCTCGAACGAGGCGGCAAACAAGGTTTTCCCGGAACTGAAGGAACTCCAGGTCGATTCATACGCGGGCAAGAAGCTCCAGGTAAAGAACACCATCCTCAAGTGGCTTGATGACTTTAAGAAGGACGAGAGCAAGGACCGCATCTACCATGAGGTCGATGACAAGATCTACCTTATCACGATCCGCTATCTCTATGACGGAAAGCGCAGGGTCGGATATCAGTTCTTCGTAACCGATGACACTGCTTCGCGCAAATACATGAAGCTTCTTGCGACCTACAACGACAGTCTTTCCAAAGAGGTCATGGAGAAGACCGAAGGCATCGTCCAGATGCACAACAGGCTCATTCTGGGCATGGCAACGATGGTTGAAAGCCGCGACAATTCAACGGGCGGCCACATCAGGAGAACGAGCGACGTCGTAAGGATACTTATAGATGAGATAAGGCAGGACGCTTCAAAGGACAAGAAGAACATACTGCTGCTCTTTGGAAGGGACGGTTTTACCGACGAGTTCTGCGATGACGTCATCAGGGCGGCTCCGATGCATGACTTGGGAAAGATCGCAGTCCCTGACGCCATCCTGTCGAAGCCCGGTAAGTTTGAACCCGGCGAATTCGAGATAATGAAGACCCACGCGGCCGAAGGCGCGCGCATAGTTGATTCGATCCTTGAAGGAACCGAAGACGATTCGTTCCACAAGGTCGCGGTAAACGTTGCGCATTACCACCACGAGAGGTGGGACGGCTCGGGCTATCCACAAAAGCTTAAGGGCGAGGAGATCCCCATCGAAGCGCGCATCATGGCGATCGCGGACGTTTATGACGCCCTCGTCAGCAAGCGCGTCTATAAGGACGAGTTCTCATTTGAGCAGGCGGACAAGATCATGATGGAAAGCTTCGGAAAGCATTTCGACAAGCGGCTCGAGAAGTACTACGTCGCGGCCAGACCGAGGCTCGAAGAGTATTACAGCAACAATTAATTCTTTCGCAAAACAAAAACACTAAATAATTCACACGTTGATAAAAGAATTCGGGCGCGGATTCCTGTATCATTCAATCATAGGGTTTTACGGGAGGTTTGATATGCCTGAATTGGTCCTTGATTGGAATAAATACCGCGAAGCGGCGATAATGGCCGCTGCCGAAGGAATAGTCATGCTCAGGAACGAGGGAAGGGCACTCCCTCTCAAGCACGGAAGCCGCGTCGCCCTTTTCGGAAGGATGCAGACGCATTACTACAAGAGCGGAACCGGAAGCGGCGGAATGGTCAACGTAAGCCATGTTACCGACATCCGCGAAGGACTGGCTTCTGCGCCTTCAATAACGCTCGATCCAGAGTTGATGGATATCTACGACAAATGGGACGAGGAGAACCCGATCGATGAAGGATTGGGTTGGGGCCAGGAGGCCTGGTCGCAGGTCGAAATGCCCATCAGTACTGAACTTGCCGAAAAGATGGCGTCAAGAAATGACGCGGCGGTCATGATCATTGCCAGGACGGCAGGTGAAGACCGTGACAACACTGCAGAGAAGGGTTCTTATTACTTAAGCGACAGCGAGGAGCAGATGCTTTCCGCCGTTACGGCCGTTTTCGAGCGCACGATAGTCATCCTCAACGTCGGCAACATAATCGATATGTCTTTCGTGGCGAAGTACGACGTCAAATCAGTCCTTTACGCATGGCAGGGCGGCATGATCGGCGGCAGCGCCGTCGCAAGGGTCGTCACGGGAGAGGTCAATCCCTCGGGATGCCTCACGGACACGATCGCTGCCTCCCTTTCCGATTATCCTTCGGACGATAATTTCGGAAACAAGGACGTTCACGAAGATCTCTACGAAGAGGACGTCTTTGTCGGCTACAGGTACTTTTCGACTTTCGCGCCGTCCAAGGTCCTGTATCCTTTCGGATTCGGCCTGTCTTACACCGAGTTTGAAATCAAGGTCACGGGTTTTGTCTTTGACGGCAAGGCCGTAAAAGTCACCGCAGAAGTTGAGAACAAGGGTGAAGTCCCCGGCAAGAAGGCGGTCATGCTTTACGCATCCGCTCCCCAGGGCAAGCTTTCCAAGCCTTCGCGCGTCCTTATCGGATTTGCGAAAACGGAGGTCATTCCCGCCGGCGGAAACGAGCAGATTGAGATAACTGCGCCCGTCAGCAATTTCGCGTCTTACGACGATGACGGCAGGACGGGCCTTGGCACAGGCTTCATCCTTGACGCGGGCCACTATTCCTTCTACATCGGCGGTGACGTTACCACTGACGCCGAAGCGGGATCGTTCGATCTTGACGCGCCCGTTCTTGTAGAGCAGCTCGCTAACGCAATGGGCCCGACGAAGGCGTTCAAGCGCATGACCGCGGTCCCCTCCTCTACGGGAAACGGCTTCGTAAAGGAATATGAAGACGTGCCACTCATGACGGAAAGCTTCCTTGATTCAAGACTTTCCCGCGTTCCTGCCGAGATTGCCCAGACTGGCGACCGTGGCATAAAGCTCGCTGACGTCAAACAGGGCAAGAACACTCTTGATGAGTTTACCGCGCAGCTTTCGGACGAGGACCTCTGCCTCATTATCAGGGGCGAAGGAATGGGCAGCTTCAAGGCCACGATAGGCACGGCCGCCGCGTTCGGAGGCATCAGCAAAGAACTCAAGGAATTGGGCATTCCCACGCTCTGCTGTTCTGACGGTCCTTCGGGAATGAGGATCGATTCCGGCAAAAAGGCTTTTTCACTGCCGAATGGAACCTGCCTAGCCTCAACTTTCAATACGGCGATAGTTGAAGAGCTTTACACTTACCTCGGAATCGAGATGGTCTCCAACAAGATCGACTCGCTCCTGGGTCCCGGCATAAACATCCACAGGCATCCGCTGAACGGCCGCAACTTCGAGTACTTCTCCGAAGATCCTGTTCTGACAGGCCTTATGGCATGCGCGCAGGTCAGGGCTTTTGAAAAGAACGGCGTAACGCCCACGATAAAGCATCTGTGCGGAAACAACCGCGAGACGAAGCGCCGCGAGAGCAACTCCGTCATTTCCGAAAGGGCTTTGCGCGAAATCTATCTGAGGCCGTTCGAGATAGCGGTGAAGGAAGGCAATGCAAGAAGCATTATGACGAGTTACAACCGCGTCAACGGCATCTACAGCGCCAACAACTATGACATGAACACGATCGTTCTCCGCGAGCAGTGGGGATATACCGGCATCGTAATGTCCGACTGGTGGGCGTTTATCGGCGTGACCGGCGGTGATACCGCGGAGCATTCGCTGACTGACCATTCCGTCATGGCCCGTTCGCAGAACGACATCTACATGGTCTGCTCAAATGTTGAAAGAAAGTTCCTTGACGAGGCGGACGCCTACAAGGAATTGACTGAGGGCGACGGTACAAGGATCACGAGGGCGGAGCTCCAGCGTAATGCCGAGAACATCCTGAGATTCGCTATGAACACGCCTGCTATGGACAGACTCACTGGAAACGCGGCCGAGGTTACTCACATTGACGACCCGTTCAAGGGCGACGACGTATCGGTCGATCCCGACATGGTCTACGATCTCGGAGACGAGCTCGTCATCGACCGTCCCGAGAACACCTGGGCCGACAAGGACTTGGTCTTTGGCGTAACGCCTCAAAAACAGGGCTTCTACGAGATGGAGATGATCGGCAGCTGCGAGCTTAACAGCCTTGCACAGGTACCGATGCAGATGTACATTTCGAGCATTCCGTTCGCGGTCGTCACCTGGAACGGAACCGACGGCGAGGACGTCTCGCTGAAGAAGGAGATCCTGTTCCTTACCAGGAACGGCGTAATGCGCATCCACTTCTCCGCTCCCGGCGTGAAGCTCAAGAAGCTTATAATCAAGTATTCAAGGCCCTTCACCGAGCCCGAGAAGTTTTAAAGGTTTAATAAGTATATATTTTGTTATAAAATATTGGCTGTGTGGAGATTTCAGGTCTTTGCACAGCCTTATTTTCGGCAATCGGCAAAGGGGGACTTAGGTTTTGCGCAGAGACTATTTCACATGCGTTTTTCTCGGTCTGATAGCGGGCGCGCTGATGTTCGTCTGCTTTGCCCCGCTATATTTCGTGTACGGAGGCACCGTTCCCAGGGACTTTTCGCTCTTTGAGCGCATGATGAGCCTTCTCTATGCGGTGTTTTTCATAGTCTTTCTGCCCTTTTTCGCAGCGTTCCGCACCAAGGTCTGGGTCAACTGGGGCCTTGCCGCATACGGCGTCCTGATATATCTCCCGAAATTCTTTTACCCCGCAGAAGCGCTGATCACGGGCAATGACGCGAAACTCACAAAATTGCTCGTCGCCGCCCTTCTCCGCGGCATCTACGGCATGATGCAGGCGCCTTTCGCCGCGCTTTCACCGCTGATAGGCGACAAGGCGGCTTCCGCCCTTGTCTATTGGATCCTGCCCACAGCTATTTTCTGGCCGTTGGTCTTGAAGATAATCCGTTTCTACAGAAGAGCGTACCTCTCCGAGCAGCTCAATCCGATGCCGAAGGTCAAGCCGGCGGTTACCACCGCCCATACCGGACCTGCGGTCAAGCCCGAAGTGCTTGGCACCGTCATTACCGCTCCCGTCGTTGCCGCGTCTCCTGATGAGGTTGCAGGCAAGGCCGTCCTGTCGCAGACTGGTTCCGAAAAGGAAAACGCGATAGAAGCGCCGGAGAAAGAGGAAACCCCTGCGATCCCGCTTTCCGCGCCCGTTTCCGATGACAAGGAAGCTGCTCCCATCCAACTTGGCGCACCCGCTTCTGACGATGAGCCGTCCAAGGTCATCGCGCTTGGCGCTCCGTCTTCCGAGGCTTTCGCTGACGCGATAAGGCCCGTTCCCGATGATGACGTTGAAAACGATAACGACACCTTGTAAAATATTACGGCTGACTATAGATATTGGAGTTCTCATCTGATGGCAAAGAATACGAAATTCTGGAAAACCCACCTCGCGAAGAGCGATGACAAAAAATACGCTGCCGCGACCGGTGAGGATCCGCTCGAGGAAGGTCTTAAGGACCTTACCTGGTTTCAGAGTTCCCGCCGTGCAGTAAAGCGCGGTCTTCACAAGACATATGAGACCTTTGGCGAGGAAGTCGGCAACTCCATCACTTCAGGCGTTCCGGCACTCTATCTTCTGGGACTCCTTCCGTTTGCTTCCATCAACGCGTACATAACGGCTTCCGCAAAGCCCGGCGCAACGCAGACTTCGATCGTAATGTCCGTGATCGCCGTTTCGGCTTTCATCATAACGCTGTTTTTGACGCTCCTTTTCTCTACGATCTATCACTTCATGAAGCATGGCACGCCGCACAAGCGCGTCATGAACAAGATCAACCGCGCGGTTGCTTATTTCGCGATCCTCGGCGCATACACGCCGATCTGCATCCACTTCATGGGAGTGGTTTCCGGCGCGGTCCTTTGGGCTCTTGAAGCCGCAATGGCATTGGCGGGCGTTCTCGTTACGGCGCTTGCTTATCACACCAAGGTCGGAAAGGGCTTTTCCTACTTCATCTACGCCTTGATGGGATGGGCGATCATCTTCAGGATCGTTGAGTTCTACAACAGCGCTTCGCACCGCTGCTTCTGGCTCTTGATCTCCGGCGCGATCGTATACACGGTAGGTCTCTTTTTTGCGCCCTCATCGAGAAGATTCAAGTTCTCCCACATGGTCTGGCATCTGTTCGCCCTCGCAGGCGTAGTGCTCCACGTGTTGGGCTTCGTGTATTTCTTCGGATAAGTTTTGATCTTGCATTCCGCGCGCTCCTTCCGGGGCGCGTTTTTTGTTTTTAGAAAGGTGAGTGTTCAAAACAGTACCTTTTTATGCCCCAAAAGGTACAGATTTGGACAAAAAGGAGGTTAAGTGCTCTAAACAGTACCTTTTCAGCACGAAAATGGCACAGAATTGAGCACTTATGAATAATCACATATTCGAGCAAGCACCTTAATTACTGCATAGTATTGATCCGAATACCAGCGAGTTGATATTTGCAGCTAGAAACCTTGGATCAAATACCGTATCTTTATCGGAATAAGTAAAAATGTAATCAATGCCAAGGAGCAATCCGGCATTTGTGTAGTTACTGAATTTAATCTTAGTTTCTCTTGTGTAGTCAGAAGAACTCATCATTCCGAAGTGCTCATGGAATTTACAGGAGTTGATCTCTTTGAAGTATGGGACAAAATCCGGGTAGATAGGTTTTCTCAAGCCATTGATATATACTTTCGGTTCGTATTTAAACGGAATGCCCATTTCTGTATAGAAGATCGCGATTTCGCGTTCGTAGGCCGAACGGTAAAAAGTGCCGTTGAATGGATAGAATGCGGGTTTCGTATAATTTTCGTTAGCATCGTTTTTCAGAGAATCAAAATACTCTTTATCCATGACAACCGGCAAATCTTCGCCAACCATTATGATTCTGTCTGAATCCTTACATAGAAGGCTTGGAATAGGAGCTTTAACGTTGCTTTTCCAAAGAGATTCCAAAAGTTCCAGCTCTCTTTTGAGTTCTTCCCGTAATTGAGCAGTTTGATAGTATTCACTTCCTATCTTGGAATCAATGTTGTACCTGTGTTTATCTACGATCACCTTTTTGATTAAGGAACCGTTTACCATGCGATCATGCACTTTTGCATTTGGCAGTTTTTCAAGTTGCTGCCTGCAATAGTTGATCTTAAGAGCAAGGTATTCTTGCGGGATGTAATTATTTAAGTATTCCATGCGTTCATTATGCCTTGCAAAAACTCAAAAACAACCGACAAAAACCGACAAAAACCGACAATGGAACGTGCGGGAAAAGGCGGGCGCATTTAAATAAATGTAAACCTATTTAAAAGATTTAAAAGAACGCAAAAAAGAGGCTGCCTTCGTAATGAAGACAGCCCCAGTTGGTTATTTACTTAAAACTCTATCAGCCGAAGAGTGTGAGGAGAACGCCTGCTGCGATAGCGGAACCGATAACGCCTGCAACGTTCGGGCCCATGGCGTGCATGAGCAGGAAGTTGGAAGGGTTCTCTTTCTGACCGACCTTGGAAGATACACG
>JAFZVF010000029.1 GCA_017617935.1 Clostridiales bacterium | reverse complement strand
TCTCCACAGAGCGGGCATGTTTCTCCGTTTTCGAATCTCTTGCCGATCAGGAAGGCGTCTATGGACTTTTCAGAATCCAATTCTCCACTCAGAATAAGATTCTTCAATCTGACAAAGTCAATTGCTGAAAGGGCTTTTATACTCTCAACCAAGTTGTCTAACTTCATCTTTGAGCCTCCAATACTGGTGATTTACTATTTTCACCATCAGTATAGAAAACCCATGCTGACATTATTGGGACTTATCAGTCACTTTCTGCGAAATAGCCTGATAATCGTACTCATTTTCGTTGAGTCTCAAATCCCTCTGGGATAAAATGTAAGCAGAAAAACGATATGAGGTTTGAGTGTATGATCAGTGTTTTCAGATATGACGGAATCGACTGCATAACGCCCTCGATTATCAGCAGGGAATTGGGCAGGGAAGATCCCCGTGAGACTGTATTCGTAGTACCGGAATTTGCCAAGGCGCAGGTTGAAAGAGAGATCATCGGCCGTCTCAGCGACGACTGCATGAAGCGCGGCGCCTTCATCCCGTCGGAAGATCGCAAGGTCTCCGTAACTTCCTCATTTGTCGGTGGCGACGTTTTGAGCTTCATCACTTTGTCTTCCGCCATTCTGGACGCTTCAGGATATGATTACGGCGGAGCGGGAAGCGACGTCGCCTTAAGGTGCGCGATCTATTCGGTCCTTGCGAACTACAGCAAGGACTTCAAGTCTTTCGGCAAGCTTACCAACAGGTTTGAATACATCAACATGTTGATCGACCTTCTCGGCGATTTTACGAGATATGGTATCGGCGTGGCCCAGCTTGAAGAGGCCATAAGCAATTCATCCGCATATTCCGCTGAGTACAAGAGCAAGCTCGAAGACATTAAGCTCATGATGGAATCGATCGGCAAGATCAATGACCAGTACGGAACGTCCTTCCTCAAGAACCGCATTGAAGCGGCTTCCGGAGTGCTGGCTTCCGTCACGGCTGAAAAGCTTAAGGGCAGAAGGTATTCAGGATTGAGGAAGCTTTTGTCTTCCCGTTTCGTCTTCATCGGATTCGGATCGGGAAGAAATCTTACGCCTCAGGAATACATGCTTGTCAGCCTTCTTTCGGAAAAGGGCGCGGACATCAGTTTCTACGTGCTTTCCAATAACGAAAAGTCTTTGGCCGACAAAAACCTCTATAAGGTTGGAAACGAGTTCGTCGACCGCATGAATGCGCGCGGTGCAAAGATCGAAGACTACGTTGTTGATGAGCGTCCTGACTTCTCTCGATTCATAAAGCCTTTTGCATTTGAGGAGGCTTATGAAGGCGAGAGGACTGACAAGGTTAGACTCGCTTCGATCAGCGGTGCGGACAATCAGCTTGGATTTGTCTTTTCCGAGATAATCAGGCTTACTAGAAACGAGAATTACCGTTACCGTGACATAAGGATCGTCTGCTGCGATGACGACCTCGCCGGAAGGATGAGGAGCGACGCCCAAATGTTTGGTCTTGAGATCTTTATCGACCGCAAGATCGAGCTTTGGAGCACGTTGATCCCGGTCTTTGCCGAAACCGTTTTGGAACTTCCTGTCCACAACTACAGCGCGACCGACGTCTTAAGGGCCATGAGATGCGGAATCGTCAGGGTTCCGGCGCTTATCGTCGACATGTTCGACAATTACATGAAGCGGAAGAACATTACTGACGGCAAAAGGCTTTTCAGAGAATCCGTGTACACGAAGGTTGAGCTCGATGAGGACGGCAAGCCGATCAAGAAGCCAAAGATTTCCTTCCGCGAACCTTATGAAAACGTTAAGGCCGGCCAGTATATTGAGGAAGACGAGTTCTTCTGGAAATACGTAGTCTGCAAGAAGCTCCTGCCTTTGAAGAAGGCGGCTGACAGGATATCGGAAGAGAAGACCTTGAGCGGCAAGGCTTTGCTGCTTAGGGAACTTCTTGGAGGCTACAGGGACGATATTGAATGGCTCTCGAAGGAACAGGAGAGAGCGAAGGACAGGACTGCCGCAGCCGCGCTTGTCCGCGGCTATGACGAGGTCATGACGCTGCTGACGCTGTTCTCTCATGAGATGAACAACGTTCCGATAACGCAAAGGGCTTTCATCTCGCTTATCAGGACCGATATGAAGAACCGTGTCGAGGGAACCATTCCCCTCACGGTTGATTCGATCGAGATAACGACGCCTGACCGCGCGTTTGTCACGCCTTGCAAAGTCATGTTCCTGATCGGCGCTTCGCGTGAGAACTTCCCGCATAAGAAGGGTTCCGAGGGACTGTTGAGCACGGGTGAATTGAGAAACCTCTCAAAGTCCGTTACGGATTGCGAGCTCCCGGATAAGAACGAGGCAAGGGCGAAGGAAGAGTTCGTTACCTGCTGCCTCGTGCTCGGTACCGTCACTGAAAGGCTCTACATGATCCATAACGCTGACAAGAAGTTCACCAGCAGCGTGTTTGACTACCTTACCACCATTGCGGATCCTGATAAGTTCGTGAGCGGATTCATCACTCCGTTGATAGGATCGCACGTGGAAAAGAGACATGACTTCAAGACTTCCTCGATCGAAAGCGGACTCATGGAGCGTCTGCTTGTATATACCAATTGGGACGGCGTAAATGAAGAAGGATCCGATGAAGATGCAAAACCCGTAACGGAGAAGGGTCTGCGTACGAGCGTTACGGCAATAGAGGACTACAACATGTGTCCTTTAAAGTACATGCTCGCACGCATCCTTCAGATCAGTGAACGTGATGACAACACTTCCGTCAAACCCAATGACTTTGGAACGCTTATTCATAAGATGTACGAGCTTGGACTTTCGGGCATTGAAAGGGCGGACTATATCGGAAAGGCGAAGAGCCTGCTTGAGAATGACGAATTGTTCGAGAAGGAAGTAAATTCCGTATACGAACGGGCGGTCTTTGCTCAACGCATACCCGGTTCGATAAGTAACGACGGCGATAAGGAAACTATCAGCCGTGACTTTGACGTCGATACCGGAGAAAAGCTCAGAAGGATGTTCACTCTGACCTTCAAGGGAATACTGTCAGACGTTGTCAAGTCGGGATTTGTTCCCACCGGATTTGAAGCTAAGATAGGCGCGCCTTCAAAGGACGGTGACGGAAGGGAAATCTCGCTTTGCATTGACAATGCGGAGCTTGAGAAGGAATTGGGAATGAAGATACAGTTCAACGGATCCGTAGACAGATTTGATCTGCAGCACGGTGAAACCGGACCTTCAGGATTGCGCGTGATCGATTACAAGAGCGGAGACAAGACCATAAAACGGGAAGGGCTTTTTTACGGCACGCAGATTCAGCTCCCGCTATATACCAAAGCCTTGTGCGAAGGTTACGGCATAGACGTTGGCAACAGTGATTACGGCTATTTCAACGTCGGATTGAAGAACAAAAAGGCTGACGGTTCCGTTTTGAAATTCGAACCGAAGATGGCAACGGTTTCGGCCAAGTATTCGGCGGAAGACTTAAAGCTGTCGATCGACTATGCCGACCATATGGTCAAGCGTTCGATAAGAGAGATCAGGGAGGGGAATGCCAAAGGCGTCGTCAGTCCCGATACCCACAGTTGCGATTTTTGCCCGTATGGCGGAGCTTGTGGAAACGTCCCGTCAAAACCGGTAAACCGCATCGGCAACAAGAAGCCGAAGGAGGCTTATAACAAAGAACTGCTTGAAGCAGCCGGAAAACTTCAGAGGGATCCTTATCAATCGGACGGTAAAGCGGATAAGGAATCAATGAGAGAGGCATACATGACGATGATTCGTGAAGCGCTTAAGAAGGAAAAGGAAAACGGAGGTGAAGAATAATGGCTGGACAAAAACCTTCACCCGATCAACAGGCGATTATCGATAACAAGACCGAAAACATATTGGTCCCTGCAGCAGCCGGCTCCGGCAAGACCACCGTAATGATCGAGAGGATCATTACAAAGATCATCGAGGACATCAAGGATGATTCGATCCCTGAAGAAAGGAAGCATTCGTTTGACAGCATACTCGTAGTCACTTTTACGATCGCTGCGGCCGAACACATGCGTGAGAAGGCCGAGGAGGCATTGAACAAGGCCATCAGAGAGAATGCCGGCGATACTGAATTGATCGCCAAACTCAACCGTCAGAAGGATCTTCTTCCGAATTCATACATCCAGACGTTCGATTCCTTTTGCGCAAGAGTAGTCAGGGAGAAAGGCTACTGTGCAGCGGATTCTGAACAGGCGGACGTTTTTGATCCGGCCAACATCGTATTGGATGAACACGAGAAGGAAATACTCAAGAAGGAAGCCGTAAAGCTTGCGATCAAGCAAACGTATGCCGAAGTAAAAGGCGAAGACGATCCGTTCATCAAGCTGACAAGGCGTTATGGTGACGGAAGGACCGATGATTCCCTGATGGACGTTGCCCTGGAGATCTATGACAAGCTGAGGAGCCTGCCGAAATACAGGGAACTGATCTGCAGTGAAGTTGAAAGATGCAAGGCGTGTGACGCTGCGGGGAAACTCGACCATGCGGACAAGGCGGCATTGATAATCGGTGACGTCATTGATTATCTGAACAGGAAAAAGGCCGAGATCGAAGACCCTGACGGCTTGATGGATTATTTTCGTAATAATTCCGAATTGTATATCGTTAAGACCGGAAAAAAACCAGTGGATAAGAATGAGAATACCCTGGCATTTTTAAGCCGGGTTGTCTCTTTGATTGACAAACAGACGCAAAGACATAAAGCCGATCCGGGTGCGGACGGTTTTGAACAGGCATTCGAGATCATTTCTGAATGGAAAGACTTATTTGACAATTCCGAGATCTCGTATATGAATGGGAAGTCGACGATCATGAAAGAGGATCCGGCCCTTTTGGAAGAATATTCCATAAGAAAGGATACGATTAAATCAATTTCCAATCTGATCTGCAGCAAACCTAAGGATCCCAAGGGAATCTATAAGGCTGCACCGAAGGAAATGGTCGAGCTTTTCGCCGTGCTGCAGAACGGAAAGGAATCGCTTTTGAAACTTCAAAAGGATCGGACCGAAGCGACGGAAGCAATGGTAGGGCTCCTCCTTAAGCTTGATGCGGCTTATTCGGAATTAAAGGCTAAAGTCCGTGGAATGGATTTTTCGGATCAGGAATATGCGGCTTACGACATCCTTGAAAGTGAGGATGCGGCGCATTTCTATCAGGAGAAGTTCGTTGAGATATTCATTGACGAGTATCAGGACAATACGAGGCTTCAGGACGAGATCATCAGCAAGATCTCGCGCGAGGAAGGAAACGTATTCCGCGTTGGTGACGTCAAACAGAGCATATACAGATTCAGGCATGCGGAACCTTGGATCTTCAACGAGAAGATAGACCAATACAAGGCTGATGGCACGCTCGGCAAAGTTCTCCCGCTGACTGAGAACTACCGCAGCAGCCCGCAGGTGTTGGCTTTCGTAAATCACATTTTCGAACAGGCGATGACCAGGAATGCCGCCGAGATCGATTACGGACCCGATCAGAGGCTTAACCATCCTGAAGTGAACGGTGCTCCGGACATGGGTGAAGCAGGTCTTCCAAAGATCGTGATCGTGGATTCCGAAGGTGCCGGCAAATTTGACGGCATGAATGCTGAAGACGATGATTCCGATAGTGAGGACGGCGATTATTCCGACGGCGAGGACTATACCTCCGCTCCTTCAGGATCCGGAGATCCGGGAGATTCCGAAGAACAGCCTCTTGACGGAAAGATCAAGGCTTTGTGCCTCGGAGTTGAGAAGGAGATCCGCGAGTACATGTCCTCGTTTGATCCCGATTCTTCTGATTATGAAAAGCATTACGAAGACGTCTACGTTCTTACGACGATAAAGAGTGAAGCGGAGGTGATCTCGAATTACCTCAACAGCCACGGACTGCCTTCGGCGGGCAGGGTTACGACCAGCATTTTCGGGGATCACGACATCAGGGGCATCATCAACTGCATCATCTGCCTGGGCAATTCCCTCAGAAACGAATACCTTGTAGGCGTGCTGCTTTCGCCATATAAGAATACGAACTTCACCGTCAATGAGATTGCTACAGTTCAGGCGTTTATCATGGAGAAGCATCTGAATCTGCGCAAGGAATACCTGTTTGAGAAACTCAGATGGTATGCCGCCGAATGTTCCGATGACCTTGGAAGGAAGATCAAGGAATTCATCGACTGGTTTGACGACCTGAGAATGAAGGCGATGACCTGCGATATTGACGAGATCATTGAAATGATCTACAAACAGACCGATATCAAGGCGACGGTATCCTTCAAGGAAGGTAATTTTGAAAAGCTTCTTATCTTTAAGGATTGGATGAGCTCGAACTTCAAGCGCTTCGGATGCGACATTGCAGGAGTCGCGGGCGAGCTTGAAAACATGAGGATCCAGATCAACACGGCTGCTATCGAATCCGGGATCAACGACAAGAACAGGATCACCTGCATGAACTTCCATAAGAGCAAGGGCCTTGAAAAGCCATTCGTCATTTTTGCCTTGAAGGACCGTGGGAAGGGCGAATCCATTCCTTCAGCCGGTTTTGATCCGAAGTTCGGCTTCTTCTTCGAGGATTACAATGCGGACAAAATCAGCCGAAGCAAGTCTTTGGACCAGTGCATTTACAGGTTTGACAACGTCCTTGCCGAAAATGCGGAAGTTCTCAGGGACCTTTACGTTACGCTTACCAGAGCACAGACAAAGCTCTCGATCGTAACCTGGAATTCTTCTGAAAAGCCGAATCCGTCGATCAGCAAGGCTGCTGAAGTTGCGGGACAGGCGACGGGTGATTCGTTTAAAAGGCTCGACTGGCTTGCTTCAGGCAGGACCATGTCTTGCGACATGTTCATGTGCCTTCTCAGGACTGATTCTTCCGAGGCGGAAAAGATAAGGCAGGCGTTTGGTGCCGAGATTCCGAATCTTCTTGGATTTACGGCATGCACTACGAAGAAGGATCAGACGCCGGGATTCGTTTTTGACAACAAGGGCTATACGGTAGAGATATTTGACAAAGCGGAGTCTGCGGCTCTTGACCTGACGATGTCTCAATACAGTGCAGGCATTGTCTTGGCTGAAGATAAAAAGCATTCAGCTGACGATCTTTTTGACGGAAGCGGCAAACAAAAATACGGCCACTACAAGTACGATTCTTTGGATGAAGACGGGGAATTGAACGAGGAAGAATCGGTAACCTACATTCCGTTCAAGGTTTCTGTTACCGGAATCAAGCATGGAAATCTCAAGGAAACGAGTCACGTCGATCTTGAAGTTCCTTCACTCTCTGATTTCGAGAACTACGGCAGCGGCGATCTTACTGCTGCGACAAAGGGAACGTTGCTTCACAAGATGATGAGGTTCATTGATACCGCAAGGCTCAGGGAGGATCCTGATTCGTTTGATTCTGAAGTGGGCGTGCTCATAAAGGACGGGCTCTTTGCAGAATACAGTGAAGAGAACGTCAGAAAATGCGCGGAAGAGTTCAGAAAGGGAATCCTGGCCTTCGCTTCAAGCGAAGTCTGCGAGGCTGCCGACGAGTCTGACGCCAACGGGAATGCCGAAAGGGAAAAGCACCTTGTTTTCGCCATTCCGGCAACAACGGAAAACGAAAACGACTTTGCGCTCGTGCAGGGAATCATAGACCTTGTATATTTGGACGGTGACGGCTGGGTAATCGTCGATTACAAGACTGACGGTTATGACAAAGAGTGCGCGACGAAGGAAGAACGTGCCGTCATGGCAAAGGCAAAACACGCCTTCCAGCTTGATTCCTATGCGGCCGCGTTTGACGCTGCCGGAAGAAAGGTTTCAAAGAAGCTCCTTTACCTTGTCAGATATGGCGAGTTTGTCGAAGTTTAAAGAGGCTTTATAACGGCATTCCCGTCTTCAATAAGTATGTAAGACGGAATGCTGCCCTCTTTGGGTATGGAAGGAGAACCCGGGTTCATGTATCGGACGGTGATGCCCGTTACGGGATCCGTGATCTCCCTGTCGCTCACGACGTGCGTGTGTCCTGCGAGAAGGACTGAACATTCAGGGAAGGACACGGGCAGGCAGTTGGGGCCGAAGTTATGGCCGTGAGTTGCAAAGAAAGTCGTTTCGCCTGAAACGATATAGACGTAATCAGCCAGGATTGGGAACTTAAGGACCATCTGGTCGACTTCGGTGTCGCAGTTTCCGCGTACCGCAAGGATCTTGTCAGCCATGGGATTGAGAAGGGAGATGACTTTTTTTGGCTCGTAGTGTCCGGGAAGATCGTTTCTGGGGCCGTGATATAGGATGTCTCCCAAAAGAACGAGCTTGTCGGCGTTCTCGTTCCTGAAGGCCTCAAGAACGCGCTCCGTCCAATATGAATCTCCGTGAAGGTCTGAAGCTACCAAAAATCTCACAGCAGTTCTCCTTTGTACTTTTTCTTCTTGCCCGCGTCGCGCTTTCTGATGTTGCGGAAAAAGTCGAGCATCATTTTCGAGCACTCTGGTTCTAAGAGTCCGCCTTCAAACTCGACCTTGTGGTTGTGACCGTGCGAAACCTCGAAGATGTCGTTGCACGAGACGACTGCGCCGCTCTTTGGCTCGTAAGCACCGAAATACACCTTGCGGATCCTTGACTGGATAAGCGCGCCGGCGCACATCGTGCATGGTTCAAGGGTGACGTACATGTCGCAGTCTTCAAGACGCCAGTCGCCAAGCTTTTTGCAGGCCTTGTCTACCGCAATGACTTCCGCGTGGGCAAGGGAATTGCCCCTCGTAAGCCTCAGATTATGTGCTCTAACGAAGATCTTGCCGTCCTTGACGATCACGCAGCCGATTGGGCATTCGCCAAGGTCGATCGCTTTTTCCGCTTCCTTGATCGCCTCGAGCATGAAGCGCTCATCAGGATTTGAGGGCTTTAGATCAGGGAAAAGTTTTGATTTTCTTGAAGGCATGGCGGTTCCTATCGATTTTTGTTGTAAGGATACACTAATGGCTTGGCCGATTCAAATTTTGAAATATTACAAAAAACAATATAAATATCTTTTGAGGGATTCAGGGAGTATAATATTTAAATAATAAAATCGGGAATTCTGTATTTTATTTACGAATGGGAGATAGAACATGAAGATTAAGCGTTTGATGGCATTGTTGGTGGCTACGGCCATGACCGTCGGCATGATCCCTTCTTTGGTATTCGCCAGGGAACTGGATTATGAACCGGAGGATCCTGAGGTGGCTGAAAGCTCTGAACCCGAGAAGGAAGAAGAGACAAAACCACAGGTAAAGGAAACTGAAAAGTCCAAGGACGAGGAACCTGCCGATACAAAGGCAGAGGAGCCTAAGACCGAGGAGCCTGAAGAACCCAAGGCTGAGGAACCGGCAGAGGCCAAAGAAGAGGAACCCGCTGAATCCAAGGAAGAAGTGCCCGCAGAGACCAAGGAAGAGCAGCCCGCTGAATCAAAGCCTGAAGAGCCTTCTGAGACTCAGGGCGAAGAACCCGCCGAAACCGATGGGGAAGAGGCAAACGGAGAGGACGATGCCATTCCTGAAGAATACTTGAAGGACGTTGAAGCCGTTCTTCCCGGCGGTAATTACAAAGAACCCGGCAAATCAAACAACGACGAACTGTTTAACCGTTATGTTGAATCAAAATTCTCAACGGGTACTGGTTCAGGTGCGTTCCAGCGTAAGGCGAAGGCGGCCGGAAGCAAGTTCACCGGTTTTCAAAAGCTCGTTTACGATCAGCTCAAAACGCAGATAGCGAAGGCGGCGAGCGGAGAAAAGATCGATCCTTCCACGACTTTCCACGTCAATACTGATGCGTCAGGCGCGAAGGTTTCTTCCTTTACCGCCAAACAGCTCGGCGTTCCCTCCGTATACAAATTGAACCAATCGACCAATAAATACGAAATACCTTCTGATGCCATGGCGGCTTTTTCAAAAAAGACCAGCGTCATTCCGATTCTCTGCGCGCTCTTGGTGGATTGTCCTTATGAGCTTTACTGGTATGACAAGGAAAAGGGCGTGGATTATCTTGAAACCATGGTCGGCATAAGACTGGTCAACAATGAATATGCATTGTATTTCAAAGATGGAATGGACGTGGCGTTTTACGTTGCCGATGAATATGCCTGTGACACCTTCAGGATCAATTCTTCGAAGATCGAAAGGGTAAACAAGTCGATCGCCAATGCGAAAAAGATCGTATTGAACGCCAAGGACAAGTCTGACTACGAGAAGCTTGTTGAATACAGAAAAGCAATCTGCAACCGCGTGGAATACGATCAGACTGCTAACGATACGATCCCTTACGGCGATCCTTGGCAGCTTGTCTCGGTCTTTGATGATGACCCAAAGACGAACGTCGTTTGCGAAGGATATTCAAAGGCATTCAAATATCTGTGTGACCTGACGTCATTCGAAAAGCCGATCGAATGCATTATATCTACCGGAACCTCGATCGTCGACGGCGATTCCGGCGGACACATGTGGAACATCGTAACAATGGAAGACGGCAAGCACTATCTTGTTGACGTTACCAATTGCGATTCGGGTTGCATCGGTTATCCTGACAAGCTTTTTCTGGCAGGATACTTAATGGGAAGCTCGACCACCAGCTATACTTACAGATGCGGATACAGTTATCTGATCGAATACGTCTATAATTCGATGACGACGTTCAATTTCAGCAGCGAACTCGTTATGTCAAGCACCGCTTACGCACCCGCGGGAGCATCGGGCAAATGCGGAACCAATCTTACATGGTCGATAACCGGAACCACGCTGACCATATCGGGTACCGGCGCCATGAAGGATTACGCTCCCGGCGACGTTGCACCGTGGGACAATTATGCCAAGAACATTACGAACATCGTGATCTCCGAGGGCGTGACTTCCATCGGTGAAGTTGCCTTCTTCAAGTTTTCGGAGATCAAAACCATCAAGCTTCCTCAAAGCTTAACGAAGATCGGCTCTTATGCCTTTGGCGGATGCGCAGGCCTTACCAGCGTTAAGATCCCTAACGGCGTAAAGACCATTGGCGAAAAGGCTTTCAGCACGTGTGTGAATCTTACAAGGGTTACCATCAGGGAAGACTTGCACAAAAGCATTACTTCCGACGTTTTCCAAAAATGCCCCAAGGCAGTCTTTTACGATTACGTGGTAGCGGGGGATTATGAACTGCAGATAACGAATCCTGCAACCAATGGCACTGGAACGGTTACTTTCATTGGAATGGCAAACCCGACGGAAGCCGTTGTAGTTCCCAACGTCGCTGAAATCAACGGTGTCTTTTACAAGGTCACCAGAATTGGCGTTGACGCCTTCTTCCAGGATAAGACGATCAAGACGCTCGTAATAGGCGCGAACGTGGTGATAATTGACGGAAACGCCTGCTACGGATGTCCCGAACTCGTGAAGGTCTCCGGCGGAAAGGGACTCAAGACGATCGGAGCAAACGCATTTGCGCATTGCCCGAAGCTCAGTTCCTTCACGATCGTTGCTTCCAAGCTTTCAAAGATTGGAGCTTCCGCTTTCTATGGCGACTCCAAGCTTAAGACGCTTTACATAAAGAAGACCACAAAGCTTACCAAGGGTGGCGTCAAGAATTCACTCAAGGGTTCTTCCGTCAAGACCGTAAAGGTAAAGAAGTCAAAGGTCAGAAAATACAAGAAGTTCTTTAAGAAGTCCAATTCAGGCAGGAAAGTCAAGGTTAAGAAGTAATCTGAATCCAAGCCTTACAAGGAGGCTGACTATGAAACATAAGCACTTAATTGCAATCTTTCTCGTAATGACGATGGTGGTCGGCATGCTGCCGACTTGCGTTTTTGCGAAAGATGAAGACGTTGAGGTTCATTGGTTTGAGGGTTCCCAAAACGCCAAAGACGAAGATCCTTCCGTAGAGATACCTCCGCAGACCGATAAGGAGGAGAAGCCTTCCGATAACGACGAGCTGTTCAAAGGATATATCGAGAACAGGCTTGAGAAGGAAAAAGTCAATGCCAAGCCTCAGTTCCGCAAAAGATCGATTCCGAGCGGCAACGGCTTAACTACCTATAACAGGAATCTTTATAATGCGTTAAAGCCACAGATAGCTGCTGTTGCGGCGGGTGAGAAGACTTCCACCGAGTTTAACGTATCGTATACCGAAATGGGTTTTACCAGCATTGATTGGTCTGCGGCCGATCTTGGAATATCTGCGATAACGGATTCCAATGGAACGATTACCGATGAAGCCAAAGATGCAGTTGCCAAAAAGATTAATCTCAGTCTGCGTTTGGTGGATCTTGCATTATTGGCCGACTGTCCTTTTGATTTCTATTGGTTTGACAAGACGCAAGGTGCTTACATAACGAGATACACCTATTACTACAACAAATCTCACGTTTACTTCAAAGAGGGAACGATCACCGTAAGCTATACCGTTGCAGATGCTTATGCCAAGGACACTTTTGAGGTCGATACTTCCAAGATCGACCGAGTCAACAAGGCGATAGCGACTGCGAAAAGCGTAGTGTCGTCTGCCATAGATTTGACGGATTATGAAAAGCTTAAATCCTACAAAGACTGGATCTGTGATAAGGTCTCGTATGATTATTCCGCGCTGGGCGGGTCGGTCTCATACGGCGATCCATGGCAGCTTATTTCGGTCTTTGACGGCGACAGCACCACAAACGTCGTTTGCGAAGGCTATTCCAAGGCGTTCATGTATCTTTGTGAACTGACTGTTTTTGACACCGACGTCCAATGCATTACCGTTACCGGCGAAACGAACGGCGGGCACATGTGGAACATCGTGAACATGGAAGACGGAAAGAACTATCTGGTCGACGTCACCAACTGTGATTATGGAACTTCGGGTTATCCAAATCTTTTGTTCCTGGTAGGATGCATAAGCGGCAACAGGGCGAATGGATATACTTTTAAGACGAATAACTCTAGTGGGAAGCTAACTTACAAATATGATACTGAAACCTTGAGCATCTATGACGAGGAGCTTTACATAAGCACTTCTAATTACGTTCCCAAGGTCACTTCGGGCACTTGCGGGACCTCGCTCAAGTGGACGCTTTCCAACGGCATCCTTAAGATCACCGGTACCGGAAGGATGACCGATTGGACCAGTTCCACCGCTTGTCCTTGGAACGGTAATAAATCCAACATAACGAAGATCGTCATTTCAGACGGCGTAACCTCGATCGGCAATTACGCTTTCTCAGGCTGCACAAACCTTACTGAGGTCTCCATTTCTGAAAGCGTAACTTCGATAGGCAATTACGCATTCGCAAACTGTCCTGCCATTACCACCGTTAATTTCGGCGGCACGAGACTTGAATGGAATGTGGTTTCCATTGGAACGGGCAACGAAAACCTGACGGGCGCGACGGTTAAATACGCATTGTTGTCAGTCACGTTGGATGAGTATTCCGGAGGTACCGCCAGCGTTTCAAAGACGAAGGGCGCATCCGGTGACTTGATCACCATCACGGCCGTTCCCGATGCGGGATACGATCTCGTCAGCATTGAACTTAACGGCAGCCTTCTGACGGGCACCAACGAGTTCGCGTTGGAAGGTCTTGACGTAACGGTTAAGGTTACTTTCGCAAAGCACATTCTTACCAAGATGGATAAAAAGCCTGCAACATGTACTGAAGACGGATATGAAGAGTATTACGTCTGCAGCAGATGCAAGAAGCTTTTCAGCGATCCCGAAGGTACGAAGGAGATCAGCGCACCCGTCGTGATCACACATTCCGGCCACAAATGGGACAAGGGCACTCAGACCAAGGAGCCCACGTGTGATGAGAAGGGCGAGATGACCTACGCTTGTACGAACGAGGGGTGCCATGAGACTTATACAGACTCCATTCCCGCGCTCGGACACGATCTGAAGGAAATACCTGAAAAGCCCGCTACCAAGCAGGAAGCCGGCCACATCACTTATTACGAGTGCCAGAGATGCCACAAGCTGTTCAGCGACGACAAGGGCGAACATGAGATCAAGATCAGCGATACGGTAATCCCACAGCTGACTCACGATCTGACCAAGGTTCCCGCAAATCCTGCCACCTGTACCACCGCAGGCAATTATGAATATTACGTGTGCAAGGATTCCGAATGCGGATGCAACCATCTATACAGCGACAAATACGGCCAGCATGAGTTAAAGCCCGAAGACGTCGTCGATCCGGTTAAGGGGCATGACCTTGATGAACACAAGGGCGTTGCCGCGACTTGTACCGAAGCTGGTTACGAGACGTATTACCGGTGTAAGAGATGTGGCAAATACTTCAGCGATCCGGACGGTAAAAATGAGATATCCGGTCCCGTTGTCATTCCGGCTCTCGGTCATGACAAGGATCATCTCGAGCATCACGAGTATAAGGCTCCCACCCGTGACAACGACGGCAACAAGGAGTATTGGAAGTGCACGAGACCGGGATGCGGCAAATGCTTCTCTGATGCGGATTGCCAGCACGAATTCAAGCCCGTGGAAATTATTATCCCTGCGATAGGGGCGGAAAAACTCGGCGAAGAAGCGAAAGTCGATGGCCTCAAATACGTGGTAACGAATCCTTCGACCGACGGTACGGGAACCGTAACGCTCATGGGAGTTGAAAACCCGATGGAAAAGGTTTCCATCCCCGCAACGGTTGAATACAAGGAAACTATCTACAAGGTCAACCGCATAGGTGCAAAGGCGTTCTACGGAGACAAGATCGTCAAGACCGTCACCATCGGATCCAACGTCCTGATAATCGATGCCAATGCCTTCTACGGATGCTCCAACCTGGTCAAGGTATCCGGAGGCGCGAGCCTGAAGACCATTGGAACAAACGCTTTTGCGCGCTGCTCCAAGCTGTCGACCTTCGTGATAACTTCCAAGGTTCTCTACAAGATCGGAGTTACGGCCTTCTACAAGGATTCCAAGCTTAAGACGCTCTATATCAAGAACACGACGAAACTCACGAAATCGGGCGTCAAGAAGTCGCTCAAGGGATCGAAGGTCAAGACCGTTAAGGTCAAGAAGTCCAAGGTGAAGAAGTACAGGTCGTACTTCAAGAAAAAGAATTCAGGCAAGTTCGTAAAGGTCAAGAAGTAACCTGAAGATGGAGATTAAATCCAAAAGCATCTGCTTCAAAAAGCAGATGCTTTTCTTTTATCCCTTCAGAGTGATAAATTGTCCTGTTAATCCACATACTTATTATTTAAATCCGTGATATAATTCTGTGATTAAATAGGTAGCCTGTATGGAAAAGAACAAGTTCATCAAGATCAGAGGCGCGCGCGAGCACAACCTCAAGAATATAGACATAGACATCCCGAGACGGGAAATGGTTGTAATTACCGGACTTTCTGGTTCGGGAAAGTCTTCGCTTGCATTTGATACGATCTACGCTGAAGGCCAGCGCAGATACGTTGAGTCGCTTTCATCCTACGCGAGGATGTTTTTGGGCCAGCTCGAAAAACCCGATCTGGACAGCATTGAAGGCCTTTCTCCGGCGATCTCGATCGACCAGAAATCCACTGTTTCCAATCCGAGATCTACCGTAGGCACCGTTACCGAGATCTACGATTACTTCAGGCTTCTTTATGCGCGCGTGGGCGAGCCTTATTGCCCCAAGTGCGGCAAGCCCATAAGGACGCAGACGATCGACCAGATAATCGACAAGCTCAAGGAGTACGCAGAAGGAACCCGCATGATAATCTACGCTCCGATGGTCAGGGGCAAGAAGGGCGAGTTCGGAAAGCTTTTCGACAGTTTCAGGCGCTCTGGTTACGCGAGGGTCAAGGTCGACGGCATAATGTACGAGCTTGACGAAGAGATAAAGCTCAACAAGAACAACAAGCACGAGATCTATGTGGTTGTCGACCGTTTGGTCATAAAGGAATCCAACACCACAAGGCTTAATGACTCCTGCGAGACCGCGCTCAAGCTCTCGGGCGGGCTTCTGCTTGTTGAGACGCAGACCGCAAAGACCGGTGAAAACGGTGAGAAGGAATATGAGACGAACGAGGAGTTCTTCTCGCAGAACCTCGCTTGCCCCGACTGCGGCATCTCCTTTGGCGAGATCACGACCAGGAGCTTCTCGTTCAACAGCCCTGAGGGCGCATGCCCGAACTGTTCCGGCATAGGAACGCTTATAAAGGTCGATCCCGAGCTCTGCGTTACAAACCCCAAGCTTTCGATCAACGAAGGCGCGGTCAGGACCGCTGGTTGGAACTTTGACGATCCGAAGAGCTGGGGCAGGGGGTTCATTACCGCTTTGTCCGAGAGATACGGATTCTCGCTTGATACGCCTTACTACAAGCTCCCTGACGAGATCAAGGACATAATCATGTACGGCAACGGCGGCGAGAAGCTGAAGATAGACACGACCAATTCGGTTTATCCCAGGGAAGGCGATTACTATTCCGCCTGGGAGGGCGTGGTCCCCAGCGTCAACAGGCGTTGGAGGGAATCCATGTCTGAGGATGCAAAGGCCTCGTACGAGCGCTACATGAGCATCGACGTGTGCCCCGTATGCGGCGGCGCAAGGCTCAATCCGAACAGCCTCGCAGTCAAGATCGGAGGCCTGAACATCAGCGAGCTTACGAACATGTCCGTTAAGAACATGATCGCTTTCTTTGAGGGCCTGAGCTTCTCAAAGATGAAGACTGAGATTGCCGCTCCCATCTTGAGGGAAGTAACTGCAAGGCTGCGCTTCCTTTACGACGTCGGCCTTGATTACATGACGCTTTCGAGGTCTTCTGCAACGCTTTCGGGCGGAGAGGCTCAGAGGATCAGGCTTGCGACGCAGATAGGCGCGGGCCTGCAGGGCGTACTCTACGTTCTTGACGAACCTTCCATTGGACTTCACCAGAGGGATAACGACAAGCTCATAAAGACTTTGTTCAAGCTGAGGGACCTTGGCAACTCGATCCTCGTCGTCGAGCATGACGAGGAGACAATGAGGTCTGCCGATCACCTGATAGACATTGGCCCCGGAGCAGGCGTGTTCGGAGGCAAAGTGGTCGCCCAGGGCACGATAGACGATGTCATCAATACGCCGGAATCCGTTACGGGAGATTACCTTTCCGGAAGGAAGTTCATTCCCGTTCCGTCTGACAGAAGAAAGCCCGATCCGAAGAAGATGCTTTCGATCAAGGGAGCATCGGTCAACAACCTCAAGAACGTCGACGTGGACATCCCTTTGGGACTTTTCACGGTCGTAACGGGAGTTTCCGGCTCAGGCAAGTCTTCGCTGATCAATTCAACGCTCGTGCCATACCTTTCACACGAGCTTAACGGCGCCCACAAGACGCGCGTAAAGTGCGACAGGATAACGGGGTATTCCAACCTCGACAAGATCATATGCATCGACCAGAGCCCGATAGGAAGGACTCCGAGGAGCAATCCCGCCACTTACATCGGCCTTTTCGATCTGATAAGGAAGCTCTTTTCCGAGACGCCTGACGCAAAGGCAAGGGGATTTGGTCCCGGAAGGTTTTCGTTCAACACCAAGGGCGGAAGGTGCGAAGCGTGCTCTGGCGACGGCGTCAACAAGATAGAGATGCATTTCCTGCCTGACATCTACGTCACGTGCGACGTCTGCAAGGGCAAGCGTTACAACAGGGAGACCCTGGAAGTCCGTTACAATGGCAAGAACATCTCTGACGTTCTCGATATGTCAGTTGATGAGGCCTGCGACTTCTTCAAGAACCACAGCGCGATCTATAAGAAGGTTAGGACGCTCCAGGACGTCGGTTTGGGCTACATCAAGCTCGGCCAGCCTTCCACGACGCTGTCGGGAGGCGAGGCGCAGAGGATCAAGCTTGCTTCAGAGCTGTCGCGCCGTTCGACCGGAAAGACCATCTACGTCCTTGACGAGCCCACGACGGGCCTTCACGTGGCTGACGTACACAAGCTAGTGGAGATATTGGAGCGCCTTACCGAGACGAAGAACACGGTCGTGGTTATCGAGCACAACCTCGACGTCATAAAGACCGCGGACCACATAATCGATCTCGGTCCCGAGAGCGGTGATGACGGCGGCCAGGTAATAGCAACGGGCACGCCCGAAGAGATCAGCAAGGTCAAGAAGTCATATACGGGCCAGTTCCTGAAGCCCGTGCTCGAGAAGGCGAAAAAGAACGGCCAGTATGCCGACATTTCAGCGTTTATCGACACCGCAAGGCTCGAAGAGGAACAATATGATATACTTACAGGGCCGAGGGTGAGAAGGAAAATAAAGGAACAGGGGAAAGAGTAAACCTACGGAGTAATAGAAATGGCACTTTGCAGTATTTGTAACACAAGACACGCAATAGTCTTTACGAGCCGTTATGAGGACGGCAAGCGCATCGACGAGGGCTTCTGCCTCAAGTGCGCATATGAATCCGGCATAGCCGGAGTAACGGACATGTTCAAGGCGACGGGAATCAATGCTGACAACATTGATGAGATGAGCGACAGGCTTGAGGAGATGATCTCCAACAACGGTATGTCTGTCGATCCCGGTGATTTTCTCAAGCAGCTTGCAGGCGGCGACCTCGACTTCGGAGGCGATGACTCTGACGATGACGAATCATACGAGTTTGACGAGGACAGCACTCCCGTAGGGATCTCGGATCCCGTAAAGCCTGAGGATGCTGACGAAGGCAAGGATAAGGATAAGAACGGCGGAGACCGTCCTTCGTTTTTCGACAACCTGTTTGGCAGAAGGCCCGGTTCCGAGTCTGATGACCGTGACGGCGCTGATACCGCCAAGGATACAAGGCGCAAGGGCCGCACGAGGATGAAGTACTTGAGCGAGTTCGGTACGAATCTTACCGAGCGCGCCGCTGCAGGAAAGATCGACAGGATCGTAGGCCGCGACAAGGAGATCGAGAGATGCATCCAGATCCTCAATAGAAGAACCAAGAACAATCCCGTACTCATCGGCGCTCCGGGCGTAGGCAAGACGGCCGTCGCACAGGGCCTTGCGGTCAAGATAGTTGAAGGAACCGTTCCCGAAAAGCTCCTGAACATGCAGGTCTGGCAGCTTGACCTTCCCGCAATGGTCGCCGGAACCCAGTTCAGAGGCCAGTTCGAGAGCCGAATCAAGGGCGTCATCAACGAGGCGATCAAGGCTGAGAACATCATTCTCGTCATCGATGAGCTTCATACGATCATCGGAGCTGGAGACGCTGAGGGTTCGACCAACGCGGCAAACATCCTTAAGCCCGCGCTCGCAAGGGGAGAACTCCGCATACTCGGATCGACGACTACGGCGGAGTATAAGAAGATCGAGAAGGATTCCGCTCTTGAGAGGCGTTTCCAGAAGATCATACTCGACGAGCCTTCTGTAGAGACTTCCATAGAGATCCTCAAGGGAATCAAGGATTACTATGAGAAGCACCACAACGTGACTTATTCTGATGAGGTAATCGAGTTCGCCGTAAAGGCTTCCAAGAGATACATCACCGACAGATACCTTCCCGACAAGGCGATCGACCTTATCGATGAGGCGGGTTCTGCCGCAAACCTCAAGAACATAAAGCTTGTCAAGCTCGCAAATACGAGGAAGGCGCTTGAGACGGCAAAGGCTGAACATCAGCGTCAGATCGATTCCATGGAGAACTCGTCTCCTGAAGAGCGTGAGGGCGACTATGAGAAGGCCGCGGAACTCAAGGCCAAGGTAGACAAGCTCGCAAATGAGCTCGAAGCTCTCGAGAATGACGTAAAGCCTGATCCCATCCAGGTCGAGGACATCGCCAGGGTGGTGGAGATGTGGACCGGCATTCCCCTTAAATCGATCTCCGAGACGGAGACCGAGAAGCTCGCGCACCTCGAAGAGAGGCTGCATAAGAGGGTCATCGGCCAGGAAGAGGCCGTTCATGCGGTTTCCAATGCCGTAAGACGCACGAGGGCCGGCTTTACCAAGAAGCACAAGCCCACTTCCTTCATATTCGTAGGACCTACCGGCGTAGGTAAGACCGAGCTTGTTAAGGCTCTTGCGGAGATCATGTTTGATTCCGAGGAAGCTCTTATCAGGATCGACATGTCGGAATACATGGAACCCCATTCAGTAAGCAAGCTGATAGGTTCCCCTCCGGGATACGTCGGCTTCGACGATGCGGGCCAGCTTACCGAGCAGGTAAGGAGAAAGCCTTATTCGGTAATCCTTTTCGACGAGATCGAGAAGGCTCATCCCGACGTGTTCAATCTGCTCTTGCAGATGCTCGATGACGGCATCCTTACCGACAGCCACGGCCTGCACGTTAACTTTGAGAACTGCATAATCATAATGACTTCCAATGCGGGAAGCTCTGCCAAGGCGTCAACGATCGGCTTCTTCAACAGCACTCACGAGGCTATGGAGCAGCACGTCCAGTCCGCCCTCAAGGAGACTTTCCGTCCGGAATTCCTCAACAGGGTAGACGACGTCATCATCTTCAAGTCGCTCAAGCCTGAGGAGATCCGTTCGATCGTCGACATCATGATCAAGGACGTCTTCAGTTCGCTCGAAGACAAGCACATCAAGGGCTCCATCACGAAGGCCGCGGGCGACAGGCTGGCCGCCGTCGGATACGACGAGAAGTATGGCGCAAGACCGCTTCGAAAGGCCATCAGGAAGAACATCGAGGATCCTCTTTCGGACATGTTCCTGTCAGGCGCGCTCAAGGACGTCGAGTCGCTTAAGATCGATTACAAGAAGGACAAGTTCGTATTTGATACCGTAAAGATCAAGGATTGATTTAATTCATTGCAAAAAAAGGGGCTGAACCGAAGTTCAGCCCTTTTTTCTTGGTCTAGGCGGAAAGTTTTCAATTCCACTTGAAATTGCTCTTTGTATAGCCAAAGTATTCGGCTTTTCCGCTTGTCTTAACGTTTACGGTGATCGTGAGCTTTTCACCGGGTTTGATGGATGCGTCAATAGGCGTTCCTACCCAGTATCCGTTCTTGAGCTTGAAAGTGAAGTACTTGGAAGAAAGGCTCTTGACGGAAGCAGAGGTCGTAAGCTGGATGCTGAAGGCGCTAAGTGACTTCTTAAGGCTTGCCGTCTTGCCTGAACCGTTCGTCATCTGTACTTCGAACTTGAAGCCGTTGGACGTACGCTTGAAGTTGGTAACCTTAGTCTTGAAAGCCTTTGTAGCGATGCCCGTGGAAGCGTTGTTGGCGGACGTAGGCTTTGCCGTAGCCTTTGTGGTTGCCTTGGTGGTAGCCTTTGTCGTCTCTTCCGTAGTGGTCGTTGCTTCCGTTGTCGTTTCGGCAGTTGTTGCTTCTGTCGTTGACTCGGTCGTAGCTTCAGTCGTTGTAGCTTCCGTAGTGGATTCCGAAGGCGTAACGGCAGCGGTTGTCGTTGTCTGGATCGTAGGGAGCGTCTCTACGGGCTTTCTTCCGAATACCGTACTGATCTTGTCGAGGTTCTGGAGCAGAAGGAGGATGCCGATGAATGCCGCGATGATTACGACGAGCGCAACGATGCCGCCAACGCCCGGATCCTTTGCTGACTTGGTTTCCTTCTTCTTTCTTGTCTTCTTAACCGTATCGACGGGAGAGATGTTCGGCTTTTCGTGAGGCGTGGAAGAACTGTCCTTCTGGCTCTTCTCTACGGCAAGCATGCGTCTCGGGTCTTCAGGCCTGATCGAATCGATCGCGGCTCCGGTAGGAGCAGGTCTTGAAAGGGCGGGAGCCTTCTGCTTTGCAGCTTCGCCGGGACGCTGGCCAACAGGCTTCTCGGCTGCTTCTGAGGCAGCTGCGGCAGCGGTTGCTGCGGCGGGAGCCGCTTCTTTGCCGGGGATGATGCTCTTTGCGGGAGCTTCAGGCGCCTTGGGAGCCTTGTGCGCTGCCGGAGGCGTATGAGCCGCAGGAGCGGATTTCGAATCCTTTGCTTCCTTCTCAGCCTTTGCTGCTGCAGGAGGAGTGTGTGCAGGCTTTTCGTTATTGGCGGATTTTGCCGCAGCCGGAGGAATGTGAGCGGCGGGCTTTGCAGGCTCGGCCTTGGGAGCGTTTGCAGCGGGAGCCTGATCCTTGCCTGGAATTATGCTCTTTGCGGGAGCTTCAGCCGACTTGGGCATTGCCGGCTTGGGGGAGGGAGTAGGCCTGATCACGAAAGGTGAAGTGCCGCCCTTTTCTTCCTTTTCGGCTTCGGGAGCCTTGTCCTTGGGCTTGGCACCGAACGCGTTAACGCCGGAAGAAACCGTTCCGTAAGTCTTTACCTCAGGCTTCTTTTCAGCTCTGGGGATGTTGACTTCATCGGGAGTGGGCATGTCAGGACGCTTTGCGTTTGCGAAGGGGCTCTTGTCCTTGTCGTGCTCGGATGTAGCATAATCGAGATTGTTTCCGGAAGAGAAGAGCTTCTCGTCCTTCTTTTGAGCGGGGCTTACCGGCTTGACCTTACCCTTGTCTTCGCTTCCGAAGACGGGAGTGTTGTTCTTGTCGGGACCCTTTGTAATGCTGTCGGAAGGCTTTCTGTCAAAAGTACCGCCATCCTTGGGGAAAGCGGGAATGCCGGAATCGTCCTTCTTCTCGGGAGCGGGAGTGGGCCTCTGTGCTGCGGGAGCGACGTGTGCCGGTCTGACGGGCTGTGCGCCTCCCTTGGGCTCAAAAGCCGGCTTGGCAGCTTCGCTGCCTTCTGCGGGCTTGAAGGGAGTTATTGATTCGTCGAATACGAAATCGTCAAACTCATCCTTGAATGCGTCGAAATCGTCCGGAGCGTCATTGCCGCCCTCTTTCAGCTTGTCGGAGACCGAACTGGCCTTGTCGCCGGGTTTGAACTGAACCGCGAACGAAGAGCCGACAAAATCGTCTTTGCCGCCTGCAGGCTTGTTGGGACCCTTTCCTTTGTTGTTCTTGTTCAATTCATCTGGATCTAGTGGCATAATTTTGTCCTCACAGATTTTTAAATATAGTTCAATTCTATCGATAATTGAATTTCGTTCAATTATTATAGCAAGTCCTTATGATTAAGATTAAGTTACAAACGTCCGAAAACGGCTTTTTTCTCAAAATCCTTTGCCTTGACATTGATGGTGCCTCGTGTTAGTATCTTGTGGCATTTACGGATAGGCTCGTGTGGCGGAATTGGCAGACGCAACGGACTTAAAATCCGTCGGAGTAAAATCCGTACCGGTTCAAGTCCGGTCACGAGCACCATTTATTCCGGAGAATGCAGACAAACTAATATCGCGGAGTAGAGCAGTTGGTAGCTTGTCGGGCTCATAACCCGGAGGTCGTGTGGTTCGAGTCCCACCTCCGCAACCATAAAGGCAGTTGCCGTCAGGCAGTTGCCTTTTTTATTTTTTCAAATATTTATTGTATAATTATAAATTGAGTTTTTCTGACTACTGTGAGGAGAATGACTTTATGGCAAATTTAAAGAATGATAGCGCACAAGAGAAGGGCAACGTAGTTGACCGTCTCGTACGCATCGTTATTCTGACGATAGTGTCGTTCATAGTGTCGATCGCGGCGGTTTCCTTTGCGGTCCACCACATGAGACTTCAGTTTGAAGGCGAGTTCAAGGGCATCTCTGACAAAAAGGTCAATCAGGTCTGTGACATCGCAAGGACCTGCATAGACGGTGACGATTTTTCTTCCAATACCGTGAATTCGCCGCTCAAGTACGGATCGCTCCTGAGCCTGATGCTCGCCGATACGACGAGCGAAAACCTTTCGGCGGAGGGTTACGGCCTTTTCGCATATAAGGATGGACAGCTTTCGCTTCTCGTCAGCGAGGGCGTGGCAAACACCGCAGAATTCGCAGTCGCAAACCGCGACATCTCCACCTGGCTCAACGGCACTAACCAGCCGTCCGTGGTAAAGGGCTCCAATTACGAGAGCGTCATCCTTCCGATCACGAACGGTACGGGAATGGTCGTAGGAGTATTTGAATACAAGTGCACCTTTGACGGATTGTACGATCTCGGAAACAAGCTTGAAGGAAGGATCCTGACGGCGGTTATCATAGCCGTAATCTTCGGCGTCGTCGTTTTCATACTGCAGGAGCTCTTCATCAAGATGATCCGCCGCAAGCAGGGAAATGCAGGCGCTCAGGTCTCGGAGTCCGCAAGGGCGCGTGACAAGAGAATAATATCTTCAGCCATCGGCTATTGTTTTGCGATCATATTGGTAGTTCTCCTCGTCATGTCGAGGCAGCTTTCTTCCGTATACGTCACGGCGCTCAAGAGCGAGCGTGCGGACGCGATGCAGAAGTGCGCCGTGTCATCCGCCATGGCGCTCAGCTACACGCAGGTTTCCGAGAACATGTCTTACATGCTTCCCGTATATTCCTATGACAAGGACAAGCAGTATATAATCTCGGTCTACACGATGGCCGGCGATTCCTTCCTCAGGCTTTATTCTTCAACGGCTTCGCCCACTTCCAACGAGCAGTACTATCTTACCGGAGTAGGCGACCAGTACATCAACTGCTTCCAGCTTCAGGAGACCGCGTTTACCACGAGGACCGAGGCAGGAAAATCCTACGTTTGCGCCATTGCTCCGATAATCTCTTCCGAGAATACGGTTTCCGGCATCTTGGAGATCATGATGCCCAAGGCGGACTTTGACGATACCCGCAACGGAATGAGCCTTTCATGGGTGTTCACGATATTCTCGATCGCCATTTCGATGGGCATCGCGATCTTCGAGCTGAACCTCATCATCTCGACGATGTCCCACGGCATCTCCGGCAACACTCCGGTGCTCGTAATGTACGGAGAGAACGCGAACAGGTTCCTGTCATTCTTCGCGGCCTTCGGTTCCGTCATGATGCCGATCTCTTTTGCGGACTATTTCAAGGATTCATTGTCCGACATGCCGGTGTACGTGGTACAGGCCTTGATAGCGGGAGCTCTTCTTTTGTTCATCTTCGGATTCTTCGGATTCTCATCGATAAGGGCGGAGCTCAAGTCTAAGCTGACCAGCCGCGTCGCGCTTCTCACGATAACTGGACTTGGATATTTCTTGGCGCTCGTCGCGGGAATAATCAACATACCGTACGTGACCGCCGTATTGGCGCTTCCCGTCGGCTTCTGCTTCGGAATGCCGCTTGACTTCTTAAGGGACTACAGGATCAACGCGGGCAAGCTCGGATACAAGGACTACAGCGACAAGATCATCCACAACGTCCAGAGCACTTCGTATTTCCTGGGCGTATCTGTAGGAACGGTCATTACCGGAATCTGCTACGAGCGTTTCGGACTTCTCATCGTTGCCGTCATCAGCGGTGCGGCGCTCATCCTTACGGCCGTCGGCATGATCTATTTCATGCAGAACAACTCCGTCGTAAAGGAAGCTCCGCTCACATTGGGCAGCTGGATCAGGGTCATTTCCGACTCAAGGGCAGGGAGGTTCCTCAATTCCTCGTTCCTGATGCTCGGCGTTTCGCTTGCCTTCATGCTCGTGTTCATTCCGAACTTCTTGGGAAACGTGGGCATCTCGCTTGCCACTTCGTCATTCTTCTATCTTGTCTGTGCATTCTCCGCCTGTGCGGTCTGCACCTTCATCAAGACGCATTACGAGCACATCCTTACCTCTAAGATAAGGGTATTGATACAGGCCGCTTCAACGGTCCTCGGACTTCTTGTGTTCGCGCTCCTTCCTTCGGCCAAGACGCTCGTCATAACTTCGGCGTTCCTCGGAATAAGCCTTGGAATTCATGATTTCTATTACATCTACGCTCTTTACCTTATCTGCAGCGGAAGGATAAGGACTAACCTCAGGAAGTGCGCGGAGTACACCTTCTATTTCGGAATCGGGATAATCATTCCGATCTCCATGACCGCATTCATGGTCAACAACGTAAGGATAGTAATGCTCATCGTGACGGTGCTCGTCGCGCTCATCGCGTTCATCTATCCCGCGTCCGCATATTCGTCCATGGTTGACGACTACGATCCCTCGCTGAAGCCTGAGCCGAGAAGGAAGCCTTCAAGGAACAATCCTCCGATGCCCAATCCGTATGCACAGGCTCCTGTTCAGAGCGCGCCGGCTTATGCTCCGCAGTCCGCGTTTGGTGAGGCGCCCCAGCCGTATCAGGCACCCGCTCCGCAACCGCAGTACCAGCCACAGCCTCAGCAGGAGCAGTATCAGCAGCCGTACCAACAACCTCAATATCAGCCTCAGCAGTACGCTCCCGTGCAGCCGCAGTATCAGCCTCAACCTGAGCCGTATCAGCCGCAGTATCAGCCTGAACAGCAGACGCCTTATGAGCAGCAGTACTATCAGCAGCCCGTTCAGCCGCAACCGTACGCTCCTGTACAGCAGCCGTACCAGCCTCAGAACGGACCGGATATGTACGGACAGAATCCCTATCCGCAGCAGCCGGCTGATCCCATGGCTTTCCTTAACGATGACGATCCCGGAAACGGAGGTGTCTGATCATGGCAGATGAACTTTGGAATGAAAAACTGACTAGAGAGAACTTGAAGGACTTTTACGAGGCCACGGTAGACATGGTGTTTTCGTCCGTTTTCGGCGTGACGAAAGAGGCTACGAGATGCGAGAGGGCGATAGTGAAGTCTTATCTCGACATTTACGCAAAGCGCGCGAACATCCCCGGAGACCGCGTGATCTACGATTTCGGCGACATCCTGCTCGAAAACGCGAAGGCGGTCGTTGCAGAGTATCCTCTTCCTGCGGACATTACCTTCCAGGAGAGGAAGCTCGATGAATACACCCGCAACTCCATGATCGAGAAGATCATCGCCAAGATAGATTCGAGAAGCTACAAGATGGCCGAGTTCATCTCGACGGACGTAAAGAAGACCAAGAGGACGAAGCAGCTCAATAAGGTAAGCAGCTTCTTCCAGGTTACGCCGCTTCTCGTTTTTGAAGTGATCATCCTTGCGGCCATCGTCTGGTTTGTCGCTTACGTTTCGGTAACGCTTCCTTACAGGAATTCGCCCCTGATCAAGGAAAGGAGCATCTACGAGAAGTCATCCATACAGCAGCAGTACATAGCGGCAATTCCGTTCTATCCGATCAAGCTGAGGTTCTTCGATGCAAATGGAACCGTTCAGCAACATCAGGTGGATCCGAATACTACTTCAACGGAGACGGCTGCTACTACTGAGACTAGTGACACCGCTCTGGCTCCCGTCATCAACACGACGCCTGAGCCCGCCATTTCTGCTACAAGCGGCTGATCTAAGACTTATTGCCTGAATTCTTTTCGGGATCGAAGCTCGCCAGAGGATTGCTTTCAACGGCTCTCTGGAGAGCTTCTTCTTCTACGTGGGTATAAATCTGGGTAGTGGAGACGCTCTGATGGCCCAATATCATCTGAAGGTTCCTGATGTCGACGTGTCCGTATTTGTACATCAGCGTGGCGGCCGTGTGCCTGAGTTTGTGTACGGAATAGACGCGCGTGTCGATTCCCGCCTCGTCGAGCAGTCTCTTGATAATTATCTGTATCATGTCGTCCGATATGCGCGTGCCTCGCTTTGAGACGAACAGGGCCTTTTCGGCTTCCGGCTTGACCTTCATAGCCGTTCTCTCGTTCATCCAGTCGTCCAAAGCCGCAAGGCAGGAGTCGTTGAGGTAGATCGTCCTTTCCTTGTTGCCTTTTCCTATGACGGTGAGGGTGGTGCCTCTGATGTCGTTGATGTTGATGCCCCTCAGCTCTGAAAGACGCATTCCGCAGTTGAGGAAGAGCGTCAGCATGCAGTAGTCCCTGACGTTGGATTCCTTCGGTGATTCATACGCGGCCTGCAACAGCTTCTGGCTCTGCTCAAGGGTGAGGTACTTCGGGTTGCGCTTGCCGATCTTGGGAGTCTCCAGATCGTATGCGGGATTATTGTCTATAAGTCTCTTTTTTGAATGAAGGTATTTAAAGAAGCTCTTCAGAGATGCCACGTGCCTGGCCCTTGCCGCGTTTGACTGCTTCCTGGTCCTCGAAAGCCATATTATGAAGGCGAGAAGGTCGTCGGTCGTCACCTTGTTCAGCAAGGCGACGTCTATGTCCGAGACGTCTATTTCCTCGAATTCAATATCTGAATTGACCAGATTCTTGTCCTGCTTGTAGAACCTGCAGAAGCAGATTATGTCATAGGTGTATTCCTTGACGGTGAGCTCGGATCTGCCGAGCGCGGCAAGCATGTAATTGCGGTACTGGTCAAGAACGGGGAAGGTCTGCACTTGAGGTTAACTCCAGGTTGTTTATTTTGTTATATTTTAACACAGCGAAATTAACGATTTTTGTTGTGCGTGTACTTGTTATGGAAAAGTCATTGTGTTAATATTGTGCACGTACCAAAAACAATTGTGCGTGACAGACGGACAAAATACGAAACGAAAGTAGTGAAAAAGAGTATGGAACAGAAATTGAAAGTCGGCGTTATCGGTGCTACGGGTTACGTAGGACAGCGCTTCATTACATTGCTTGAGAACCACCCCTGGTTTGAGTGCGTAGCTCTCTGCGCATCTCCGAGTTCTGCAGGCAAGACCTATGAGGAAGCTGTAGCAGGCCGTTGGAAGATCGATCTGCCGATGCCTGAATACGTTAAGAAGATGGTCGTGTACAGCACGGAAGACATAGAAGAATACTGCAAGCAGATCGATTTCACTTTCTGCGCGGTAAACATGAAGAAGGATGAGATCAAGGCTCTCGAAGAGAAGGTTGCAAAGCTTGAGACGCCCGTCATCTCCAACAACTCCGCAAACCGCTGGACAGAGGACGTCCCGATGATCATTCCTGAGATCAACAGCGACCATGCCGCTTTGATCGATGCCCAGAGAAAGAGACTCGGAACAACGAGAGGATTCATCGCAGTCAAGCCGAACTGCTCCATCCAGAGCTACGTTCCTGCCCTTACGCCTTTCCTCAAGAACGGCATCAAGGCCATCAACGTATGCACGTATCAGGCGATTTCCGGTGCAGGCAAGACATTCGACATCTGGCCCGAGATGGTCGGAAACGTAATCCCGTTCATCGGCGGTGAAGAGGAGAAGTCCGAGAAGGAGCCCCTCAAGGTTTGGGGTAAGTTTGCAGGCGACCACATCGAGCTCGCTCAAAAGCCTCTGATCTCTGCGCAGTGCTACCGCGTAGCCGTTCAGGAAGGCCATACGGCTGCAGTTTCCGTATCCTTCGAGAACAAGCCCTCGATCGAGGAGATGATCGATGTTTGGAACAACTACGAGAGCGAGGCCGTCAAGCTCGGTCTGCCTTCAGCTCCGAAGCACTTCCTGCAGTATCTGCCGGACGACAACCGTCCCCAGCCTAAGCTCGACGCCATGTTCGAGAACGGCATGGGTGTATCCGTTGCCCGCTTAAGAGACGACATCATCTTTGATTACAAGTTCTGCTGTCTGTCTCACAATACCCTGAGAGGCGCAGCAGGCGGCGGAGTCCTTTCCGCTGAGCTTCTTGTAAAGAAGGGCTATATAACAGCAAAATAAGGCTTATCGGCCCCGTTAGACTTGCTTAAAAATGTGCTTGACTAACGGGGCCAATATATTTATACTATTCAAGCGCTTAAAAGCACTTAAGTGTAAAACGTGGGCCTTTAGCTCAGTTGGTCAGAGCATCCGGCTCATAACCGGCGGGTCCTGGGTTCGAGTCCCCGAAGGCCCACCAACTTACACTAACATAATTGAATATGGGAAGATTCCCGAGCGGCCAAAGGGAACAGACTGTAAATCTGTCGTCAGTGACTTCGGTGGTTCGAATCCACCTCTTCCCACCATAGAGGAGTTATCGGTTTCGGTAACTCCTTTGTTTTTCTAGGAAAAAGCCCGTGGTTGAGCGGTTTCTTAAAAATATAATCAAAATT
>JAFZVF010000028.1 GCA_017617935.1 Clostridiales bacterium | reverse complement strand
TTTTGAACTTCGTCGGTGCGCCGATGGTCCACTGGCCGGAAGTCGTAATGACCTACGATTCAACGGACAAGGTGCTCTTCTCGGCTGACGGCTTCGGAAAGTTCGGTGCGCTGGACGTTGAGGAAGATTGGGCTTGCGAAGCGAGAAGATATTACATCGGCATCGTCGGAAAGTACGGCCCGCAGGTTCAGGCAGTCCTCAAGAAGGCTGCAAACCTTGACATTCAGATCATCTGCCCGCTCCACGGACCGGTTCTGAAAGAGGACCTCGGATATTACATCAACCTTTACAACATCTGGTCATCTTACCAGCAGGAGACTGAGGGCATCGTAATCGCTTACACTTCGGTTTACGGAAACACCAAAAAGGCAGTCGAAAAGCTCGCTGAAATGCTGCAGAACAAGGGGTGCCCCAAGGTCGTCGTAAACGATCTCGCGAGATGCGACATGGCGGAGGCCGTTGAGGACGCTTTCAGATACGGCAAGATCATCCTCGCAACAACGACTTACAACGCAGGGATCTTCCCGTTCATGAGGGAGTTCATTCATCACCTGACAGAGCGCAATTTCGCGAACCACAAGATCGGGATCATCGAGAACGGTTCGTGGGCGCCGACCGCCGCAAAGACCATGAAGACGATGCTCGAAAACTGCAAGAACTGCACGTTTGCGGATAACGTCGTCCACATCAGATCCGCGCTGAATGAGGAGAGTAATGCGCAGCTTGAGGCACTCGCAGAGGAGTTCTGCGCAGAGTACAAGGCAAGGAAATCTGAGACCGCAGACAAGAACGATCTGCGTGCTCTGTTCAACATCGGCTACGGCCTCTACGTTGTTACATCCAACGACGGCAAGAAGGACAACGGCCTTATCGTCAATACCGTTTCGCAGGTGACGAACACGCCCAACAGGATCGCGGTCGCCATCAACAAGGACAACTATTCGCACCACGTCATCGAGCAGACGGGCATCATGAACGTCAACTGCCTGTCGACCGATGCACCGTTCTCCGTTTTCCAGAACTTCGGTTTCCGGTCGGGAAGAACGGCCGACAAGTTTGCGGGCATTGAGGAGATGAGGTCTGACAACGGACTTAGGTTCCTCCCGCAGTACATCAATGCGTTCTTCTCGCTCAAGGTTGAAGATTACGTTGACTTGGGAACGCACGGAATGTTCATCTGCTCCGTCGTTGAGTCGCGCGTCATCACCAAGAAGGAGACTATGACTTACACCTACTATCAGAACAACGTCAAGCCGAAGCCCGAGACCGAGGGCAAGAAGGGCTACGTCTGCAAGATCTGCGGTTACGTATATGAAGGCGACGAGCTGCCTGAAGACTTTGTCTGCCCGCTGTGCAAGCACGGCGCAGCTGATTTCGAGCCGATCGGATAAAGGAGACGCAAAAAGCAGGGAGTCAGTATGTTCATCAACAAACTCAACCAGCTGTATAAGCCCAAGAGGGTGCTCTACTATGTTCCCGCTACCGCGGAGGATATCGATGCGTTTTACAAGGGTGACGTGAAGGGCGAGATCGCCGTGCTGGCCAATGCTTTCGGCACGTACGACAGCCCGGGCGTGTTCTTTTTGAAAGACATGGCTGAGCCCGTGATCGGCATTGAATTCAGGGCCGGCGATGACAGGATAAATTATCCTTACGAGCTCGATTCGGTTGAGATCGGCGCGGCATATTTCTATTCGATCGAGTTTGACGATGATTATAAGCCGGACATTGATTCGATCAGGGAAAACATCGCCGAGATCTCGATGGCTGACGATGCGCACAGGGTGTACAGCAATCTCATGATAAAGAGCTCGCCCGACGTGATCGCGGTCTTTTCAAACAGCGGGAAGATCAGGATCTTATATGAGTGCGAGATAATCGATGACAAGGCGAACGCGATAATCAACGATGACATCGATGCGATAGATAAGGAAACGCTTTACAAGGTGGCGCTTTTCGATCCGATCACAGATCACTACAACTGGTATCATCTGGTGCCGTTCCTCGAAATGCCCGCGGACAAAGGCATTCAGGACTATGCTTTCGTTCATTTCGACATAAAGGAATTCAGGGTCATCAATGAGGTCTACGGCCACATCGCGGCGAATGAAGTTTTGAAGAACGTTGTCAAAGCCATGAACGACGCGGACTTTGTCTATGCGAGCGCGAGGTGCCACAACGACAACTTCGCCATGATGATCAAAGACATGCCCGAAAAAGAGGCCATCGAGAAGCTTATGGGCTTTTTCGAAGGGATCTCGCATCTCAAGGAAGACCCGAATTACAAGATCTTCTACAGGTGCGGTTTTGTGCCGATGCAGAGGGCGATGCTCCTGGGCAACCGTGTCGCCGACGCGGGCAAGCTCGCGCAGAAGCTGGGCATAAAGCACAACGAGACCGAGATCATCGTCTACACCGAAAAGATGTACAACGACAGCCTTTGGGGCAATTACATCAAGGCATATCTCGACACGGCGATCGAAAACGATGAGTTCGTCGTTTACCTCCAGCCGAAGTTCGACATAAAGACCGAGAAGGTCAAAGGCGCAGAAGCGCTCATCAGATGGAACTACAAGAACAAAGTGTTCCTGGGCCCCGGCAGATTCATTCCGTTCTTTGAAAAGGACGGTTCGATAGGAAAGATCGATGACATCGTCCTTCGCAAAGTCTGCGAGGCTTTTTCAAAATGGCGCAAAGATGGAAAGATCCTTTATCCCGTGTCAGTCAACCTTTCGCGCGACCGGCTTTACGACGTGAATCTCGTGAAGCACCTGACTGAGATCGTTGATTCGTACGGCGTCTACCACGACCTGATCGATTTCGAGCTTACGGAGAGCGCTTCGTACGACAATACCGAGCAGATGATCCGTGTTTTGGGCGAGCTTCGCGATGAAGGCTTCCGCATCTCGATGGACGACTTCGGAACGGGATATTCGTCTTTCGCGCTCCTCACGCAGATGCCTTTGGATACGCTCAAGATCGACAAGAGCTTCGTTGACAAGGTCGGCATTGAAAACGCGCACAAACAGGACATCGCGGTCATCAGGCACATCATTTCGCTCGCAAAGGAACTGGGATTTGTGTGCCTCGCGGAAGGCGCGGAGACAAGGCCTCAGATCGACGAGCTCAAAGCACTTGGCTGCGACGTGATTCAGGGGTATTATTTCAGCAAGCCCGTTCCGATAGCGGAATACGAGGATAATTATTTGGGATAAAGGGAAAAGGGATAGAAAAATGAAAGACAATGTTAGAGCCAGGATCATCATGGCCATCGCACTGCTGGTCATAGTTCCGTGGGTTATAGTGATAATGATCACGTCATCGTTCGGAAGCGGCAAAGAGATGAATGCTGCCTCCCAGCAAAAGCGCATGGCAGAGTATGTTGAAAAGCTCAACCAGCGGAACGTTGACGTCATATTTTACAAGAAGGATCCGATCGGACCTGATAATCTCAAGGCCCGCAGAGTCAATGCTCTCAACGACACAGGACTTGCGCTGAATCTTTATGCGGACAGAGCTTTCCACGTGATAATCTTAGATGACCTCGACGGTTCGCTCTTCTTGAACGATCAGGACATCCAGAAGCTCAAGGATCTGCTAAATAATAAGCATTTCCGCATCGTCTATTTGGGAACGATGCATTATAAACAGCTCGTTGATAACGAGATCTTAATTAAAAACGCGAATCACAAGGACGGCAATAAGACGTATCTCACGTTTTACAGCAAGAACAATATTCGCAGCAACGTTGAAGGCACTGCTTTTGCAGACGATCCGATGACGATGCCCATCACGAGCGGCCTCACCGAAGAGCAGACGATCGTTTACACGGTGATCGTTGAACTCGCACATAAGGACCTTTTCTGGAACTGATCTTTTCATGAAAGACTTCTGACGGCAGCCCGCAAAGCTGCCGTTTTTTCTGCTGTAAGGACGGTGCGGGCATGGCGGGCGTGAAGGCTCGGTTACGGGCGGGGTCCGGGTCCCAGGATTTTGAAAGTGTCCAAAAAAGTGCTCAAAAACGAGCCGGATTGAGCACTAATTTGAGCAAAAAGAGCCGTGTCCATATAATTGTGTAAATTCAAAATAAAAGAGCCAAGTGGCTTAACCTTGTATAATTTTGTTGCACCAAAAATCAAACAAGGAGGTTAAGGACATGGCTCAACTGAATATTACTTTAAACCACGAGGAAATA
>JAFZVF010000027.1 GCA_017617935.1 Clostridiales bacterium | reverse complement strand
ACAGTAGAAGAAATCGTGGTATTATTGAAACGCAACCCGGAAATAGCCCGATTGTTAACTAATATGACGAACAGAAAAGCTAAACGGTTGTATGTACAAGCAAGACACAAACAAAAGATTGCGCCTCTCAATACTACTAATGAAAAATTAAAAGGCTATTGGAGTACGCACATCTATGTCGACGGTAAGAGAAAGGCGGTGTTAAAACCTACCGAAGACAAAATCTACGAATACTTATACGATTTCTACCACGCAAAAGACGATAAAACGAAGACATATGAACAGACCTTCAACCAGTTCATCGAATCCAAGCGCGATCGCGGAAGGTCGGAACTGACGCTCAGAGACTACCGGCGTTACTGCAAATTCATACCTGAGTCCATCAGAAATAAGGACATTGCTCTAATTACTGAAGATCAGTTAAGAAAATGGTTCGTTATGGATTTTCTTTCAAGAAGACCCAGAAAAGAAGCTATGAAAAAGATGCTCCAGCATGTTAAAGCAGTATTTGATTACGGAATGCGTTTGGGTTATTGTTTCTCAAATCCGGCACTTAATATTCTCGCAGAAGATTACTATAAGTTCTGTAATCTGACCGTGAGACCGAATGAGGAAAGGTCATTTTCAAACGAGGAATTAAACAAATTGAGGGAATACTGCCTCAATGACCAAAAGAACCCTCACGCGTCAATGATACTCGTAGCAATGGAAACCGGACTGCGTATCGGAGAATTGGCTGCGCTAAAAAAGTCTGATATTGATAACGACTATATCTGGGTTCATCGTCAGCAAATACTCTACTACGATGATGATTCGTGGAAGAACCGTCGTGTACAGTATGTCGATTACACCAAAAACGAGAGGGCAAATCCAAAAGGCGGAAGGATCGTTCCTATCACCGAAAGATGCAGAATGGCTCTTAAAATAGCATTTGAGCTTCCCGGTGAATCAGAATATCTCTTTCATCACCCTGACGGATCACCAGTAGTAAAAGACTCTTACGGGTACTATTTACGCAGAAGATGTAAAACGCTGGGTATAAAGATCTCTCACAATCATGCTTTCCGTGTTGCCTTCAATGCAAGACTCATAGAAGCTGGTGCAGACTGCAACGAACGCTGTCTCGTTTTGGGTCACTCAATGCAGACGAATGAAAGGCATTATTCGTTCAGTGACAGACGCAAAGTGGAAGATATCAGGGAGAAACTCAACAACCTCAAAATGGCTTGAAACCGCCTAAATTAAAGGTTTTGAGAGAGTTTAGCCAGGTTTAGCCACTTTTGGGAAAAATCAGGGGTTTCGAGAAACCCCGAAACCCCCGAATTTTGGTGATCGTGAGCGGATTCGAACCGCTGGCCTTCCGCTTAGGAGGCGGACGCTCTATCCAGCTGAGCTACACAATCGTATGGCGCTCTTTGGCGCGAAACAGATTATATCACAATCCCGCGAGACTATAAAGACACGTCTCAACTATCATGCAAATAAGTGAAGTGAGCACCAGATAGAACGGCAGACCGTCCAGATATCTGGATTTCGTGACGAAGATCTGGCGTCTTCTGATGACCGAAAGCAGTGCCGTAAGCATCGTATCCGTAAGGATCGCAAGGATTACAGCCACGACGATGCTGAAAAACGACGGGACGTGCTCCTGGTGCGCGAGGAAAAATACCGCGAGGAACTGGGCGCCGATCGCGGTCTCGCTGACGAAATAGCGCAGGCCGAATACTGATTTCCTGATGCCTCCTCTTGAAAAAGACAGCAAAGACATCGCGATTATCGTTTGAACGATGGCGGCGGCAGGGACGGAGATCATCCTGGCGTATGTGCCTCCGACCAGTACCCAGAGCGCGAAAAGAAGGCTCGCAATGACCACCATTATTATCCCGAACGCCGATCTGGCAAAGATATATCTCCTGATCTCCTGGAAATCCGCCACAGGGATGTCCCAGAACTCGGTAAGACCCCTCGAGGTAAAGAGCCTGGGCGTTCCTGAGACCTTCGACAGGCCCCACGAAAAGAGGATCAGAAAGGCCGTTCCTGCCAGGAGCGCGGTAAATACGTATCTCTTTTCAAACAGGCCCGATGCAAAGAAGCCGAAAGCGGACGCCGCTACCGCAAGCATGAAGGGCTTGAACACTTCGTCAGTGAAGAACGCCACGGTGAACTCGTCCTCGTCATCGGCCTTGAAGCGCGACAAAGACATTATGCCGATCGCCATCGGGATGAACAGCGCGCCTGACGCGGAGCCGCACCATCCCATCCTGAAGGACGCCTCCGATGCCGCTGTGAACAGCAATGCGGCAAAGACAAACGACAGGATCGAAAGCTTTGGGCGGATGAAGAACCTCAGCGTAACGGACCACAAAAACAGAACGACGGCGGAACATGCGATCGGCCACCAAAAGGCCACGTTGCCTACGGCGTATTGCAGACAGAGCGATATGAGAGTGTAGCCCAGGAACAATGCGGACCTGGTCGTCATGTAGCCTGCGGCCTTGATGTGCGTGGCGCGCGGTTTTCCGACGTGCCTTACGCGGCGCATGTCCTCGTTATCGAACGGCGTGTTGTACTTGTTGCTGAATAAACCCATAGATCACACTCGCCAGTTCAGATATGCCTTGAGGAACTTGTATCCCGTGTTGAACGCCCTTATCGCAAGGCGCGCCTCGGTATATGAATCCGAAGGCGGATATATGTAGGTCGCGACTTCGGACATCGGGAGATCGTCGATGCTCTCGGACAGAGTCTGCTCGTTCTCGTTGCTTCCGCTCGCATAACCGTCTTCAGCGCCTCTGTCGGCGTTTCTCGGATCGCTCTTCGGATCGGGCGTAACTTCGGGAGCCGGAGTGGGCGTAGGCGTGAGCTTATTGGAGAAAGTGCCCTTGTTCATGTCGGATTCGATCTCCCTGACGGTCCTGTAGCCACGGGCCGTTCCGGACTCGTCATAGATCGTATAGAGCTCAGGCGTCTTTTCAAACGAGAAGGCAATGTATCCGGCCTTGTTTCTGACGCCGTCCGCATCAGCGGTCGAACCCATGGTCTCGGCGTAGATCTTATTCAATGCGGAAAGATATTTATCCTTCGTATAACCTGCGCGCGAGTTGTTGATGCACTCCTTTGAAAGATCAACGAAGCACTGGATGCTGCAGGTTACGCCGTCGATTATGCTCGTGGTTCCGTCCGACTTCATCGCGAGACGGTCGGGATCCTGGTACTTGAGCAAAGCATGGCAGATGTTGTAGGACTGCACCGCCCAGTCGAGTCCGCTTATCTCATAAGCGCCTGAAAGCGAAGCGTAGCTTCTGTCTTCGGTCGTCATGTCGAGGTTGAAGGCATCCCAGTTTACGCGGGTTATCCTTCCTCCCTTGATCTCCATTTCGACGTAATCGACGAACTTGCTTCGGTCGTCGATAAGCCTCTGTGCATAGTAAACGCCGTCCCTCAAGCCTTCTACGGGAGCATAGGTCTCATCGTCGGTTACCGTGGTGTCCGCGCGGCGGAAGGCGATCGGGATCTGCTTGCCCTTGAGCGTTGATTCGAGGTATTTGAGCCTTCTGTCGATCTTTGCGTCCTCGCACATGAAGCCCGTGACCCTGGAGGTCTCGTAGTCGATTCCGATCCTGAAATCCATCTTGGTGTTCTTGTCGGAAGGCAGCACGACGGTCATGTCGAAAACGTAGCCCACCGGCGTTCCGTCCTTGTCGTATCCCCTGTAGACCGAGTTGATCTCAGGGAAGTCATAGAGAACCTTTCCCGTAAGCGGAGTGTAGGATTCCGCGGGAAGGACCGTGCCAAACTTCTGCTTGTATTCGAGCTGGAGTCTCTTGTCCGCCCTGTCGTTTGACCAAAGGAATCCGCCGACGATCAGGATCGCACTGAGGACTGCAAGGAGCAATGCCTCTGTGACGAAAACCTTGATCTGACCATGAGTCATCATCTGACGTCCACCTCCCTCGACCTTAGGTTCCTGCGCGAGATCGTCTTCATGAGGAAGTCGATAACGAAAGACATGAAGTTTACTGAAAGCACGGGAGCCAAGAGCGCCGTGTCCGGCCTTACGAAAGCGCGCATGACCAATGTCAGGAGCGCGCAGACCATCCCGGCAAAGAACCCTGCGGTAAATCTCGAAGGCATCGTCGTCAGGTCGCCTAACATGTAGACCGCAACGAAGATCACGCCCGAAGACAGCATGAACGCGACATAGCCTTCATAGCCGAAGCCCGTTCCCCTTTTGAGGAGATTGGACAGCGGGAAGAATACCGTAAGCGTAACAAGATATGCAATTGGGGCGTAGGTTCTGATCGAGCCTCTCGTAATGAGGAAGAACCCGCCTAACAGGACACAAGTCGCGCAGGCCGCACCGATGCTCCCCGGGAAGTTTCCCGTAATGAGTTCGGGGAAGCTGCAGTTCGTGTAATCGTGGAACTCGCCGCCCTTTGCGCCAAATATCAGGGTGCGGAGCATGAACCAGCGCTCCGAACCGCCTTCGGCATATCCGAGCACGGAAGTCGGCATGACGAGGCTTATGAAGAGCCTGCCCGCCGCAGCCGGATTGACCAGGTTGGAGCCCGGGCCTCCGAATATCTGCTTCGTTACTATCGAACCGAAAAGGACCGCGGTCAGCGCGGTGATGAGCGAAGTGTCCGGCGGCAGCATCAAAGCCAGCATCAGGCCGGAAGCCGCGGAACTGAGGTCGAAATAATCACCCTTGCCGCCTCTTCCCGCAAGGCGCGTGAAAAGAAGGTCCGACAAGGTGAATGAGACCATGCAGAAAAGTATCAGCACTATCGCACGGAGTCCGTAATAGAAGGCTCCGTAGATCGCGCAGGGCACCATCGCCGCTATCAGCGTCAGATAGATGTACGGCGCGTTCTTCTCGGTATGTATGAAAGGCGCAAGCCTTATGCCTTCATCCTTGCTCATACCTTCTTGCCTCCGTCGAAAGGCAGTACGATCCTGCCCTCCTCGTCTCTGCCGTCTTCTTCGATCTGTCCGCCGTAATCCTCGAGGAGCGACCCGCCAACGGTCTCTGACGGATCGTAGATAAGTTCGCCTTCGCTGGCGGTGTGTCCGCTGTTATAAAGAAGCGAGTTGACCTCGATGACCCTTCCCTCTCCGGCAAATGCCGCGATCTTGGCCGTGAGGTCTATTCCCGCAGGGCAGATGTAAGAGCAGGAACCGCAGGCGATGCAGTCTCTTGCGCCCTCCTCTGCGGCCTTCTGCGTAAGGCCCTGGTTGAGCATCTCGTAAATGGTATTCGGTGAAAGTCCCATCGGGCAGCACTCGGAACAAAGTCCGCAGTGGATGCACGGGGTCTTGGGAACGACCTGTCTCCTGATTATGGATATGGCCGAAGTGAGCTTGATTATCGGCGTGTTATCGGGATCCTGGATCTCGATGCCCGTAAGGCAGTTGCCCCAAATTATCCTTCCGCCGCTTGCCTTGAAGTCGCCAATGCTGTTTATGAGCTCCGATACGGGCGTACCGATCGGAACGAGGATGTTGTGAATTCCTGATGCATCGCCCGTGATGGAAACGATTCGGCTCATCATGGGAATGTTGTCGGATATGGCCTCCCAGCAGGCAAGCATCGTGGAGCAGTTGAAAAGGACCGCGCCGCAGGTGCGCTCAAGCGTGTCCCTGGCGCCAAGGCTTTTTCCGTAAAGGGCTTTTGCGACCAGCCTGTAATAGCCCTGGGGGAACCTCTCCCTGAAGAGCTTTATGTCAAAGGTCAGGTCCTTGAACTTGTCCTTGAGGCGTTCTATCGAATTCTCAAGAGCCTCGCGCTGTTCCTTGCGCTGCTCGGAAATGAGGAAAAAGCATCTTTTTGCGCCGATGGCCCTCGTGCAGGCGGCCGCGCCGTTTACGACGTAATCGGGATATTCGGTGATCGCCGTGAGGTCTGAAGTCGAATAGGGCTCGCTCTGAAGGCAGTTGACCAAAAAGTCCTTTACGCCTTCTTTTTTTGCCCTTCTTAGCTTTGCTCCGGTCGGGATTCCTTCGCCTCCCATGCCACAGATGCCCGCGTCCGTGATGATGTTGATCGCCTCAGTCGCCGAGAGCTTCATTATCGACCTGGGCTTCAATGACTCAAGCCTTGCGCGCTTGTTGTCGTTCTTTATGACGACCGCGCGGGTGCTGATTCCGTTTGGAAGCGTGATGGGCTTGACGTCGGTAACCGTTCCGGAAATGCCCGTGTGGACGGGGACAGAGAAGGTGCCCTTTTCAGGGATTCCCACGCACTGTCCGGCCAGAACGGTGTCGCCGATGCGGACGCAGGGAACGGCGGGAACGCCGTAGTGCATCTTCATCGGGAGGATTACCTTCGACGGATAGATGCGCTCGAGCATGATTTCCCTGACATAGTGAGAACGCTTTGAAAAATTCAAAACGTCTCCCGGAAAAAGTCCCTTAAAAAACGAATATCTCCTGCGATCCGGCATCAGAACCCCATGCCGCCTTAAAAGCGGCAGCCTTGAAAAATCTTAGTCGGTATATCCTTCCAGCTTCTTGGAAGAAGAAGCGCGGGAAAGCTTTCTTATCGCTTTTGCTTCGATCTGTCTGATACGCTCACGGGTAACCCCAAGCTTCTTGCCGACCTGCTCGAGCGTCATCGGAATGCCGTCCTTGAGGCCGAAACGGAGCTCTATTACCTTACGCTCACGCTCCGTAAGGGAGTTGAGAGCCTTGATGAGGTCTTCCTTGAGAAGGATCCTCGCAACTTCCTCTTCAGGCGCAGCGAGCTCGTCGTTTGAAATGAAGTCGACGAGGTGGCTGTCCTCTTCCTCACCGACAGGCTTGTCGATGGAGATCGGATCCTGGGAGATCTTCTGGATCTCGCGGATCTTTGCGGGCTCCATGCCCATCTCCTTTGCGAGCTCTTCGGTCGTAGGCTCCCTGCCGAGGTCCTGAACGAGCTGTCTCTGGACTCTCGTGAGCTTGTTGATCGTCTCTACCATGTGAACGGGGATGCGGATCGTACGCGCCTGATCGGCGATGGCTCTGGTGATGGCCTGACGGATCCACCACGTAGCATACGTGGAGAACTTGAATCCCTTCGTGTAGTCGAACTTGTCGACTGCCTTGATAAGGCCGATGTTGCCCTCCTGGATAAGGTCGAGCAGCGAAAGGCCCCTGTTCATGTATTTCTTTGCGATGGAAACGACAAGTCTCAAGTTGGAGTTGATGAGCATCTCCTTTGCTTCCTCGTCGCCGTCAGCCATTCTCTGTGCGATGTCACGCTCCTGATCAGCGTTGAGGAGCTCGATCTTACCGATCTCCTTGAGGTACATCTTGACGGAGTCGTCTACGACGTTGACGTCCTCGCCGCCTTCCTCGTCGCCGGTGTCATCGTTGTCCAGATCGGGATCGTTGATCTTTACGCCGGAATTGTCGAGTTCCGCACGCAACGTGATCATCTCATCGGGTTCAAGCTTGTAGCTGTCGGTAAGCGATTCGAGGTCAGCCTCGGTGATCATGCTTCCGTTCTTGTCTGCGAGTTTCTTAGCGGCCGCCAGGGCCTTGTCAAAATCTGTCATAAAAAATCACCTCGCGAAAACGTTATTTCGTAGTCTCAGAAGCAGCCGTCGTCTCCGTGATGACCACGGTCTCCTGCGCTTCAACCGTCACGTCCGAACCGTTAATGTGGTAAATGGAAGCGGGCGTAAAGATCTCCATCTTCACTTCTCCGGAAGTGTTGCCTTCCCTCTTGGAAGTGCGGAGCTCGCAATACTTTGCGTAGTAGCTGTTTGCAGTCGTCTTGTCGATGTCTGACGACAATACCATCTTGATGTTCTGGCAGGTCAATCCATAGATGATGTACTGCCTTTCGAATGAATCCTGCTCGTTCTTTTCAGAAGCCACGGAATCAAAAGCCGTCTTGATGTCAGCTTCGATAGCCTGTCTGAGCTTCGTCCTGGACAGATAGAGCGGATAGGAGATCAGTATGACGATGAGGATCAAACCGATCGTGGCTGCAGACATTCCGATAACGATGTTCTTCGGAGCCTTAACGTCGTTGGGAGAAACTTCGAATTCGCTCGGCTTAAGCTTTAAGTCGTCGCCCTTGTTGGATACCAATTCACGCTGTACGGCCTTCTGTACGGTATCGGGCATGACCGGGTTGGAATAGTAGTGCTTTCCGCCTTCCTTCGCCTCGAACTTCTCGTTCTTGAACTCGTGTCCTTCGTGGTTTTCGAGAAGCGCTATTGCCTCTTCTGCAGGAAAAACGCAGTTGCAGAAAATGCACTCGCACATATCGTCTCTGTCATCGAAAACAACAAGGGAACCGCAGTTCCTGCACATACCTTGCTTTGTTGCCATTAATAGACCATCCTCCTGGTAATGAGGTTATTAGCTTAAGCAATCAGCCTTCGTAAGTGCCTTAGGGGAAAAATGGTCTCTCGCCGTAAAAACGGCATACCCTATGTCAAGGCATAATTCTACTTATAGCAATCAGAAATTTTACTACGGCTTTCCAGTTTCGTCAATTTATTTTTTAAATATTATATAGAAAAATGACCGATTACCGGGTCAAGCAGCGTGAATTGTCCTCAAAACAGGCGGAAACGCCCCGCAAAAAGGTATAATGTTAAATGGAATTTGCAAAAACACGAATTACAAGGAGGTTTTCGCCATGAAATGGGAAGAACTGCCCGGTGTTTATGAGTGGGACCGCAGACTGGCTTATTTTCTTGATCCTGCCAATCAGGCCGGGATCAGCAAGGAAGATCTTCAGGACGCTCTGGCGATCCTCGCCGCCAAATACTGCGACGAATTCTACAACCTCCGCTTTCTTGAGTGCTTTGTCGAAGAAGAGCTCGGCTCCGCAAAGCTTGAATCGGCCATCGAAGCAAGCGTGTCGTCTGACGGAGTGCTCGATCGCAGCGCCGTCGTATTAAATGAGAGAAGCGTCGAAGACAGGATGATCACCGCCCGCGAATTCGTAAACAGGATCGCCGAAGAATACGGCGAAGACGACGAAGAATTCTAAGTTTGCAGAGATAACCATTGCTTTTCCGCGGGGTGCCCAAAGCGCCCCGTTTTTGTTTCCCGGGGGCCGAAAAAGCCAAATACCGCAGTTTTCACTTATATTTGCAACGAATTTGACTCATTGTTGACACGAAGGATAAATGATAGAAGTGTACTATTATCGTGAAAGTCCCGCATTTTGCCCATTTTGTGATGCCGGGAAATAAACAGAAAGGTGAATTTGAAATGAAGAGCTTCAAGATCGACAGAACCAAGATTCTTTCCGTTGCAACGGCTTCATTGTTAATAACGACTCTCCTGACCGGCTGTGGCGGAAAAAAGCAACCCGTCGTCAGCCTGACGACACAGGCAACGACAGCAGCCATCACGACTGCCGAAACGACGACCGAAGAGACCACGACCACTGAGTCTGAAACCGAAACGGAAACCGAGACGGAGACGGAAACCGAGGCAACTACAACGACCGAGGCAACCACAACTTCTGAAGAGGAAACGACGACCAAGAAGAAGGTAGTCAAGAAAGCCACTCCGACGATGAACCCCAAGAACATCAAGTTGACCGCCTACAAGGCTACGGTTTACGCCAAGGGCAAGATGAACGTAAGATCAGGCCCGGGCACCAACTACAAGATCGTCAAGACCCTTGAGAAGGGCGACGGAATCGACGTACGCTACAAGACCAACAACGGATGGTACAAGACCATCAACGGAAACTACGTGCTCGCTTCACTTACCGTAAAGACGAAGCCCGCGTGATCAATTTCGAAAATAAAAAAGCCAGAACAGCTCCGAGTCAACAGACCCGGAGCTTTTTATTGCAGCGCTATCTACATTTTCATTCTTCAGAATATTGCCGTATCCCTCCGAATGACCGGCGGCATATTTACGGCCTGAAAGCATGTATAAGGGGCTTCGTTGCAAAAAACACATGGTACCTGTCTGTCAAAAGAAAACCGCCCTCTGCTTTCGCAAAGGGCGGTTTTTCGTTACCGGTTAATACTTGTATTAAGAGTATTTCTTTCTCCTGACCAGATAGATCACGATGCCTGCACAGCAAGCCGCGCCTATGGCAAGAACGATAGAGCCGATAACATTGGCCGGGCTTGTTCCAACGCCTGTGGCGGGAACAGATGAATGCTTCTTATAGTTCGGATCTGCCTTGTCGATCATGACGATAGGTGAACCTGTAACGATTACAGTGCCCTTGTCATCCCTGATCGTTCCGTTACGCTCGATCGTGAACTTGATCGCATCAGCAGTGAGATATGCCTCAGGAGTTACTGTCTCCTTGAGTTCATATGTTCCGGGCTTAAGTCCGCTTACTACTGAAGGTGTGGTTCCCGTTACGAAGGAGATGGACTTCTTGTCTGCGGAAACCGTGATCTTGATGGTCTTGCTTCCCTGCTTGACTACGGCACCTGACAGATCGTTTCCGTCAAGACTTGTCAGTGTAAGAGTAGCCTTGGGCAGTTCCTTCTTAGCGATGTCCTGCTTGGAGATCTTTACGTCGTAACCGGGGAGATTGTACTTGTTTACAAGTGCCGTCTTTCCGGTCGTTGACTTAGCAACGTTTGCAGTACCTGAGGTTACGGAACCCTTGTCAAGAATGAAGGTAACATTGCTTCCGTCAACCTTGATCGTTGTGTTGTACTCCGTGATTTTATAGGTTCCTACAGGTACGTTGGCGATATCAAGGCTCCAGACAAGGCTGCCTGAATTGTGAGCAAGTTCTGTGAGCTTGATGCGTGCCGCTGTAGCATCAGATGTGAATGTTCCGTCCTTCTTCAGATACTTGGCAGCTGCCGTGATATCTGTTCTTTCGATTACGAAATACATGTCTGATGTAAGAACTTCGTTCTCCAGGACATCACCGCTGAAAGTCTTTGTAAATGACAGGTTTCCGAATTCCGGAACAACAGTCTTGGTCTTGTAAGCATTGATCAGCTCAGCTTCACCGGGCTTGGTGCTCGTTACGGAGACGCCGGTCCTGCTCGTTGTTGAATTAGCCGTATCAAGCTCATATCCGTCTTCTGCCGTGTTGTTGGTATCTTCTGTTATGTCGTACTTCTGAACAGGAATATCCTTGATGGTAACTTCCTTGTTAGCGCCGACTTCAACAGCTACCTGTGTCGAAGAAGCCTTGCCGTCCTTGTCATACCACTTGCCGTCTTCACCCTTAACATAAAACTTAAAAGTCTTGCTCGTGGTATATCCCGTAGGACCCTTGACCGTCTTCTTGAGGACGAGATCGCCCTTCTCAGGTGCGCTTGCCTTCTTATAAGCGTTTACAAGCGTTACTGTCGGAGTGACGTCCTTGGTTACTTCAACATCAGTCTTGGAGATCTCTGAGTTTGCACCGTCGAAATCGTAGTTATCTGCTGCTGTGTTGTCAGTATCCTCAGTGATGTCGTACTTCTGGGCAGGAATGCCTGTGATCTTAACGCCGTCAGTGTCTGTAGAGCTTACGATTACGCCAACCTTCGTTGTAGAAGCTTTACCGTCCTTATCGTACCACTTGCCGTCAGCACCCTTGACGTAGAACGTGAAGTCCGTTGTCTTTGTGCATCCCGTGTCACCGGAAACAGTCTTCTTAAGGATGATGGAACCTGTCTCCTGAACAGTCTTTGTCTTGTATGCATTGATCAGGGTGACTGTCGTATTGGTGTCCTTGTTTACCTCTACATCATTCTTGAAGACATCGGAGTTAGCACCGTCAAGCTCATAGCCGTCTGCTGCCGCATCGTTGCCGTCTGCTTCAGTGACGTCGTACTTCTGGACAGGAATGCCTGTGATCTTAACGCCGTCAGTGTCTGTGGATTTTACAGTTACGCCAACCTTCGTTGAAGAAGCCTTACCGTCCTTGTCATACCAATTGCCGTCGGCACCCTTGACGTAGAACGTGAATTCCGTTGTCTTTGTGGAGCCGTCAGGTCCCTTGACTGTCTTCTTAAGAGTCAGGCTGCCTGTATCGACAACAGACTTCTTATAAGCGTTGATCAGGGTAACTGTCGTGTTGTTGTCCTTGGTTACATCAACATCGTTCTTGAAGACATCGGAGTTAGCACCGTCGAGCTCATAGCCGTCTGCTGCCGCATCGTTGCCGTCTGCTTCAGTGATGTCGTACGTCTGGACAGGAATACCTGTGATCTTAACGCCGTCAGTGTCTGTTGAGCTTACGGTTACTCCAGTCTTAGTTGAAGAAGCCTTTCCGTCCTTATCGTAGTACTTGCCGTCAGCGCCCTTTACGTAGAACGTGAAGTTCGTTGTCTTTGTGGAGCCGTCAGGTCCCTTGACCGTCTTCTTAAGAGTCAGGCTGCCCGTATCAACAACAGACTTCTTGTATGCGTTGATAAGTTCTGCTTCGGCCGTGCCGGCCTTAACTACTTCAACATTGACTCTGGTCGGAACGGACTTGTTGCCGTCGATCTCATAGCCGTCTGCTGCAGTATCTGCAGGGTTCTTCTCTGTGACAGTGTAAGTCTGGACAGGGAGTCCTGAGATCGTAACCGTCTCGCCGGCCTTGACCGTGATCTCAACCTTGTCTGCATGAGCAGTTCCGTTCTTGTCATACCACTTCTTGTCTGCGCCCTTTACATAGAACGTGAAGCTCGATGTGTTGGTGCATCCTGAAGGTCCGGATACTGTCTTCTTGAGCGCAAGGCTTCCCTTGTCTTCGGTCGGAGAAGGTGCCTTGCGGGTATAGTTGTTCGTGATCTCGATGTCGCCTGAATCGCTAGGATCCTTAAATGTGACTGATTCGGATGAGTAAACAACAGACCACTTGTATCCGTCCGGGAGATCGGAGTTGGATACAGGCTCTTCTACTACCTGATAGGTCTTGTTGTCTGTATCAAGACCAATGATGGTAAGCGACTTGTTCGGAGTGATCGTAAACAGGTACTTGTTTTCGCCGAGTGTTCCGTCGCTTTGTACGAACAGGTCGCCGCACTTAACATAGAACTTGTAAGAATCGGGCATGCCAGATGAAGGCACGCTGCCTGCGATCCTCTTTGTTACGACCAGGCTTCCTGCAAGAGGAGCACCCTTTGTGATGTAGGTGTTCGTGATCTTAACAGAGTCAGACTTGTTGGTTGAATCAAGCGTTACGCTCTTGGAAGATGAATAGGTAACACTTACCGTATATCCGTCAGGAACGTTGTAGCTTGCTTCTTCGATCGTGTACGTCTTGCCGAGCTCGAGTCCTGTGACTTCAGTCTCGTTGCCGGGCTTAACAGTAAATGCCTTTGCGTCGCTCTTGTCGCCAAATGTTCCGTCTGCCTTCAGATATTCGGTTCCGCACTTAACGTAGAACGAATAAGAAGTAGGGATTCCTGATGTGGGAACAGTGCCGGCTTCAGTCTTGGAAACCTTGATGCTGCCTGTTTCAGGTACTGTTGATTTCTTATAAGTATTTATAAGCTCAGCAGCTGCAGTCTGGTCTTTCTCGACTGAGATATTATTTCTTGTCGTTACGGAATTCTCGCCGTCAAGTACATAAGTATCCTTTGCCTGCTTGTTTGCATCAGCTTCCGTGACTGTGTAGTTCTGTACAGGGAGACCGCTGATGGTTACCGGTGTGCCTACTGTAACAGGGATATCAACCTTGTCAGCAGAAGGCTTGCCGTCAGCGCCGTACCACTTGCCGTCAGCACCCTTAACATAGAATGTGAATGTCGTGGTCTTGCAGCCCTCAGCATTATTAAGCTTCTTGCTGAGTGTCAGCTTACCTGTGCCGACTTCCGTCTTCTTATATGTGTTTGTAAGAGTTACGTCTGTGTTCTGATCCTTGAGTACATCAACATCATCCTTGGAAATGTCGGAGTTAGCGCCGTCAAGCTCATAGCCGTCAGATGCAGCAGCGTTGCCGTCTGCTTCGGTGATGTCGTACTTCTGGACAGGAAGTCCGGTGATCTTTACGCCGTTGGAATCGGAAGAATCTACCGTGATGCCAACCTTGTCAGTTGAAGCCTTACCGTCCTTGTCGTAGTACTTTCCGTTAGCACCCTTGACGTAGAACGTGAACTTCGTTGTCTTTGTGGAGCCGTCAGGTCCCTTGACCGTCTTCTTGAGCGTAAGGCTGCCTGAATCGACTTCCGTCTTCTTATAAGCGTTTGTAAGAGTTACGTCAGTATTCTGATCCTTGATTACCTCAACATCATCCTTGGAAATGTCGGAGTTAGCGCCGTCAAGCTCATAGCCGTCAGATGCAGCAGCGTTGCCGTCTGCTTCGGTGATGTCGTACTTCTGGACAGGAAGTCCGGAGATCTTAACGCCGTTGGAATCGGAAGAATCTACCGTGATGCCAACCTTGTCAGTTGAAGCCTTGCCGTCCTTGTCGTAGTACTTTCCGTTAGCACCCTTGACGTAGAACGTGAACTTCGTTGTCTTTGTGGAGCCGTCAGGTCCCTTGACTGTCTTCTTGAGCGTAAGGCTGCCTGAATCGACATCCTTTGTCTTATAAGCATTTGTAAGCGTTACGTCTGTGTTCTGGTTCTTGATTACCTCAACATCAGTCTTGGAAATGACTGAACCGGCGCCGTCAAGCTCATAGCCGTCAGCCGCAGCATCATTGCCGTCTGCTTCGGTGATGTCGTACTTCTGGACAGGAAGTCCGGAGATCTTAACACCAGTTGTGTCATTAGCCTTAACGGTAATGCCAACCTGAGTGCCGGAAGCCTTTCCGTCCTTGTCATACCACTTGCCGTCTT
>JAFZVF010000026.1 GCA_017617935.1 Clostridiales bacterium | reverse complement strand
GGATCGAAATATGTGAGATCCTGCTTGGAGAATTCCATGTGCTGCTTGAGGTCGTAGTCCGTACGGTCTGCGATGCCCCAGAGCTCGCCCCAGTCGGTGAACGGGAATGCGAACTCGAAGTCTGTCGTTGCTCTTGAATAGAAAGCGAGCTCTTCTTTAGCGTGATCTCTTGTTCTGAGTTCATTCTCCTTGATGCCGAGGCTGATGAGCCAGTCGTGGCAGAACTGCTTCCAGTAATCGAACCACTCGAGGTCCGTTCCGGGTTCACAGAAGAACTCAAGCTCCATCTGCTCGAACTCTCTTGTACGGAAGATGAAGTTGCCGGGCGTGATCTCGTTTCTGAAAGACTTACCGATCTGGCAGATGCCGAAAGGAAGCTTCTTTCTTGCGGAACGCTGAACGTTTGCGAAGTTAACGAAGATGCCCTGCGCCGTCTCAGGTCTCAAGTAAACCTCAGATGTTGCATCCTCGGTAACGCCGATGAATGTCTTGAACATGAGGTTGAACTTTCTGATGTCGGTGAAGTTGTGTCCGCCGCATACGGGGCAGGGAATGTTCTTCTCCCTGATGTAAGCGACCATGTCCTCAGGGCTCATGCCTTCAACGGATACGCCCTCAACACCGTTCTCTTTGTTCCAGTCCTCAACGAGGTTGTCTGCTCTCTGACGTGCTTTGCACTGCTTGCAGTCGATAAGGGGATCGGAGAAGCCGCCAACGTGACCGGAAGCTACCCATGTCTTAGGGTTCATAATGATCGCAGCGTCGAGTCCCACATTGTAAGGGCTCTCCTGAACGAACTTCTTCCACCATGCGGCTTTAACGTTATTCTTGAGCTGGACTCCTAACGGACCGTAATCCCATGAGTTTGCAAGGCCTCCGTAAATGTCCGAACCCGGATATACGAATCCTCTGACCTTTGCGAGGGATACGATCTTGTCCATTGTCTTTTCAACAGCCATCTATATCACTCCCTTAGTCATCCAGCTTGTCTTCGTCATCAGCGAAATCGTCTTCTTCAGAGTACTCGGTCTCTTCTTCGCCCTCTTCGCCGTTGATGGCATTGAAAAGATTATCCATGCCCTTGTCGTTGATCTGCTCGGTAAGATCGATTCCAGACCTCTCAAGACGCTCTTCCTCGAGCTGTCTCTCGCGCGCCCTTTCCTCTTCGATCCTGCGGATCCTCTCTTCACGGGTGATCGGGATGACGGCTTCCTTGGAAACGTCGCCTTCCACTGCAACGATCTTGTCAGCAGCGACTTCGCGGCATGCGAGCGAAACGACGTTTGCCGCATCGGTATCGTCTACCATAGGCTGCGCTCCGTCAGTAAGCTCTCTGGCGCGCTTGCTTACGAGTACTGCGAGATCATAAGGACTCGCTGACTTTGCTTTGAGTTTTTCGATTGAAGGATCTGTTAACATTTTTACCTCTCTCCTTTATAAAAGTGCTTTTGCCGTATCTATATTCTTCGAAGCCTTAAGCTTTTCAGCTGTGATTATCGCGACTATCTCTCTTGCCGCAGCGTCTATGTTTCCGTTGGTCACCAGGTATTCGAATTCGCCCGCTCTGCCAATCTCTTCCTTTGCCTGGGTGAGCCTCTTTTGGATCTTCTCCTCAGTCTCGGTTCCTCTTCCGCGGAGCCTGTTCTCGAGCTCTTCCATCGAAGGCGGGAGTATGAATATCGTGACCGTGTCGACGTCAAACTTTCTGTTGAGCGCGAGGCTTCCTTCTATCGTGATGTCGAAGAGGACGTCCTGGCCTTTTGACACCATCTGCTTCAGAGGTCCCGCCGGCGTTCCGTAGTAGTTGTCGACATAGGTGTCGTACTCGACTATCTCGCCGTCCTTTATCATCTGCTCGAACTGTTCCTTGGTCCTGAAAAAGTATTCAACGCCGTCTTTTTCCTGACCTCTGGGCGCTCTCGTCGTGACGGAAATTGAATGGCCTACGCTTCCGGGATTGGCCTGCTCAAGGAGCTCTTCCACTCTTGCGAGCACAGTGCCCTTGCCGACGCCCGAAGGTCCTGACACCGCAACGATCAAACCTCTGAATTCGCTCATCCCAGCATCTCCTTTATCTCTGCGCAGCTCTTTGCGGAAAGAAGGATCATGTCGGTATCGGTGACGACCGCCGACTGGCACTTCTTGCCTGCGCAGCAGTCAACGCACGAACCCCTGTCCTTTGCGTCCTGTATCATCCTTCTGACGGGTGCGGAGTCAGCTGCGGCGACGCAGACTATCCTGCTCCTTGCCGCGATGTTTCCGAAACCGATGTCAATAAATTCCGCCATGTCTTTCTTCCTCAAACCAGGTTCTGAACCTGTTCCCTCATCTCTTCGACAATGTTCTTGCAAAGAAGGACGTTGTTCGTGATCTCTATGTCGTTTGCCTTGCTGCCCGTGGTGTTGACCTCGCGGTTGATCTCCTGAATAAGGAAATCCATCTGCTTGCCAACGGCGCCGTCACCGGAAAGGATCTTCCTTGCCTGTGCGATGTGGCTCGCAAGACGCGTGAGTTCTTCGTCGATCGCACACTTGTCAGCGAAAACGGCAACTTCAGCGGCAAGCCTGTTGTCATCGTAGAAGGCGCGCTGGTCGCTCGTAAGGATCTCGTCGATCCTTGCCGAGAGCCTCTCCCTGTAGGAGACGATTACTGAAGGAGCGTGTTCAAATATGTCGTTTCTGAGCTTTTCGAGATTGTCGACCTTGGAAAGGATGTTCTCGCAGAGGGCGTCGCCTTCGCGTTTTCTCATCGCGAGCATTCCGTCGATGGCGGCATTAAGGGTCTCCGTAAGTTCTTCGAGAGCCCTCGTCTCATCGATCGTTCTCTGTTCGATAGAAAGGACGTCCTGGAATCCTGCGAGATTCGTCGCGTTGAAATTGTCATCCCTGCCGGATACTTCCGCGAGCACTTTTGCCGCATCGGAATAAGCCTTCGCAAGTCCCGCGTTAACGGTGACAGTCTGGCCCGCTCCGTCCGTATCGTCGTAGTTGATGTAGCAGTCGATCTTTCCTCTTACGAGTTTCGCCGTAATGATCTTACGCACTTCGACTTCAGCAAAATTGAATAGCCTGGGGAGTCTTACATTAATATCGCAAAACCTGCTGTTGACCGATTTGAGCTCCACGCTGTATTTTCTGGTATCAAAAACTTTCTCACCGCGGCCGAAACCGGTCATGCTGTAAGCCATAAGATCTCCTCTGGTAACTAGGAATAAAAAAGCCTTACCGCTCCGGAATATTCCTGAAGCTCAAGGCTGGAACTATTATATATAAATATTAAAAAAACTGCAAGAAAAATAATTTGACGACCCGTCTGTGATTCAATGAATAAAGGCATTACAGAACTTGAAAAAATTTTTTCAAGCCTACATTTTCACTCCTTGACGAGGACCGGTTTGAAGTCCGTGAAATCCGCCGACGCGCATACGTATCTGCAGCCGTCAAAAACGCCTTCCCTGACAAACCTGTGCGCCCTGCCGTGAAGGTGCCCGTAAACGCACACGTCGATCCCCGCTTCCTTAATGATCTCGGAATACTCCGTGTGCTCCTGCTGCGCAGGGAACGGCGGATAATGGATCATCAGTATATGCGTTTTTTCGTGGCCGGGATCCGCTTTGTTCAGCTCGGAAACGCAAAGTCCAAGCCTTAGCTTTTCCCTGTCGTAGATCTTTTTCTTGTCAGGATCTTCAGACTTGGCTGACTCGGTCATCCATCCCCTAGTGCCCGTTATAAGGCATTCTTCGACTTCGATCACGTTCGTCCTTACAAGTTCCATTCCGGGGAATGAATGCGATTCGAAAAACTCGTCGAGCTTCTTCATCGTCGTCCACCAGTAATCGTGATTGCCTCTCGAAAGCAGTTTTCTTCCGGGAAGTGACGAGATGAACGCGAAGTCTTCTTCAGCCTTCTCAATGTAAGTCGCCCATGAGATGTCGCCCGGGATCAGCACGGTGTCCTCAGGCTTTACCGTGGCTTTCCACTCCTCACTGATGCGGTCCAGATAGCCGGCCCACTGATGGCCGAAAAGCTCCATGGACTTCTCGGGATTTGACAGTGACAGATGCAGGTCTGCCAATGCGTAGATGGACATCGGTCACTCTCCTTCGTGAAAGAATCCGTAGATCGCTTCAGCATCCTTTTCAGAGATTCCCTTGACTTGCGCAAGGTTTTCTACAGACGCTTCGCTCACCGCTTTTATTGTACCAAATGACTCAAGAAGGAGCTTCCTCTTTGCAGGTCCGATCCCCGGGATCCCTTCAAGCTTGTATTTCATGTTCCTCTTGCCGGAAAGCTTTCTCTGGTAAGAAACCGCGAACCTGTGGACTTCGTTCTGAACCGTCGTAAGAAACCTCAACAGGCCCACTTCGCCGTCGGTCAGTTCCTTTCTTTCAAGTCTTATCTCTCGGCCGTCCTCAAAGACGATGCCGGAGGTCTTGTGGCGGTCATTCTTGACCATTCCCGCGAGCTTGATGTTTTCAGTTCCCGGCAGTTCCCTGACAACCGACGCGATAGCGCTAAGCTGTCCTTTTCCGCCGTCCGCGAGTATCAGGTCAGGCCATACGAAGCCGTCGCTTCCATTGTGCGCAAAACGCCTTTCAAGGGTCTCCCTCATCGATGCAAAATCATCCTGCTCGGTCACCCTTTTCATCTTGAAAAGACGGTACGACTGACGTTCCGGCTTGCCGTCTTTGAAGACTACCATTCCTGAACATATGTCATCGTTTCCGAGATTCGAGATATCAAACGATTCAACGCGCGAAAACGAGCCTTCGGGAACTTCCATTATCTGCTCGAGATACCTGAGCGGTGCTGCGGGATCAGCACCCGCATTGCCGCCTCTTAAGATGCGTCGGACCATCATCTCGCGCGCATTGAGCTGTGCGAGATTTGACAGTTCGGTAAGCTCTCCCCTTTCTGCGACATGGAGCCTTACCTTTCTTCCAGCCTTCTCCGAAAGGAAGCCTTCGGTCATGGCATCGGCTTCTTCCGGAGCATAAGGAATCAGTATCAAAGGCGGCACGAAAGGCGCCTGCTCGTAGTATTGCGTCAGGAAGTTTGCAAGGATGTCGGCCTGTTCCTTTTCATCTCCCGGGAAGAAATAAGTCGACGAACCGACGATCCTTCCCTCCCTCAATTCGAGCTTTCTTACGCAGGTCTCGCCCGCATCGGAATATAGTCCGATCGCGTCGACGTCGCGCTCGACGTTCAGGAATACGCGCTGGTTTCTGCTTATGTTCTTGAGGGCGATCATGCGATCCCTCAAGGCTCCCGCACGCTCGAATTCCAAAGCCTCCGAGGCCTTCTCCATCTGAGCCGTAATGTCCTTTTCGATCCCGTCGTACTTGCCTTCAAAAAACTGTACGATCTGCTCGGTCATCTTGCGGTAGTCGTCCGCTTTGACGGTACCAAGACATGGAGCCATGCACTTGCCAATGTGGTAGTTGAGGCACGGCCTCTCCTTGCCGATGTCCCTCGGAAAGACCTTCTTGCAGCGCTTTAACGGGAAGATGTCGGAGATTGCCTTAAGGACCTCGTTGCAGTCCGAATTCATGTAAGGACCGTAGTATCTCGCCCCCGCTTTTCTCGCGGCCGGATCGGGACGGAACGCCTTGAACACCCTCGGGTATTCCTCGTTCAGAGTGATGCAGATATAGGGGTATCCCTTGTCGTCTCTTAAGAGGATGTTGTAGTGCGGCTGATACCGCTTTATGAGATTGTTCTCGAGAAGGAGCGCCTCAGGTTCCGAGCCGACTACCGTGTACTCGAAATCGGCAACGTGCGACACCATCGCCGCGACCTTCGGACTGGCGATCGCACCGCCCGCAAAATAGCTCTTAAGCCTGTTCCTGAGTTTCTTTGCTTTTCCTACATATATAACAACGCCCGAAGCGTCCTTCATAAGGTAAACTCCGGGAGTCTGAGGAACCGTGTCCAGCCTGGCGTCGAATTTCCCGCCGGACATTATTACACTGCTATCTTTGGATTCTTAAGGTGAGACGTGAGAGCGTTGACTGCTTCCTGAGCATCGTCGCCTTCGGCTTCGATCTCGATCTCGGCACCGTTCTCTATTCCAAGGGACATTACGCCAAGAAGGCTCTTCGCGTTTGCGCGCCTTCCGCTGCGGATCAGATAGATCGTGCTTCTGTACTGGGACGCCTTCTGAATGAGCACTGCGACGGTCTTCATCTGAAGCGAGTCTTCACAGTCAAAAACAATTTTCTCTTTTACCATCTTGGAATACACCTTCCCAATTAAATTACTCCACAAGTATATTTTTGGAAACCTTGAAAATCAACACTAAAAAGGGCTCTGAAGGCATTTTCGACTTTTTTACTCAAATGCCGTTTATTTGTGTTTTCCTTTTGTTAAATTTCACAATCCATCAAGATGGCATCACGGCCGACGCCAAAATATCCCTTGCGGATGTTGTACGATTTGAACCCGCACTTCTTATACACTGCGATCGCGGGGGAATTGGTGCTTTCAACCTCAAGGTAAACGTGCTTTACTCCGTGCTCCTTAAGATACTCCAGAAGGCGCTTCATTATGGCCGTCGCGAATCCTTTTCCGCGTACTTCCTCCTCGGTTACGAGGTTTCCTATGTTGCCTTCGTCGAGCACGATTTCGCATCCGATGTAACATGCGACGTGACCGTTTTTCTCGGTTACGAACGCGCACTTGTTCTCTTCCGTAATGAGCTTTTCGATCTCGCTTCTCTGCCAGGGATGGGGTATCGCATCCTCCTCAAGGGACATTATCCTGCTGACGTCTTCCAGTGTCGCAAGCCTTGTAACGTACTCTTCGGCAGGCTCGGTTTTCCTTAAGCGCTCAGCCTGGGAAACCGCGCAGTAAGTCGCCTTGACGTCTCTCGCGCTTATCAGTTCGGGGTTGGCGAAAGCCGCTGCGGCAACGCCCTTAGGGGTTATCGCGATGCCCTTTGCGCAGTAAACGTTAATGTGGACCTTGTTTTTTTCAAACGCTTTTTTCAGCACTTCCGCGCCGCTCCCGACGACCAGTATCTGGCGTCTCGTTCCATAAACGATTTCGGGTGTGTTTTTTATCTTAAGCGCGAGATCGTCCGCATCATACGCGTTCTCCGCGATCAGCGTCTTCAAAGTATCGTCTTCCAACACCCTTGCAAAAACGCGGTTGTTCCTCGCGTCTATCGCAGGCACTATTATCGTCTCTTCCCTGGAAGTGGCCGTCGCATTCTCGCACGACCTTGCAAGAGCCTCGGTGGAGGACACCGCTATGCAGGGCTTTCCGGCGGCAAGCGCCATTCCCTTTACCGCGGCAAGGCCTATCCTGATGCCGGTAAAAGAACCCGGCCCGACCGTGACCGCATAAGCGTCAAGATCGCCGTGCGAAAGGCCGGCCCGCTTCATTACGCGGTGCACCAAAGGCATGAACGTCTCAGAATGAGTCCTCGTTTCAAAGCTCAGCTCGTAGACAATCTCCTTGCCGTCCTCATAGATTCCGGCGCTCGCGTTCTGATTGGAAGTGTCGCAAACAAGTATCTTCATAAGATCGTACACCCTGCCTCAACAGCGGCATTGATAACGTTCTCCGCACCGACCGAACCGGTGTCGACAACATCAAAGCGCCTCTCGTCACCGTTTCCGCTGATCTTCATCTTCAGCGTCTCGGAAGGGAGCGCGCCGTCTATGACCTCGCTCCATTCGATAATGCATAAGCCGCCTTTCTGGAAATACTCGTCAAGGCCACTCGCGTAGAAATCTTCTTCTCCGGCCAGCCTGTAAGTGTCAAAATGATAGACCATCAGCCTTCCGCCTTCGTACTCGTTGACTATCGTGAAAGTCGGGCTCGCGACCGGATCGATCACGCCGATCCCCCTTGCGATGCCCCTTGTAAGGCAGGTCTTTCCCGCACCGAGATCGCCGTCCAAGGCAATGACCGAGCCCGCCTCCAAATACTTTGAAAGCGCCTCGCCGAATCTCTCGGTCTTTTCCGCGGAATCTGTCAAAAAGCTGATTTTCATCGTTTGAATTTTACATTGTAGTCCTTTGTGCCGCAAGGGCAATAATGCTGAACCGGTTTTGTTATCCGTTCTCAATAGGTTTCTCAAATTCGTCCCAAATTGAGAAGGTAATTGAGAACGAAAGCGTCATGCGCATCCCGCAACCAATTTTCGGCGTAAAAAACGGCCGCCCATAAGGACGGCCGCAATGAACTTTTTCGTGCAGAAACGATTAACGCTTACTGAACTGTGAAGCCTTTCTTGCCTTCTTGAGACCCGGCTTCTTTCTTTCCTTCATTCTTGCATCACGGGTAAGGAAGCCTGCTGCCTTGAGAACTGACTTGTAGTTGTCCTCGTCAGCTTCAACGAGAGCTCTTGCGATGCCGTGACGGATGGCGCCTGCCTGACCGGAGATGCCGCCGCCGATAGCCTTGACGATGACGTCGAACTTGTCCTCAGTCTCTGTAGCTGCGAGAGGCTGACGAACGAGGAGCTTGAGCGTATCAAGGCCAAAATACTCGTCGATGTCCTTGGAGTTGATCGTGATCTTGCCGGAACCCGGTACGAGACGAACTGCGGCAACCGCGTTCTTACGGCGACCTGTGCCGTAGTAATAAACTTTGCTGGTAGATTTCTTTGCTGCCATTTAACTTAGTCCTCCGAAATCAAAACGTATAAGCTTCAGGCTTCTGTGCGGTCTGATCGTACTCAGCACCAGCATAAACGTGAAGCTTTCTGAACATCTGACGGCCCAAAGAGTTCTTAGGGAGCATGCCCTTTACTGCAAGCTCGAGTGCCTTCTCAGGGTTCTTGTCCATCATGACGCTGTACTTGACTTCCTTAAGTCCAGTAGGGAATCTCGAGTGATAACGATAAACCTTCTGGTCGAGCTTCTTGCCCGTAAGTACCATCTTGGAAGCGTTTACTACGATTACGTAATCTCCGGTATCAAGGAAAGGAGTGTATGTGGGCTTGTGCTTGCCGCGGAGAAGCTTTGCAACTTCTGTAGCGAGACGTCCGAGGGTCTTACCGTCAGCGTCGATCACCAGCCATTTCCTCTCGATTGAATCCTTGGTTGCAACATATGTACCCATGTTGTTTTCTCCTTGAAATTCATTTAGTTTCTGATCAGGATCCCATTGCCTTTGAAGGCATTTATCCCAAGTCAGCCTGCATATAATATACGGGGACCCCTGCCATGTCAAGCATTTTTCTTAAAAAATCTCGAAAATCCGCCCGAATTCTTCAAAATTCGCCCGAATTCTCGTTTATCCTGCCACGCAATTGCAGAAATCAGCTTTCCCTCTTCGCGTAATAGCCCTTCGTGCTCTTGGCCTTCTTTGTGGCCCTCTTGGGATAGAGCTTTGATTCAAAGGTGTGGAACTGGTCGAGCTGCGAGTCGATCTTCATGAAGAACGGATAAAGCGGCGTGCAGTCGCAGTGATACCAGCCCTTGTCCACATATATCAGATTCCAGTAGTGGTTGCTCCTCGTGACCTTGCTGTTGGCTCTGGTGACGATGAGATTCGGGATGTTCGCGCGGTCGAGCAGGACCTTGTAGCAGCAGCACATAACCCAGCAGTTGCCCTTCCTGGTCTTGAATCCGGAAAGCGCCGCCTTCTCAAAGGTCGGATGTCCTGCCCTGCCCAAATAAACAATGTTGTGGCAAACCCACTTGTATATGTTCTTGGCATACTCTGAATCGGTCTTGCCCTTCTTTATGTCCTTGAGAATGGCATCTGCAAGATTGTAAGCCTCTTTGCTCTTGAGGTCCGAAACCGAAGACTGCCAGACCTCGAGATTGATCTTTTCTTCCGTAACGTTTCCGGAACGGTCCGTGGCTTTGTAGTAAACGACGTACTTGCCCGGCTTGTTGACGTCGAACTTGGAAGCGTCGACCGTCAGAACGGGATCCTTGTCGTAATCGTCGGTAACGGTGATGCCCTCTCTGAAGTCGATGTCGTCTCCAGACCTTACCATCTGATTGTCCTTGAGTCCGGTGATCACCGGCGGAGTCGAGTCCTTCGTCACGTGCATGGGAACGTCGATCACGGTCGAGTTCTGATAAGGGTCCGTGACCACTACGGGAACGGTGAAATCGCCGCCCGCACTAACGTCGGGCACGCCATCCTTGAACTTCACTTCCGCTATGCCGTTCAGGTCATAGAGGTCAGTGACGCATTTTTCCACTTCCGGAAAAGGATCGATGGTGAAGAATTCCTGCTTAACGGCCTTTCCGGTCGGAGCAGTGGTGTCCTGGATCGTAAGCCTGACTTCCTGGGTGAAATACTTGTCGAATCCGATCTTGAGGCCGTAAACGGCGGGGATCTTCGTGTCGATCCCACTGACGTCGGTTATGAACCTGGCCTCTTTGGGCGTCGTCTGGAAGAAGTCGTCTATTGAAAAAGAACTGCCTGCCTCAATCGTCACGTCGGTTATGAGGGGCTTTACGTAATAGTCCCTTACCGCCGCGACCGAAGCCGCGCCGATCGCCGCAAGACAGAACAGGATCGCAAGACTGATGCGTACGATCCTGAATGCTTTTTTGGTAGTCGTCTTTTCCTTCTTAACGGTCATCTGTAAAACGGTTTGGATCAGATCGACTTGAAAAGGATTGAGGAAACGGTCTTTTCGTCCGTGGATATGAACTGAACCTGGGTGTGTTCCTTCACATAGACCAGACCGTAGATCTCTTCGGAAGTCGGTGTGCCGTAAGCCTTCTTAACGTCTTCCAAAGACGAGCCGATCTTAACGCCGCCGCAATCCACAGAAGCGTCCCTGACGTCGATCGTGCTTATCTTGAACTTGCCGCCGTCGCGGTTGTCCGCGAAGAGGACAAAGTATTTGTAATCGTATGTTGTTGACTTGCCGTTGAAATCGCAGTCGTCGATGTCGGCAGACTTAACGTAGCCCTCGCCGAGAGCCTTGATCGCGGCATCAACTTCCATGCCGGGCGTAACGAGAACTCCCTTGTAGTTCAGGCCGTACGCATTGCCGGATGCGGCAGATTCGGTAGGGACCTGCTTGCCGTCAGTCTCCTTGCCGGCGACCGTTGCGGCGGTTCCTCCGGAGATCAGCTGCGGAGCGTTTCCGCCTTCATCCTTCGGAGCGCAGGCGGTCATTGCGGTCATCAGCGCGGCAGACAGCGCGAGTGCGATCATGCTCTTTATCGTCTTGTTCATTGATTTCACCTCTTATCCCAAAATGGCAAGGAGTCCCGAAGGACTCCTTTGCTTTGATTTGCGTTGTTATTTCTTGTAAGGGAATCCCGCTTTGATCTTGCCGTTGTACACGTCGATCCACTTCTGTACCGACTTGGTGGATCGCTTGGGGAATCCCTTCTTGTTGTACTGATGGTTCGTCGGAGCCTTTGCGATCTCCTTGTCGGTCATCATGAAACAGAAGTAGCCCTTTGGCGCGAGTCCCGCAAGATAAATCTGAACGTCGCAGTGATACCATTCGCCGTTGAGCTTTACGAGATTCCAGTTGTGGATCCTCAAACCCGCGACCTTCTTTCTCATTATGAGATAGTTCTCAATGCCTGCAGCATCGAGCATGGCCTTGCACAAGCAGGCTCTGCCGTAGCATGAAGCCCTTCTCTTGTTGAGCGCGCTGATGGCGGCCTTTGCCCATCCCTTGTAAGGCGTTGCGCCTGTGGAGAAATAGATGTGATGGTATACCCAATAGAAGATCTTCATAGCCTTGACGACGTCGGTGTCGGTGGACTTTGTGATCTTGTCGAGCTGCTTCTTGGCCATGTCCAACGCCTTCTTCGTATCCTTGGCGCTGGTGGTCATGCCGCCGTTATACGTTCTGTAAACGGTGACGGAAGACTCAACCTCAGTCCTGTTTCCGGCCTTGTCCGTAGCAATATAGGTTACGGGATATCTTCCTACGACCTTGAGATTGACCTGTGAGTAGTCGACCTCGAGCGTGGGCTTCGTCGTGTAATCGTCGGTTACCGTAACGCCTTCAAGATAATCAGCCTTGGTGATCTTGTCGGGGTCCTTGGCGACGTGCTCAAAGCTTCTTACGCCCGAGATTACCGGCGGGGTGTGATCGTCCTTTACGTTGAAGGGGACGTCGATGATCGTGAAGTTTCCGTTTGCGTCAGTGAGCTTTACGGGAATGTTCATCTCACCGGTGTTCATGACAAGGTCGGGTTCGCCTTCAGCGTACTCGATCTTGACGTCGGTAAGGTCGAAAACGTCCTTGACCAGCATCTCCGGTGCCGGAGCCTTTCCGCAGAACATGTCGACGGGAACGGCCTTGGCGGTGGGAGCGGTCTTGTCTACGACCTTGAGGATCGAGCTGACCGTGTGTCCGCCGCAATCCAGGTAGATCTGGTAGGTTGCGAGCTTGCCCGTATCGATCTGGTTGACGTCGGTGATGAACGTCGTGTTTACGGGAGTCCTGGTGAAGAAGCTGTCGACCGTGATCGGATGACCGTACTCGATCTCGACTTCGGAAAGAGTGCAAGCGTCAATGCTTCCAATAAACTTGGAATACATGAAAAAAGCGCCGTAGGCTCCAAGCGCTCCGCCGGCCAAAAGAGGCATCAGCACGAGTCCGAGGAACCTTACGACGTTAAACTTGTTTTTTCCGTTACGGTTAGACAAATCTTATACCTTCGCGTTGTAGATGATGTTTGTGATCTTTCCACCGTCATCAACGAGGAAGACGAGGACGGAAGTACCCTTTTCATATGTGTAGGTTGTTCCGTCATTCTCCTTGGGTTCGCCGTAAGCAGCCTTGAGCTGGTCAACGGTGTTGCCGATGAAGATGCCCTCTGCCGTGGAAACGGAGTCATCGTTGATGGTGATCATTGCGATAGAGTCTTCATTTCCTACAGGGTTTGTGGAAACGACGAAGGAACCGCCGTTGAATGTGTAGAACTTGGAAATGCCCTGGCCAGCGCAGGAAGCGGCTTCAAAATATGAATAGTTGTTTCCGAGGCTTCCGAGGATAGCGTTCATGGGTGAGTTGACTACGATGTCAACGCCGTTGTACTTGAAAACGTAGTTGTTGCTTGCAGCGTTAGGGTCGATAGTAGCTTTGTTCTCACCGTTTACGCCGGCACCGCCCTGGCTCTGTGAAGAGATGACGTTGATTCCGGAAGAAACGGGCTTCTTCTCGTTCTTGCATGCCGTGAAAGCAGCAGCGCAAAGAGCGGTTGTAAGTATAAGTGCAGTAATTTTCAAACCTTTCATAAGTTTACCTCCAATAAAATAAACAAGAATATAATACATTTAATGCAAAATTCAGGCATTCGGAGTTAAACAACAAAATTGCTTTCCCGAACTTTCTCATTTTATTATATTGTGCACAATGAAATTGAGGTTATTCTATGGCATTTGCACCATAACTCTTGAGCGCGCCGTATTCACGGATCTCCCTCTCCTGGTCTTCCCTCATGAAATCATAGAAACCGATCTTGTTCTTGTATACGGCTGAGACGGCCGGATCGTTCCTGAAATCCGTCAGTCCGTAATTGTCCTTCAGGTACTTTCCGAAATAGACGCTCAGCTTCTCAGCTCCGGAAAGGTTGAGGTGCACGCCTGCGTCGTAGGTGTCCTTCGTAAGGTCCAATCCGATCTCTTTCGTGTAGTTGTTGAAATTCAGATACGGCAGATTGTACTGCGCGGCATACTTCTCGACGTTCTTGTCCCACTGAGGATACCAGCCGTATTCGAGGGGCGCGCGTACGAGCACGAGCTTGATCCCTTTTTCTTCGCAGAGCTCGCGGATCTTGTCGAGATACCCCATCGCGTTGCTTCCGAAATTCGGATTCATCAATGGCTGCTGCGGAGGATACTGCGTGAACGGCATGACGTCGCAGCGCATGTAGTAGCCGTTGTGGGAGGTTACGTCTTTGGAAAAGATATGCTTGAAGTCGGTCGGCGTAAGCTCGTTCCATCTGTCATGGAACCTGAGGATCGGGAAAACGTATGAAGCGAACGTCTCGCCCTTCGTCATGGAAGCGTTGATCGCGTCGACCTTGTCCTGCGACCACTTCATTCCGTCAAGGGTCATGCGGTTATAAGGCTCATAACGCGGCTGGTCAAACTGGAGTCCGTGTACCGTCAGAACAACGACCTTTGGAGTCTCATGTCTCAAGGTATCCCTGAGCAGATAGTAAGACTGCCAAATGTACTGTTCGCCAGATCCCCTGATGTACGCGGATATGCCGTATTCCTGATACATCTTTATCGGCGAATAGTTCTCGTAAACGTCGCAGTCGCCGAAGAAAACGACTTCGTGCGGAACGGTCTCCTTGTAGTACTCTTCCGTGAACGAGCCTTCAACTACGCCCACCTGATACTTGGGCATGAGAAGGCGCTGGATGAACCAGAACAACACAATACTAACGGCTATCAACAAGACAGCCGTTACAAATCCCTTGACCGGGAACGCTTTTTTATCCTGAGCTTTTTTCTGCATTACATTGCCTTTTTGAGATTGTGGAAATCCTTGAGGGCCTTCCAGCCAATCTTGATTATCTTACGGATGTTGATGGAATTCTTTCCGCCCTGTCTGGGCCTGAAAGTAACCTGCCTGAAGGTCATCTCTTCATGATAGTAGGCAAAATACGTCGTCATCATGATGTTCGGAAGGTTATAGTCCTTGTCGAGCCTCGGCAGATACTTTGCCACGGTCTTCGCTTCCATGAGCCTGAAGGGCGCATTCGCGTCAGGAACCTTAACGTGGAAATAGCACTTGAGGAGGAAGCATACGACCTTCTCGACAAAGGCCCTGGACTTGCCGTCGCCTCTTACCGCACGGTGGCCGAAGATGCCCTTGTAGCCGTTTCTGAGCTGCCAGAATGCGTCAAACTCTTCAGGGAGGGTCTGACCATCGGAATCGGTCTGGAAAATGTAATCCGCACCATTCTTAATGGCATATGAATAGAGGGCGATGACCTTGGGGCCATGCTGTTTTCCGGAATCGGTAAGGATCTCGAGCTGGGGATACTTCGTCTGCATCTCCTCGAGGATCTCATGCGTTCCATCGGTACTGCCGGCGTCTGCGACTACCAGTCTTGATTCGGGACTCTTACCCTCGAGCACGGGGTACCAGGAGGATACGACTTCCTCGATGTTGTCCTTCTCATTGTATGCCGGCATTACAACGTATAACGTATCCATAATCACTCCTCCGATATGTCTTTCAAATTCTTTCTTTCATCGATTATATAGCGGGGACGCTGTTTCGTCTCCAGATAGATCTTTCCAACGTATTCACCAATAACTCCAAGGCTTATCATCTGGATGCCGCTGACAAAGCAGATGATGCATGTCATTGAGGTCCAACCTTCAACGATGTTTCCGGAAGCGGCACTGACAAGCGCGTAAATGATACCAATGAAGGAGAGCAGTGCGACGAACAGGCCGAGGAAGGTTATTATCCTGAGCGGCTTGACCGAGAACGAGGTAATGCCGTCGATCGCAAGCGACATCATCTTTCCCAGAGGATAATGCGTCTTGCCCGCGATGCGTTCGGCACGCGAATAATATACGATGGAACTCTTAAATCCCAATTGAGGGATGATGCCTCTTAAGAAAAGATTCACTTCGCCGTATCCGGCAAGGGCATCCAACACCCTGCCGCTCATGAGACGGTAATCCGCATGGTTCGGGATTATCTCGACTCCCATTCCGCGAAGGAGTGAATAATAACCCTCCGCAGTCATCCTCTTGAAAGCCGAATCGGTCTTTCTGTCATTTCTGACGCCGAAAACGATCTCGCTTCCCTTAAGATATTCATCGACCATCTGTTCGGAACAATCGATGTCATCCTGACCGTCGCAGTCCATGGAGATCGTAACGTCAGCATGGAGACGTGCCTCCATCAGTCCCGCGATAAGGGCATTCTGATGGCCGCGGTTGCGCGAAAGGGATATGCCGGAATAGTGCTCATTCTCTTCAGTAAGAGAGGAAATGATTTCCCAAGTCTTGTCCTTGCTTCCGTCGTTGACAAACATAACGCGGCTGTCGGGACTGATCTTTCCGGAATCGATCATGGCATTGAGTTTGGCGAGGAAAAGGCCGCTCGTCTGAGGGAGGACCTGTTCCTCGTTATAACATGGAATGACGAAATACAGAATTGGTGTCACAAGCCGCTCCGGAACTTTAGAATTCAATGATTCATTATAGCATATTCCGACAGGTTTCAGACTTAACTCTTAATCTTGTGATTCTTGTAGTCTATCTTCTTCTGAACGGAAACGGTCGCGCTTTCAGGATACTTCGCCCGGTTGAACTCAAACCCGTTCCAACCGTCGTGCCAGAACGAGAGGAGTTCCTTAGTCGTGTACATGAAGAAATAACTGTCGTAATTCTGTCTCCAGGTCGCGTCACAGTGATACCACTGGCCGTCGATCTTGACGTAGTTCCAGTAATGCTTGGCAACCCGGTACGGCCACCTGGTGACGAACATGTTCTCTATGCCGCAGACGTCGAGCATCGCCTTTACGCAGGAAGCCGAAGACAGGCAGTTTCCCCTTCTCTCCCTGAACGCGTTGTACGCTGCTTCGGTCCAGGACTTCGGCTTGATCCTTAAGTTGAACCTGACGTTCTGTCTGACCCACCAAACTATCTGGAGCGCCTTTTCCATGTCGTTCATCTCAGGCTTGACGATCTTTGCCAGGATCTCTTTTGCCTGCGCGTAAACCTTGTCAGGTTCGACGTAGTTCTTCGGCTTTGCCTTGATCTTGACCTTGATCGTGATCTCAGTCGTATTACCCGAAAAATCAGTCGCCCTGTAAACGGCCTGGTAGTCGCCGGCCTTGTCGAGCTGGACGCCGGAAGTGTCAATGTCGAGTTTGGGATTCTTGTCGTGATCGTCCGCAACCTCGACTCCGGTACGGTAGGAGATGGTCTCGCCCACGATTATCGAAAGGTCCCTGGTTCCCGTGATGACGGGTGCCACGCTGTCGCGCGTAACGCTTAAAGGAACGAGGACGATCGTCTCGTTTCCGCCTGCATCGGTAAGCTTTGCGGGAGCGGCAAATTCGCCTCCCTCCGAAATGTCGGGCTTTTCCGCCCAGGTAACCGTGACGGGAGTCTTGTCCTGGATGTTGGTCACGCACTTTGAAGCTTCCGGCAACGGATCGACCGAGTACAGTTCCTGCGTAACGGCCTCACCCGTAGGCGGGACCGTGTCAGCCACGACGAGCTCGCAATCGTGATCGATTCCGTACAGCGTGATCACGAAAAAGACCGATTGCGGCGTATTGTAGTCGACCGTCGCGAAATCAAGATTCGTGCTGAGGTATTGAGGATACTTCGGCTGCCCTTCCAAAAACATTTCCAGTGAAGCGGTCGTTCCGACCTCGACCTTCACCGACTTCTTTATCAGGGCGGCTTCGTCGTTCATGAAGAACATGAAGAAAACGATCACTCCCGCGAGCACGAGAAACAGGAAAGTGAAGACGAAGGGTTTGACGGGAAGCTTGTCTTTGGGTTTCGCTTGCCTTTGAGGATTTGGCAACGCCTGCTTTTGTGCGGCCGGCCTTTGAGCAACAGGCCTTTGTGCGGCCGGCCTCTGCGAAGCGGGTCTTTGGGGCACGGGCCTCGGGCGGGCCTGACCGTTGCCGTTTCTTGAAGCCGGGGCATTTACACGTCGAACGGCCGGGGAGTTCCCGGCCGTGTTGAGCTTTTTCATCTGTTTTCCTGCCTGATGAGAGACTTCTACCTTTCCCTGCTGCCTTTGACGGTTGGCAGGGGGATTGTGGCGCTCATGATCTGCGGGCAGGTTGTTGGTCATTGCTTAACTTTGTGGTTCGCGTAATCAATGGTCTTCTGAACCGATTTGGTCGCCGAAGCAGGATAATTCTTCACCTTGAAAACATAGCCGTACCATCCACTGTGGTGGAAATTCTGTATCTCAGTTGAAGTATACATGAAAAAGTAGCTGTTATAACCTTTTCTCGGAGTGGAATCGCAGTGATACCATTCGCCGTCGATCTTTATGTAATTCCAGTAGTGGATGCTGTGTCTCCAGGGATAACGCTTGATGAACATGTTCTCGATGCCGCAGAGGTTGAGCATTTCCCTTACCGCGCAAGCGTAACCGTAGCACGTTGCGGTCCTCTTTGTGAGAGCATCATATGCGGCCCTGTTTCTTGAAGTCGCATCGGCCTTGGCGATGTAGTTGATGTTGTACCTGCACCACCATACGATCTGAAGGGCCTTTTCCTTCTGGGTCATTCCAGGCTTGGTAATCTTGTCCAAGATCTTCTGGGCAACCTTGTCGACGTCTGCCTGCTCAACATAAGACTTGGGCTTCTTTGTGATCTCGACCTGTATCTCTGCGGTCGCCTTGTTGCCGGAGAAATCGGTAGCCGTGTAGACGACCTTGTATACTCCGGGCTTGTTGAGATCGACTTTTGAAGTATCGATCGTCAGAGTCGGATTCTTGTCGTAGTCGTCGGTTACGCTGACGCCTTCCCTGTACGTGATGGACGTTCCGGTGAAACCGCTTATGTCCTTTGTTCCGGTTATGACCGGAGGAGTGTCGTCACAGGTGACGCTGAGCGGAACCATAACGGAAGCTGTGTTTCCGACCGCATCGGTAAGAAGGGCCTCGGCCTTGAATTCGCCGCCCTTGCTGTAATCAGGGATCTTGCCCCACTTCAAAGTGACGTCAGTACGGTCTTTGACGTCCTTGACGCACTCGTTTACGTCAGGGAGCTTGTCAACGGCAAAGAGCTTCTGAGGAATGCCTACGCCCGTAGGAGGCATTGAATCAGCAATCTCAAGAACGCATTCCATGTCCGTAAAAAGATAAGTTATCGTGAAGTGGATGGTCTGCGGAACGTCGATCCTTACGCTTGAAAAATCGAGGTTGCAATCCTCGGTATCGGGGTATGAAAGAGTGTCATTGAAAAACATTGCCTCCGTGACGGGGCTTCCGCATTCCACGATGACGAATCTGTTGATCTTGTCAGTCTCGGTCCGGTAAACGCCGATGCCGAGGTAGAGCAAAAGTATCAATGCGGAAACGACAAACATTAACGTCAAAGGAAGCACTCGTGACTTCTCGCGCGTCTTCTCCTGAACCTTTTCAGTCTCTCTGGCACTTGTCTTTGCTTGAGCCCTGTTCCTTGCGGGAACCTGGGCATGTGAGGACTCGCCGTTCCTTCTTACCGCCGGCTTGTTCGTCCTGGTAGGATTATCCATTCCGTGCCTGACTTCATCCTCGTGACGGATGGCTCTCACGACCGCCGTATCGGCAGATCTGACGGGAGCACGCGACTGCATCGGTTTTGAAATTTCCAACTTGTTTTCCATTAAACGATCCTTTTTAAGTCTATTCGTTTTACGCCGCTATCTTATCTTTAAGAAAACAAAAGTCAAGGCTTGCAGGCCCAACTGCCACTAGAATTCCACATTCTCACATCCTATCAAAGTGTATCACCAAGCCTTGAAATTCAATAAAACCAAAGGAACGGAATTTGCCGAGCACACGCCCTTTTGTTTTGGATAAAACAACAACGAAAGAGGCTATAATGTTTCTCATGGGAAACGGTAAAACAACAGATCCATATTCGCCCTGCACGCTCTGTCCGAGACGGTGCGGCGCTGACAGAACGAACGGCAGAACGGGCTTTTGCAAAGCCACCTCGGCCGTCACGGTCAACCTTTCCATGATCCACCGCGGCGAAGAGCCCGTGCTCGGTGGAGAAGGCGGATGCGGCGCCGTGTTTTTCGAAGGGTGCTCGCTCCGATGCATATTCTGCCAGAATCACGGCATTACTTCGCCCACAGGCAAGGGCACCGTCTACAACGAAAACGGTCTTGCCGAACTGTTCCTGAAGCTCAAGTCCGACGGCGCGGGAGCGATCGACCTCGTAACGCCGATGCACTTCGCGCCAACGGTCGCAAACGCGGTCAGGCTGGCAAAAGATTCAGGACTGGGCATTCCCGTCATATGCAATTGTTCAGGATATGAATCGGCAAGCACGCTTAAGCTTTTCGACGGGCTGATAGACGTTTACCTTCCGGACGTGAAATACTTCTCATCCAAAGTCTCCGCAAAATACGCTTCCGCTCCCGACTATTTCCCCACCGCCGCGCTCGCGTTGGACGAGATGTTCCGCCAAGTGGGAAGCGTTAAGCTTGACGACTCCGGCAAGGTCCTGACGCGCGGCATGATAGTCAGGCACATGATGCTTCCCGGCAATCTTTTTGACAGCAAGCACATCGTCGATTATCTGGCCTCGCGTTTTGGCAACAACGTCTACATAAGCCTTATGAGCCAGTACACTCCGATGCCTCACATCCTGGAAGATGAAAAAGCGCCCGCAGAACTCAGGCGCACGTTGTCCAAAGAAAATTACGAGAGGCTTTGCGATCATCTGGCAGGACTCGGTCAGACGAACGCCTTCGTTCAGGAGACCACTTCGCAGGGAACCCTCATGCTCCCCGACTTCAAGCTTTAAGACCGCCACATCCCTTTTTGCAGTCCTTTTTGCACTCCCCGCCGTCACAGACCCTATAGTTTCCGCCCTCGATGCTGATCGCCTTGCCGTTGATGAGCGCGCTGGCGATCTTGTGCCTTGCCGACTCGTAGATCTCCGTTACCGTAGTCCTTGAAACGTCCATCTGGGAAGCGCATTCCTCGTGCGTCATGTTCTGATAATCGACGTGACGGATGACCTCGTATTCATCGAGCGTCAGAAACTCGGTCCCGACGTCTTCGGCACCTGAAGGGACAAACATCTTGTACCTGGGTTCTTCACATATTCTTCTAACCTTGACCGGTCTGGACATTGCTTGAGGCACCCCCGTTTAAAACCGCCGCCAAAGCGACATATGTCAATTATATCATTCCGCGCTGAGCGTTACACCTTCAGGGAGCTTGGCTCCGGCAACGGATCCTGAAGTCAGGTCGAAAACGCCCTTACACTTGTACTGGACGATGCCCGATTCACTGCTGGTGATGAAGATCATGACGCCAAAGCTCTTCGGGTCATAGGAACTCACGTCGAAATCCTTCAGGAAGAAGTACTCAAAAGAATCCTCGCTTCCCGCAGTGCCAAATCTGCCCTTCTTCATTTCGATCCTCGCGTACCGCGCAGGATGATCCTTGTCCCAAGTGTACATGAATGCATAGACCGGCTTGTCGGTCAGAACGTCATTCCTGCTTCCCTTCATCCAAATGTCGGCGGTCTTCTTTTCCGCATCGTATCTGACTCCGACCGACAAAGTGTCATCCGTCATCGCGGAAACGATCGTCTTCTTGTAGACGTCATACACCCTGCTGTCGATGACCTTGCCCGCCTTCTCGTCATAGACGACTATGTTGAAGCCGCGCCTGTTGGGCGCGTATTCTTCGCCTCCGACGGTTATCGAGCACACGTTGCCGTACTTGATCGCACCTGAGATTATCTCGTAGCTTGTTCCGTCCTTGAAGGTTCCCGAATACTTGAGTTCGTGTATCGCCGCGTTTTCGAGTGTTTTTCCGCCGCCCGAAACCGCCAGGTAAGACGACCCTTCCTTTCCGAAAAGCGTGCACTCCAAGCCCAAGTTCTTAAACGCTTCGACCGTCTTGAGGTCCAATCCTTTTGCGGCCTCATCCTTTATTCCGATGAGCACCGTGACGTCCTCAAGGCTGCCAAGCACGGCCAGGTAATCTGAAAGCTCCTTGTACTTCAGCGCCGCTTCGTAGCTTCCGGTCTCATAGAACTCGTGCTCGGTTCCTGCCGCGTCAACCGCGAAGAGCTTTATCTTTCCGGAGAAGATCTCCCTGAAGGAAAGGAGCGAGGTGTCAAAGACCGCGCCGTATACCTTTTCGGCGTCAATGGTGAAATCCTGTTTGGACAGCAGTTCCCCGGCGGGCGAATAGAACTCGCCCCTCACCGAACGGATCTCCTGCCTGCAGTTTTCTATACCCCAAAACGAGACGTTCAGTTTTCCGTTCTCGTCAACGGCAGTCTTGAGATCAAGATAATCGAGGTTTTTCAGGATGTCCTTTGACAGCATGTCGAACTTGCCGATCCTGTCGTAGAACGCGCTCTTCTTGCCAAGTTCCGTGCTCAGAAAATCGATGCCGTATCTCTCCATCAGGGTCGGCGTCTCTGAAAACAGGTTGATGCCCAGCCCCAGACGGTTGCCCTTTATCTTAACTCCCATGGCGGCAAGCGTCGTCGGGAAAAGATCGTAAGTCGTATATTCGCGGTGCGTCGGATTCTTGGTCTCCACGGCTGAATTCAGGACGCAGACAAATGAGCGCCTTCCAAACGAATCTTCAACTTCCTTGCAGTAATCCGCATCCATCGTCGGATGGTCTCCCACGAGAACGATCGTCGTATTCTCATAGAAATCCTGCTTCTTCATCCAATCGATGAATTCGCTTACCTGTCTTGAAGAGCACGCCATGACGTTCGAATACTGCACGTCAAATTCGTCCTTGCAGAGATCACATACGAAGCCGTCCTCAAAGTGAGTGTCTACCGTAAGCATCGTCAGGTTGAAGGGCTTCCCTTCACCGTTCAGTTCGGTAAGCCTCGTCTTCGCGAAATCGAGGAGCTTCCTGTCCTCATATCCCCACCAGACCCTGTAGTCCTTCGGAATGTATCCGTTGTTTCTTGCGTAATCGTAATCGAAGACCTGGTATCCGCCGTGTTCTTTGAAGTACAGCGCCCTGCCTCCGAATGTGGCTTCCGATCCGCACATGAAGACTTGGTTGTATCCCTGTTCCTTCAAGACGTCGCCTAAAGTGCGAAGGCCCGGATAAAAGGAGTCGGCATATGACGCGGCGGCATTGCCGATGCTGCCTATAACGGGAACTCCCGCTGTCTGAGCGACGAGCGCTCCCATCGTGTAAGACGAGCCGGTCGTCACGTATCCGCCGTTTAAGGTCTTATGGTCACCGGAGAAACTTTCGCCTTCTTCAAGCGTCAGCTTGGTCAGCTCGGGGATGACGTTCTTGTCGAACGCCCCTCCTGACGCCTTGTCCGCGAAAGTCATCTCGACCGACTCGAGGAAGATGTATACGAGGTTGCGCTTTTTCTCCGGGAAAACGACATTCTCGGACGTCGGCTCAACGTAGTTCTGATCGATGAAGTCAGACTTCGTCGTCCTTGAACGGACGTACTCAATGACGCGGTACCTTTTAACCGCCCTGCCCGCCTGACAGACAAATACCAGACCGACTGCGATGAGCGCGACGGCGGCAACCCTTCTGAAAGCCTTGTATCTTTTCTTTACGATGAGGATTATGAGCGCCGCGGCAAACAGAATTATAGCGATTGCCGAGACCAGTACGACGCGCAGGTAAAAGCTGTTCATGACGTCCTTGGAGGTTCCTTCGAGAGGAGCCGACAGATAGAAGACTATCTCGTCGAAAGTGATGTCATGCCAGATCGAAAGGAGCCACGTAAGACCGAAACACAAAAATGCGCCGATGGCGAAAAGCAAGACCGTCACGACAACGCGTACGGCTCCCGGCTTCCCGGAATGCTTTTCCGGATTGCGTGTTTTTTTATTATTTCCGTCTTTCATAGCAGGAATAATATACTTATTGAGGCAAAAATTGTAAAGAAGACTTATTTTTTGTTATTATGTTTCCAAAATTAGTAGTCTTTAATCGGATGGAGTGTATTTATGTTCAGATTTGCGAAAAAGACCATGGCGGGAATCCTTACCGCGCTGCTTCTCGTTTCCAACTATTCATTCAACACGTCGGCATCTTCCGTAGAGCCGGTTCAGGATCCTTATGCGGTCTTGGAAGACGTTTCCATGGACGAAGAAGACGAGGCTTCCAAAGACGAGGCGCCTTCTGAAACACCCTCGCCTTCTTCCAAGGAAGCCCAGGCGCAAGCTCCCAAGTCTTCTTCAGATGCGGCAGAGGGCGAGTCTGACAAGTCCGCTCCGGAGGAAAATCCCACTGACCCTGCCAAGTCGGATGCGGACGAAACGCCCGCTGAACAAGGCGATCCTTCCACAGGTGAAAACCCTGCCGGATCCGAAACGCCTTCCAATGACGAAAATCCTTCAGAACCCGGAAGCCCTTCCACAGGCGAGAATCCGACCGAGCCCGGCAATCCTTCAACAAGCGAAACGCCAACCGAGCCCGGTGATCCTTCCACGGGCGAAGAACCCTCCAAGCCTTTTACCACTCCCGCAGGCGCAACGCTTACCTATCGTACGCGCGCCCGCTACAAGAAGTGGGAAAAGAAATACAAGCCCCAGGGCAATCTTGCGGGAAGCGTAAACAAGAAAAGAACGCTCGAAGCGGTTCAGATGAAGTTTAAGAGCTCCACTTCCGGAAAGCTCCAGTACCGCGTCCACACGTACAAATACGGTTGGAGCGCATACAAGACAAACGGTCAGACCGCAGGGCGCAAGGGCGGCAAGCTCGATCAGATCCAGATCAGGCTCACCGGTGCGCTTGCAGAAAAATACGACGTCTATTACCGCGTTCACGTCCGTACGGACAACGGCTGGACGAACTGGGCAAAGAACGGAGAGAGCGCTGGCGCGGTCCATTACGCCCGCTTTATCGAGGCGATCCAGGTAGTCCTGACGGAAAAGGACGCAGGCGCTCCCGGTGACGTAGCAAACATCAAGTCCGAAAGAGATGGCGCGCTCATCACGGCTTACGACATAAAGGAAGCCATGACCGAGAAGGCCCAGAGCATGACCAGCAAGACAAAGTGGCTCATCCTTTGCGACACCAACAACTACTTTGTCGGCGTCTTCAAGGGTTCCCAGGGCAACTGGAAGATGGTCAGATTCATTTACGTGGCAGTCGGCAAGCCTTCCACTCCTACGAAGAAAGGCACGTTCGCCTTAAGGAAAAAGAAGAAGAAATTCTTTGCGACAAATGTCCGCTGCAAGTTCTGCTCAAGTTTCACGGGCGCATATTATTTCCATAGCTGGCCTTACTATTGGAACGGCCAAAAGGTCTACAGCCCCGTGCTCGGGAAGGGCGTCTCTCACGGCTGCGTAAGAATGGCGACCGATGACGCCAAGTACATCTACAAGAAGGTTCCGCTCAAGACCAAAGTGGTTGTGTACTGATCCCAGGTTGCAATACTGACATTTAAAAGGATTGTCTCAAAAGCGGATTTCGTCACTTTTGCGGCAATCCTATATTATTGAAACCAACAGGTAAAAAGGGCAAAAGCAATAAAATTACCTGTTGGTTTTCGGGAAAAACGGTCTCTGAAACAGAGAACCAACAGGTAAAAAATTGAAAACCACCCGTTTTACCTGTTGGTAGAGTGGCTTTGAGCTCAAAACCAACAGGTAAATTGAATGTTTTTTAGATAATTACCTGTTGGCAGAAAAAAAGCACAAAAGGCTGCCGCAATCAGCGAACAGCCCCTTGCTTTTTCCATTTGTCTAAGTTCAGAACTCCTCAGCCAAAGCTCCCAGGTACTGACCGTAGTTCGTCTTGTTCATCGAGTCGGCAAGGCCTCTGAAGTCCTCTTCGTTGATCCAGCCCTTGCGGAGCGCGATCTCTTCAAGGCATCCGATCATGTTGCCTGAACGCTGTGCCGCGCGGATCGCTCCGGCCGCCTCATAAAGGCTGTCTGCAGAGCCTGCGTCAAACCACGAGAACTCCTTGCCGAGGGCGATTACCTTGAGGTTTCCACGCTTGAGGTATTCCTCGTTGACGGAGGTGATCTCAAGCTCGCCTCTTGCGGAAGGCTGAATGTTCTCTGCGATCTGAACGACGTCGGGGCCGTAGAAATACAGGCCCGGAACGATGTAATTGGACTTCGGCTTGGAAGGCTTCTCCTCGATCGATACGGCATTGCCTTCGCTGTCAAATTCAACGACGCCGAACGCTCTGGGGTCTGCGACGTAGTAGCCGAAGATCGCCGCGTCGCCTTCCTTGACGAACTCGGCCGCCTGTCTTAACTTGCGCTTAAAGAACGGACCATAGAAGATGTTGTCGCCCAATGCGAGACATACGGAATCATTGCCGATGAAGTCCTTGCCGATGATGAAGGCGTCCGCGATTCCGCGCTGCACCTTCTGCTCGATATAGGTAATGCTTATTCCCAAATGAGAACCGTCGCCGAGAAGGTCGATGAAAGGTTTGGTGTCATCCGGCGGCGTAATGACCAGGATCTCCTTGATGCCCGAATTCATGAGCACCGACATCGGATAGTAGATCATCGGTTTGTCGTATACGGGAAGCAAAGGTTTGCAGACCGGTTTTGTGACAGGATAAAGGCGCGTGCCCTTTCCGGCAGCGAGGATAATGCCCTTCATGTTCAGATTCTCCTTGAGTTTGATGTACCGCTTTTAAATAATCAGCATTATTTTACAAGTATATACGAAAAACCTAGAAAAATAAAGGTCTCCCGAGAACGGAAGACCTGGATCTGGAGCGGGTTACGAGGCTCGAACTCGCGACATTCAGCTTGGGAAGCTGACACTCTACCAACTGAGTTAAACCCGCGTCAAAAGTGCAAAAACACTATATCAGACAACAGTTGCAAAATCAAACGCGGGCGCCATCGTGACGCGCGGATCGTCAGCGAAGGAAACGAAATTGTCAGCCATTTCGTGCCTAAATCCATCCTTCTCATAAGGGAGCCAAAACTGGGTTTCGGAGAAGTTGGCCCAAATGAGCATGAAGGCACACCGCTTGCCGCCGTCGCTGCTGAAAAGCGCGTTGAGTATGTCCGTAAACCAGTTCAAATCAGAATTGGCAGATGGAGCAAGGCCTTCAAAATAGCCCTCAGGCGTTTCAAGGGCCCTGTATCCCGTCTCGGTAAGCGCAACTACCTTGTCGTGCAGTCTCGCGCACTGTGCGATGATGTCGAGCGAAGTCTGAAGCCTCTTGAAATATCCGTCGCCTGCATGCGGGCTGTCGTGATAGTAATCAAGGCCCATGACGTCAACGTAGTCATCGCCGGGATATCTTTCGAAGTATTCCTCGCCTGATTCGACGGGACCGTTGGGCGAATAAGCGACCGCAAGATTCCTGATGCCTTTTACGTGCGTCAGATAGTCGATCGTATAGCGGAAGAGCTTGACGAAATCCACGTCGTCCAGGTACTTTCTTCCCCACCAGAACCAGTCTCCGTTATCCTCGTGGAAAGGACGGAAGATCATTGGGATCGGGTCGCCTTCGAGGTCAACGCACTTGTCCGCAAACTCGGCGATTAGATCGAGATAGCGGAGGTACTTTGCGTTCAGGTCCCCGCCTTCCATTATCCTGTGCGCGCAGTCGCCGTCGGTGTTGTTCGGAGAGAAGTCATAGAACTCCTCACCGCCCAAAGTGAAGTTGGGCATGTGCGATGAGAGCATGACTATGCAGCCCTGCTTGTGAAGGTTCTTTACGGTCTTAATGAGATCTGCCATCTTGCCTTCGTATCCGAGGAAGCCCAAAGTGTCCACGCCGACTACGGCAGGATGCTTTCCGCAGAGGTTCCTGCAGTCGGATTCGGTGCCGTCGTTGGCGCTGATGGTCACGCCGATGTGCCCGGCATTCTGCTGTCCGAACATGATCTTTTCCGAATAAGAGTACTTCTTAAGAAGCTCAAGCAGTTCCAACAGCTTGGGCGATCTTTCGCAATTAAATCCGTTTTCCATTTAAATCGCCTTACTTGTTCCCGTTGTATCTGGCGGGACCGTATTTCTTGCCTTCGGGTTTTCTTGATTTGCGCGTGAAGTCACCGAACGGATCGTTAATATCGGAGATGTCTCCTCCGAGCTTCTGGATGGCGGACATCATCTCATAGAAGAGGTCCCTGTCTATGGAATCCTGATGCCTGTTGATGTAGTTCTTCATGAGGGGAACCGCTCTGTCATCGCCGTATTCGGCAAGGCAGATGACGGCGTAGATCTTGTTCTTCATCGCGCGGAACGCGTGTCTCAAGGTCTGGTATATCTCTTCGGAAGGTTGCGCCATTCCTATCTCTGCAAGCATAATGACGATGTCTTCGGAAGGACCTTCAAGGCCGTCTTCAAGGTTCTCTTCGATAATGTCCATAAGTATCGGTATGGACACGTCCGCTGCGCCGACAACATAGTCCTTAATGGATTCAGCAACGAATTCCTTCGTCTGGTGATAGCTCATGAAACGGTCGAGGACGGCCTTGACGAAGCAGAATTCCTTCATCGCGATGAGCACGTCGAGGCAGGCCTTTACCTTCTGATACTCGATCTCGAAAAGCTTGTCCTCGTCATTCAATTCATCCTCGGTCCAGGCGGAATTGCCGATGACCGTGCTGCAGTAATCCCTTACGCTTTCCCTGTCATCCGCGGCAATGCTGGCAATGAGGGACTCGGGCGCTCCGCAGTCGAGATTCAGGGCGCTGTATTCGAGCGCCTCCTCTTTTTCTTCGAGCGTCAGGCCGTCAAAATACTCCCTGAGCGACTTGCCGCCGAGCTTCTCGTCAGGCTCGCTCTCAAGGACCTTCTTGGCCTTCTCGGTCTCTTCCTTGGCTTCCTGCTGCAAGTATTCCTCAAATGATGCGGCATCGCTTCCCTCTGGTACCTGGCCGATCTTGTCGCCGTACTCGTCGAGCTTCTGCTCAAGGATGAGAGCTCCGATCTCATCGTATCTCTTAAGGATCGCCTTAATCTCTTCAGTCATTTGCCTTCCTCTTTCCATGCTTCTTTGAGAAGTTTATTCTACACGAAAATCCGTCTTTCGGGCAATAAAAAAGCACCGCAAAATCGCGGCGCTTTTAGTGGAGGTACCACCCAGATTTGAACTGGGGATCAGGGTTTTGCAGACCCACGCCTTACCACTTGGCTATGGTACCGTTGGTGACCCGTACGAGAGTCGAACTCGTCACTCCACCGTGAAAGGGTGATGTCTTAGCCGATTG
>JAFZVF010000025.1 GCA_017617935.1 Clostridiales bacterium | reverse complement strand
CTTGAGCTGGTAAGTACCCTTCGTGCCTGCTTCACTTGTTACCTTCTCGAAGTCATCACCGAGCTTACGGGTTGCGATGACGTTGCCGTCTGCATCCTTAACGGTGAATGTCAGACCCTTGAGATCTTCATCTGTTACGTCACCGGAGATCGTCTTGGTGAGCGTGATGTAGCCCTTGGAAGGCTGTTCCTTATAGGTATTAGTAATAGATACTGTCTCATCGTCAGTTGCAGAATCAACAGTTACGGTTCCGTTGTTATTGCTGTAGCTTACGCCTGAGAAATCATAGCCGGTAATTGCTACATTGCTCTCGTCAGTATCTTCCTCAACGGTAAGCGCCTTGCCGAATGCAGCATAGTCAACAGGTACCTTGCATGTTTCGCCGGTTGTTAACGTAAACGGATAACGTGTAGTTCCTAAAGTTCCATTTGCCTGGATATACTGATCGCCGGCCTTAACATAGAACGTGAATGTCCTGCTGCTTCCGGTTCCCGTATATCCGCTAAGTGTCTTAGTAACCTTGAGTTCGCCCTTGATCCTCTGGTAATCGTTCTCGAAATCAACGGCAGTTCCGTTAATTGTAGGCTTGAAACCTTCTGTTTCAGGACCGCTTCCGGACTGTGCACCGATCTTATATGTCTGAGTTACGGAATATCCCTCAACAACATATTTGGTTTCCTTAACGGTGTACATCTTATCCGTATCAAGTCCCGTAAGAGTCTTGGTGTATACAAGATTGCCTGAACCATCCGTGCTGGGTGCAAAGTCGGTTCCGAGCTTCAGCGTAGCATAAGGAGTTGTTGTATTACCTTCTTCCCAGATCTCAAACACGATTCCCTTGACGCCTGTGCTGAGATCTTCCTCAGTAACGGGTCCCTTGATCGTCTTCGTAAGAACGATCGATCCGTTCTTCGTGTCTTTCTTATAGGAATTGGTAATAGTAACTGTCTTGTCGTCAGTGTTGGAATCGATCGTTACGGTTCCGTTGTTCTCACTGTAGCCGACGTTGGTTAATTCAAATCCGCTGATCTCTCTGTCGGTATCTGACTCAATAACCGTAAGTTTCTTTCCGAATGCGGAGGAATCTACGGGCACCTTGCAGACTTCCGCAGGTGTTACCGTAAATTCATATCCGGCAGAGCCGATAGTTCCGTCAGCCTGGAGGTATCCATCGGTATCTCCGACCTTGACCTTAAAGGTGAATATCTTGTCATCGTTCTCATGTCCCGGAATACCGTTCAATGCCTTGGCGACCTTAAGCTCACCTCTGTATGTGTATGTATCCTCATAATCAACGTTGGTTCCTACTTCAACAGGCTTGATCTTGCCGGTTGTGGCACCTGTTCCGGAAGCACCGTCGACCTTATAGGTAACGTTGACGTTGAAGCCCTCGATAGTATGGAGAGTTTCTTCTACTGTATATTCCTTATTAACATTAAGGTGATCGATGGTTGCGGTGTAGACCTTGTTTCCGTTCGAATCCGTTGATACGGTGAAAACGGAATCACTGAGCTTGTGTGTCCAGATGGCGTTGCCGTTTTCATCCTTGACCTTAAATGTGAGGCCCTTGATGTCTTCATCAGTGACAGGTCCCTTGATCGTCTTTGTAAGAACGATCTTTCCCACTTCATCGGGATTCGTGTCATCATACAACGTCAGTTCGCCGTCATAGAAATTTGTATAGTAGAGATCTCCGTCAGTAGCCGGATTATATGCGCTCGCATAATTGTATGGTTCAGACTTCAGAAGTCTGCCCGAATCACCCTGGCTGAGAACGATCTCGCATGTGCCTTCGTTTGCATTCTTAGGCGTGATGGTAAATGTAATGGGATCAACTTTTACGTAGCCACGCGGAGCTGACGTTTCCGTCAAGGTATAAGTAACACCCGGAAGCAATCCCGTTATGACATGTGTTTCAGTACCGGAGGTCCAATACCAGCTGGGGTTGCCGTTTGAACCGTCACTTGCGGTGATGGTCATGCGGGCGCCTTCCAAAGGTAAGAATCCTTTGTCCCAATACTGTTTAAGAATCTTTATTCTAAAACCCTGTTCATCAATAACAACGATCGTATTATTGGTTAATGCCGTTCCGCCGACCTTGACGGTTCCTACACCGTTTTCAACTTCTACGCTGAATGCGATGTCTTTTGCGGTAGCATAGCCTTCCGGAGCAGTTTCTTCACGAAGAATATAATCGCCTGCACCCAAAGCGGTAGAATAGTTTCCGACGCTCAAAGTACTGCCGACCTTAGTCTGTCCGTCAGCCTTATAGATCTGGAAAACAGCACCGTTCAGTTCTGCTCCCTGCGTATTCTGCTTTCTGATATTGACCAGAACGGCATCGAACATGGCAAGAGTATAAGTTCCGCCCTGCTCAGTGATCGCACCCTGATCGTTTTCAAGATCTCCGATGGCGGTGATCACGCCCTTGGAATCCACCTTAAATCTGATGGAAGACTGTGTGGAGAATCCTTCAGGTGCAGCATCTTCGGTAAGTACATATCTGCCTGAAGGAAGATTGCTGAATGTAAGCGCTTCGTTTGTGGTCACAACACTGATCTTGGAACCGTTCTTTACAGGTTCACCGTTGCATCCTGTGACCATTGCGCCGGTAAGATCGTAGCCTTCAACGCTGGAAAGGGTCAGCTTGGCACCCGCAAGATTTGCGGTTGCGTCACCGGCCGCCTGCTTTGCGATCTTGAAGCTGACGTTCTTCCTGTCGATCATGGTAATGGTATTACCGTTGGCGTCCTTACAGTTCTTGATGTTTCCGCCGGCGATCTCGAAAGTGATCTGCTCGGCAGTTTCATAACCGTCAGGAGTCGTAGTCTCTGTCAGCGTGTATTTGCCGTTAGGAAGATTCTTGATCGTTACGTTTCCGTTCTCGTTGGTCTTATAAGAAATCGAAGAACCAGAAATGAGAAGCTCGTTGTCTGCAGGAGTCGTGCCGGTCGTATTCTTGGTGAAAGTGGTGATATTGCCGTTGGAATCTGTCCTTTCGGCTGTGATCCCGTTCACGTCAAACTGGCCGGGGCCTTCGGTCCTGGTGATCGTCAAGACTGCGCCGCTGATCTCGGAGCCGCCAGCTACGTCGGTCTTGCAGATGGTGATGCCGTCATTGACCTTGTTATAGAAAGAACCGAGGTCGAACTGTACACCGGACATCGTGATGAAATCGGTGTAATCTTCCTCATAATCTCTGAAAACGATACCGTCGCCGGTCACGGACTTATAGTCTACGAAATAGGTGAACTTTCCTGCTGAATCGACCTGGACCTTAAGTCTGATGTCGATGTAGCCGTTCGAATTCGTGATGCCTACCGGTGAGGACGGATCTTCCGTCACCTTGAAATAATACGTCTTGGATGCTGTTCCCGATGAAGGCTTTTCGATATAGAAATGCCTCTGCTGTTCGGTGAGCCTGTCATAGTTATCACAATAGAAGCTCAATACGGGGAAAGTTACCGCAGCGTTGGTCTGAGCATATACACTCTGCTTCTGACCGATCGGGGTGACGAGATCGCCGTGAAGCTGAGAGGGTGCCTTATATTCCTGGAAATAGAATTTGTAGGTGCTGTCATCAGGAATGCTTACTGACGTATCCTGCTTGACTTCACCATGCTTTGCATACTTCTTAGTAAATGCCTTTGTCAAAGCAAAGTGCATCTGTCCGTAACTGTCTCTGCTCGAACCGGAGTAGAGGAAGTGGAACTCGGTGTTCATGTTGAACTTGCCGGGAGTTACGACCCAGCCGCTGGAGTTACCGCCCTGAAGCGATACGCTTTCAGCCAAAGGAGCAAGAACGGCGCCGCCCATGTCGGTGAGGAGCACCGGGCTCTTTTCCATTACGTTCCAGATGATCGATTCGTTGAAGTTCTTCTGAACTGCAGCTGCGCCTACGGGGTCTCCGCCGTTTGTTGCGGTAACACCTGAATAGCTGACGCCGTCTACAGTAACAATAGGTTTATTTAAATTAAGGGCTCCGTCCTGTCCGTCATCTTCGATGTTGATGACTACGACGGAAGACTCGTTCTTCTTGATCTGGAATCCGCTGGATTTTCCGAGATACTGTCTCAGCCTTGAGTCTTTGGAGATATTAATGTAGACAACCTTTTCGTTGAACTGGGGATCGGTCAGATCAAAATAAACATGAGCATCGCCGTCATAAGTAATATATTTGCTCGGATTATCATTAGCATTCAGAACATATTCGGGGCTCTTGGCTCTGTCGTTCAGGAAATATGACCATCCCTTCTCAACATCCTCTGCCGGCTTCTGGGAACAGATTCTGTCGATGAGACGGTCAACGTTCTTATAAGCATTTGCGTTCTCGGCAGCGATAAAAGGCGTGTTCGTGTATTCACCTTCAAATCTGAAATTGCCGTTTGTAATATTCTTTCCGGCCTGGATTGCGGGGTTATAGTTGCCGAAAACTGCTGTGGGGGCTTCAAAATAGATGGCACTGGCGGTTGTTCTGCCGAATCTGATGTATCTTTCGATATCACCACTGCCCGGGGTGTATGTTCTTCCGATCAGGAAGAGCGCAGTCGAAGTGACGTAGTCAACGTCGATGTTGCTGCTGGTATGAATGAAGTGGTTTGTTGCGAAAGTAGTCTCAGTATGGCTCGTCTGTTCGATGGTCTCTGCAACGATACCGTAGTCAACGGCACCGCCCAGGATCGTCGCGTAGTTGATCGCGCTCGCTGAATCGAACATCGTCGCGTCCGCATTGACGACTTGTTTTCTCGCTGCCGGATCCCAGACCAGCGTTCCGAAAACAACGGAATAGGCAATAACTGCCGAAACTATCCGCTTCCCCAGTTTCTTGTTGAATTTAAACATTAGATTTTACCCCGTCCCACCACTATTTTTAAGTAATATCCACGATTATAAATAGAAAAAATGGGTTATCAAGCATTTTTGACGGTAAATACCCCTATAAATTCAAAAAATAACGGAAATGTAACCTCGTTGACTTGTGGTAGCGGGAAGGAAACATAAAAAAAGACCGCCCGGTAACGAGCGGTCCTGCGTTTTTAAGAAGCGTTTTCCGTCAGAGTCCGTTGCCAAGTTCGTAAGCGTAATTGGGATACTTGGAAGCCTTGGTGGCCGCCGGGGTGCCGCAGCCTTTGCCTAATACGCAGCCCATGTTGTCAAACTCCATATAGCTGCAGATCTTGTCATAATAAGCCTTCACCACTTCGAAAGTATTCTCAGTGTCATCCCAGGCTACGGCCAGGAGCGCGGCCTTCTTGTGCATGTAAGTGAGCTCTGTCGAAAAACTGTAGAAACGGTCGATGACGTTCTTCATCTGTGCGGGCCAGTTGTAGTAGTAGACCGGCATTGCGAAAACGATCATGTCGCATTTCTTTATCAAGTCCTTCAGCTTGTTTTCGTAGTCGTCCTTTTGTGCGCACGGTCCGTTCATTCCGCATGCCTGGCATCCCCTGCAGGGCCTGATGTCCGCATTTATTACGTCAAATTCGACTGTCTCGTGCCCCGCATCCTTTGCGCCGCGGATGAATTCTGCCGCGAGCATGTTTGACGAACCCTTCTTATTTGCACTGCTTTCCAAAACAAGTATCAACATGGGATCCCTCCTCAAATAGAAATTGCCACCATGCTTATATTTTGATTTCACGGATTTAACATTTCCTCTAGTCTGCATTAACGACTCGTGAATAATCAAAAATGTTTTGTTAATGCGGTGTTACCGAATTCTTTTTAACGTGCTAAAATTATCTGTCACCGCGCAGGGCCATATTAAAAGACCTCGCGAAACTCCAGACGCAAAGGGGTCCAAGATGTCAGACCAGAAGACGTACAGGGTGTTCGTGCTCAATCCCGGCAGCACGTCCACGAAGCTCGAATACTTCGAAAATGAAAAAAGCATAAAGGAAGACAACATCTTCCACGATTCCACGATCCTCAGGAATTTCGATACGATCAACGCCCAGCTCTATTACCGCATGGAATACGTGCGCAAGTGGCTGGCCGACAACAACATTGACCTGACCGGCATCGACGCGATCGTCGGCAGGGGCGGCGCGTGCTATCCCGTTCCGAGCGGAACCTACGAAGTCGACGAACGCCTTTTGAACGACGTCCGCGAGGCAAAGGGCGGCGTTTACCACTCCTCCATGCTGGGCATCCAGATGGCCAAAGAACTCCACGACGAGTACGGCGGAAGGCTCCTGATGGTCGACCCGATCGTCGTCGACGAGCTCCAGGACGTTGCAAGGATCACAGGCGTAAAGGGCCTTTACAGGACTTCAGCGACACACGCCCTCAACCTCAAGGCGACTGCCCGCGCACACGCCAAGAAGACCGGCGTCAAGTACAGGGACATGAACTACATCGTCTGCCACATCGACGGTGGCATCACGGTAACGGCTCATCAGAAGGGCCGCATGATAGACGCAAACGACGGCTCTGGCGGCGACGGCCCGTTCACGCCCACCCGCATGGGCACGATGGCGGTCACCGACGTCATCAAGTTCCTGATGGGCAAGCCGATCGACGAGGTCAGAAAGCTCTGCCAGTCCACGGGCGGCCTTTCCTCATGGTTCGGAACTTCCAATTCAGACACGATCCACGAGCTTGTCGAGCAAGGCGACCCCAAGGCGACCCTCATTTGGAACGCCATGATCTACCAGATCAACAAGCTCATCGGCTCAATGGCCTGCGTCCTTCACGGCGAAGTCGACGCGATAATCCTGACAGGCGGCCTGATGCGTTTTGACGACGTTTTGGCAGGCATCAAGGAAGCATGCGAATGGATCGCTCCCGTTTCGTCCTATCCGGGCGAGCTCGAGCACGAGGCAATGAGAGACGGCGCCCTCCGCGTCTTAAGAGGCGAGGAAGAGGCGAAGACTTATCCCGGAAAGCCCGTTTTCTCGGGTTTTGATTTCGACTGATCAAGGAGGTCACCATGGGTTTCATCGACACGATCAAGGCAAAGGCAAAAGTTGATCTCAAGACTATCGTCCTCCCCGAATCCGAGGATGACCGCACCATCAAGGCGGCGGCCGCCGTCGTAAAGGAAGGCTTCGCGCTCCCCATCATCCTGGGAGCCGAGGAAGACGTAAAGGCCTCCGCAGAGCGCCTCGGCGTTTCCCTTGAAGGCGTCAAGATCCTTGACAACACGAAGTCAGCTGACATTGACAGGTATGCAGCACTCCTTGCGGAGATCCGTGCGAAGAAGGGCATGACGTTCGATCAGGCAAAAGAGATCATCTTAGGCGACAGGCTGACCTTCGGCATCATGATGGTCAAGGCCGGCGACGCGGACGGCTTGGTTTCCGGCGCGTGCCACACCTCGGCAGATATGCTCCGCCCTGCCCTTCAGATAATCAAGACCGCGCCCGGCAGAAAGGTTGCTTCGATCGCTTTCATTTTCGAGCTTCCCACAACCGAGTTCGGTGAAAACGGCATCCTCCTGTGCGCTGACTGCGCCCTGATGCAGGATCCCAACCCTGAAGAACTCGCTGAGATCGGTGCGGAATCCGCCGCTTCATTCGAGGCTCTCGTCGCTCCCGAAGCGCGTGTCGCATTCCTCTGCCACTCCACAAAGGGCTCTGCAAAGCACCCCTTCGTTGACAAGGTCACGCAGGCTGTCTCCATCGCAAAGGAGAAGTATCCTGAGGTATTGCTCGATGGCGAGCTCCAGCTCGACGCGGCGATCATCCCTGAAATAGGCGCTTCCAAAGCTCCGGGCTCACCTGTTGCCGGCCGCGCCAACGTCCTCATCTTCCCCAACCTTGAGGCAGGCAACATCGGCTACAAGCTGATCCAGCGCATCGGCAAAGCCAACGCCTACAGCTTCCTCCAGGGCCTCGCGGCACCCGTAAATGACTTGTCCAGGGGCTGCAGCGTTGAAGAGATCGTCGGCGTCATCGCAGTCACTGCGGTCCAGGCGCAGCAGATCAAGAAGGGCTGATTTCAATTCGCGATTCAACTTAAAGGCTGCCTCTTTTGGGGCAGCCTTTTTCTCTGATCACCGCTTGAACAGTAAGTAAAAGCTTCTGCGGCTCTGTGTACCTAAAAGTGTCACTTTTTAAGCGATTTTCAGTACACTTTTTGGCAAATCATGGCGGATTTGCAGTTTAGTGTACCGTTTTTGGCGAAAATCGGTACACTTTACAGCAACATGAATTGGTAAGATGGTTCACGCGGAAAACTTAAAGGCCGCCCCATCAGGGACGGCCCGTCGATCTAATTAGTTTCTACAGGAACTTTTTCTTGTAGCATATGCACCTGGTCCAGCTCGGGACATTGTCATAGATCCACTTGGCGTTTTCGGTCGCGAGCCTTATGCAGCCGTGGGAGTATCTGCCTCCGAGCCTGCCGTCAAGGACGGTCTTTCCGTTGTGGCCCTTGTAGGTGATGCTGTGGATCCAGAGTTCCTTGTGAAGCCTGACTGCCCAGTAGACCTGGGAATTGTATGAATAGAACCCCTTGCTCTTAACGCCGATCTCGTGATCGCGGTTCCAGTACGTTTTGAAGATTCCGGGCGCGCAGATCCAGAACTTGATGAGTTCCCAATTGTTCTTCTTGCCCTTGAAAACGCCGAGGAAGCAGTACTGGCTGTCAACGAGCACCAGGTACTTTGTTTTGCTCGTATAGCTTTGGGCCTTGTTTATCATGTATTCGCGGATCTTTGAGGCATCCTTGTAATACGCGGTGGCCTTGCTTACGACGCCGTTAATGTTGGGAGGCGTCAGCCCGCCTTTTTCGCGCTCGACCAGTACGATCTGGATAGCCTCGATGCAGCGGTTGTAGTCCTCGTTTCCTGCCACAAAGCCGTCGCATGACCAACCGAGCCAACCGTTGGTGTCAAGGCAGACCCTGTAGAAGATCCTGTATTTTACGAGCAGTTTTCCAGTGAGATAGATCTTTATCTTCTGCATCGGCTTTTTTGACTTCTCATCGCCCGCGGCCTCGAAATTGCCTGCCTCGCCGGTCCAGCCAATGCCGTCTAAATAGGTGTTGCAGCAGACCTTTCCCTCGATGTCGCTCTTTATGCCGATCTCGAGAGCCTCAATGCTGACGTTCTTTCCGGGCTTGCCGCAAACGTTGCCCTGGGCGGTGTATTCCTCGTCCCAGCCTTTGCCTTGCATGCAGGCGCGGTAAGTGAGCTCTGCGCCTTCGGGTGCTTCAAAAGGGACCGTCGTGGGAGTGGGCGTCGCTTTTTTCTTGGAATCCTTGGCTTCATCGATAAGGTCCGCCGACGCGAAGGCAACTTCTTCAGAAACCCCGTCAGTTACGGAAGCCGCATGAGAATCGATCTGCGCCAGTTCGGTAAATGCCGTAAACGACAGCAATGCCGCCAGCAAAAAGCATGAAACGCGATTGAACCTCATTGACACCGGACGTCCCTCCCCAAAATTCACTAAGGCATATCATAACATATACTCTTTTAGAGCAGAAATAATAAACTTTCCTCGAACAGCCACATGAAATAGCCGTTCCGTGGAGTATACTTGTAGCAGATTTATCTGAAAACCGGAAACATTCCAAGGAGTCATCACCATGAAGAAGGCACCCGCTAAGATCATCACGTCAGCTCTTCTCGCTTCGGTACTCGCAGTTCAAGGCTGCGCAGGAACGGGCTTTAAGGGACCGAAGGTAGGAAAAGACGCCGAAAAGAAAGCCGCAACGATCGAGGACAACGCTCCGACGATCGACGAGTCAAACGACCCTCTGGCTCTGGGCAAAAAGCTCGTAGACATTAATTTCGACGACGGCGGCATCGGCGGGTTCGGAAAATTCTTATACGACGGCATGTTCGAGTACGCAAACAAGGACGGATGGCTCGACTGCAAGATAACGAACGTCGGTTACGTTGATTATGCAAATCAAGCTTTTTATGAAGGATTCTCCCTCGTTGAAGGTTGTGAATACACTTACAGTTTTGACATCAAGTGCGACATCGAACGTCTGGTCGAATACCGCCTCCAGATCAACAGCGGCGACTATCACGCATATCAGGGTGAGTACATCAAGGTCGGTCCCGAGGTCACGAACTTCTCCGTCGACTTCGTCATGAAGGACCCCTCCGACCCGGCTCCGCGATTGGTTTTCAATATGGGATTTCAGAAGGACATGGACAGAAAGAACAAGCCTGACGAGCATCACGTCTACATCGACAACATCTGCCTCAAGGTCAAGGACCCTTCAAATGCAAAGGCTCCCGCGATCGAGGCCCTTCCCACCTACCTCAAGGTTGCAATTAACCAGGCTGGTTACAGGACAAACGACGCGAAGACCGTTTTCGTAAAGACCGAGAACAACAAGGAAGACTACTACATCGTCAATGCCGAGACCGGCAAGATCGTATGGCAGGGCAAGCTTTCCGACACCGCTGACGACCCGGCTTCGAAGACCAAGGTCGCAAGAGGCGATTTCTCCGCCTTCAACCAGCCCGGAAATTACTACATCTACACTGCCGCGGGCGCATCCTACACCTTCAAGATCGCTGATGACGTTTACTCCGATCTCTACAAGGACGTCGTCCTGATGCTCTACAGACAGCGCTGCGGCGTTGCGACCGACAAGGCGATCGCAGGCGAGGAGTTCGCTCACGAGGCTTGCCACACGGGCGAAGCAAAGATCTTCGGAACGGATAAGAAGAAGGACGTTTCAGGCGGCTGGCATGACGCGGGCGACTACGGCAGATACGTCGTTTCCGGTGCCAAGACCATCGCTGACCTCTTCGCAGCTTACGAGGATTACGGCGTAAAGGCTGACAACATGGGCATCCCCGAGAGCGGCAACGGTACCCCTGATCTCCTTGATGAGGCCCGTTTCGAACTCGAATGGTTCCTCAAGATGCAGGACGAGGAAACCGGCGGCGTCTATCACAAGGTCACCGGCATGAAGTTCCCTGAAATGACCATCTCCCCTGAAAAGGAGACCGAGCAGATGGTACTGGCTCCCATTTCCACTACTGCTACGGGCGACTTCGCGGCAGTAATGGCAAAAGCAGCGATCATCTACAAGGACATTGATGCGGCTTTCGCAGCCAAGGCTTACGAAGCAGCCGTAAAGGCATGGAAGTACATCGCTGAAAACAACGACACGACGGGCTTCAAGAACCCTGACGGCATGAGCACGGGCGAATATCCCGATGCAAACACTTTAGACGAAAGGTTCTGGGCGGCCGCAGAGCTCTGCCTCGCTGCAAACGCTGAGGCGGCAGGCGCAAAGAAGGCGGACGCTGACACATACGCAGCCTTCATCAAGAAGACGATGTCGGATTCCAACCTCAAGCTCGGCCTCGGCTGGACCGACATGGCAATGTACGCAGTCTACGATCTTGCAAAGTCCTCCACGGAGTTCGCTCCTGACGCAAAGAAGCTCCTCCTTGCAGAAGCCGACAAGCTCATTGCCGCCGCAGAAGGCGACAGATACTTCCAGAGTCTTGGAACAAACTACTACTGGGGCAGCAACATGGGCATCGCCTCCAATGGAGAGCTGCTCTACATGGCCGCGAGACTGGCTGACGAGAAGTCCGCAGCCAAGTACAAGACGGCCGCTTCAAAGGAACTCGATTACCTCCTCGGCGCGAACGCGATGGGCTACTGCTTCGTCACCGGCTACGGCACGCTCAGTCCGGTCAAGGTCCACCACAGGCCTTCTTTGGCGGCAGGCAAGGTAATGCCCGGCATGCTTGTAGGCGGCGCTGACAACGCCCTCGAGGACGATTACGCAAAGAAGATGTGCAAGAACGAAGCTCCTTCAATGTGCTACGTTGACAGCGACGCAAGCTACTCCACCAACGAGGTAACGGTCTACTGGAACTCGCCGCTGATCTACATCCTGGCGGCTGAAGGATCCTGAGGAGATTATCATGAAGATCTGGGTAGTAAACGATGACGGAATAGATTTTGAGGGCATCAAGGTCCTCGCGCGCCACGCCAAAAAATTCGGCGAGGTTACCGTCATCGCGCCCTCCGGACAGTGCTCAGGCATGTCGCAGCACATTTCACTTGATCTTTTCGATACGACAAAGTATGAGAAGCGCTTCAAAAAAGTCCCCTTCCCCGTTGAAGGAATCGAGGCCTATACAGTTGACGGAACGCCCACGGACTGCGTAATACTTGCATCCGTCATTCTTCCCGAAAAGCCCGACATCGTCTTTTCAGGCATCAACCACGGTGAAAATGCAGGCATCGACGTCCTCTACTCGGGAACGATCGGCGCCTCGATGGAAGCTTTGGTACAGGGGATCCCTGCGATCGCATTTTCCCTCAAGTGGGAAGCGACGGGGTATGAGCTCGTTGAACAGGAGATCGACGGGATAATCAAGACTCTTCTCGACAAAAAGCTGCCCCGAAACCAGATCTGGAACGTCAATTTCCCGGCCAATCAGCCTGATGCCTTCAAGGGAATCTTGTGGGACTGCGTTCCGAGCCAAAGAAGATACCGCGTGCCTGCCTCCGAGACAAACGACGTCGAGCGCGCGGACAGGGTCGCGTTAGACGAGGGTTATATTTCCATCGGAACGATCACCAACATGGCGCTGGTGCCTTAAAACGGGCCGGTTCCCGTCAATCCATGCCGTTTTCCTTTTTGACTTCCTCGACGCGCTTCGTCATGGGGTTTACTATGTCGAAAAGCTCGGTAGCCTTCATTTCATTTGCATAGGCATAGAAGCCGCAGGTAATGTCGCCGCCGTCCTTGGGGATCCTTACCCAGCCGACGCCGTTGAGCTTTGAACCTGCGGGAACGCGCGAAAGCTTTTTGCCCTCTGCGTCAATGTATTCCTCAACCTTGAATTCGTGGCTGTAGCCGTCAAGGTATATGTCAACGCCCCTTAATCTGGAGGTTATCGTGTTATAGACCCAGGGTGCGGAGATCTCCTCGTTTCCGATGTGGCCCATCAGGACGACGTACTGCGCGCCTTCTCCCCTGGCCTTGTCGATCGCGCTCTGAACGGCGTTGCTTATCGCTTCGCCCGTATCGTCCTGCATGAAGCCGTAGACGTAGTTTCCATTCTCGTCCTGGAAACTCTCGGAGGGCGCAAGCGTTATCGCCTTCGGGGTCGTGACTCCTACGAACGCGATCTTTTTGCCCAGCACTTCCTTAATGACGTAGGGTTTTAAGACTTGCTTTCCGTCCTTGGTAAAATTGCAGCAGACATAGTCGAAATTGGCCTTTCCCACAAGCTCCAAAAAGCGGTCCATGCCGTAATCAAACTCATGCTCGCCCGGGATTGCAACGGCATAATCCATGTCGTTCATGAGGCCGATCATGACCTCGCCCCTAGTGTGGTATGCGACAGGCTCGCCCTGGATCGCGTCACCGTCGTCAACGAGCACGACCGTATCGCCCTTGAGCTCAAGCTGGTACCTTATCTCATAAAGGCCGTCCATGCCGAAGTTCTTGTCAAATCCGCAGTGCATGTCTCCCGTCATTAGGATGACTATGTCGCCGTTAGGATTAATGTCAGGCTTCTCGTGGATCGGGCCCGTCCTGGCAGCCCCGGTCTCACTCGTCTGCGTCGTAACGATGACGGGCGTACCCGAAGGGACGCTGTTCTTGGGATCCTCACGTTTACATCCGCCGATCAACAGCGAACACGCCAATATCAATGCTGCCAAAGACTTCTTCTTGATGGTTTTGTCCAACTTTCAGATTTTTATGTCTGACATTATAACATTATTTCTTTAAACGGAATTATGCTCGTGGAAGGCTCTTATTCTCAATTACCTTCTCAAATCAACAAGAAATTGAGAAGACTGTTGAGAATGGACCTCAAAACCTGAGGCGATTTAATAAAATTTTAAGGTGTTTTCCACTTTTGATTTAAAGATTTGTTGGGTACTATGTAATCGCAAAGGGGGATCACGGCATGTACAACATTCTGATCTGCGACGATGAGCAGGATATCATCAACGCACTCAAGATCTATCTTTCCAATCCGGAATACAGCTTTTTCGAGGCAGCGAACGGCCGCGCCGCAGTGGAGGCTGTGGAGCAAAATGAGATCCATCTGATCCTGATGGACGTCATGATGCCCGGAATGGACGGAATATCCGCAATGGTAAAGATCCGCGAGATCTCAAATGTCCCCGTCATTCTCCTGACGGCGAAGAGCGAGGACGCTGACAAGATCATGGGGCTCAATTCCGGCGCGGACGATTACATCACCAAACCCTTTAATCCGAACGAGGTAGTAGCGCGCGTACGTTCACAGCTCAGGCGCTACACCCAGCTCGGTTCAAGCGCTCCGGTCAGCTCAGTGATCACGATCGGCGGGCTTGAACTGAACGACACGGAAAAGAGCGTCTCACTTGACGGCGAACCGTTAAACCTGAGACCTAAGGAATACGACATCTTAAAGCTTCTGATGGGGAATCCGGGAAAAGTTTTCTCGACCAAGGAAATCTACAAGCTCGTGTGGAAGGATTCCCCCGCCGGAAGCAGCGAGAATACCGTCGCCGTGCACATCCGCCACTTAAGAGAAAAAATAGAGATCAACCCGAACGAACCCCGTTACCTCAAGGTCATCTGGGGCCAGGGTTACAAGATCGAAAAGGAAAAAGAAAATGGGAAGTAAATTTTTTAAAGAACTCGCTGTTGTTGACGAACCGGCCTCCAATCCCGAAGCGTCCGCAGCACCTATGGAAACGCCAAAGAAAAAGCTCCCGCTGACGCACAGCCTTCCGGCCAAGGTCACGGCATTCATCTTTACGATAATCGCCGCATTCCTGGCACTCGGCTCGGCCGTGCTCGGATACTTCGCATACCAATCCAACTTCTACACCACGACCAGGGAAGAGATCAGAAAGAACAATTTCGAGGGTCAGGTTATCAACGATGCGACCGACGTGGTAAACGAACTTTACCATGACAGCGAAGGCGGAGCTGATATCGCTAGGGACATCATCGACAGCAGGAACATCTCCTACATAACCGTCGTTTTTTCAGAGGATGTCGTAAACAAGACGTGGTCTTACAAAACTGACAGGGAAGCAGGTCCTGACACTTTCAGTTTTTACCTTTACAATTTTGACGACCATTTCATGAGGCGTTCGGCTGAGGGAGGCGTCGGCTCAAAGGGCAATGCGAAAGTAAACGTGGCTCTCACAAAGGATTTCCCTTTAAATGACAGATATGCGCTCAAGAACGCCACTTTGAACTTCGTTTATTCCATGCGCTACATTACTTACGTCGTCGCGTTCGTTTCCGTCATAATCGGACTCTCCTGCTTCATATTCCTGATGTGCGCATCAGGCAGACACCAGACCTCCGACAAGCCTGAAGCAAGCTTCGGCACTAAGATTCCGTTCGACCTTCTTGTCGCTTTGGCAGGCTTTGCGTTCTGCATCATCTACGTTCCCGTTTTTCATATGCTCGGAGACGGTCTGATAAGCGTAGTGGCGGGTGCGGGCGAGATGGTGATCGCGCTCGCGATCTTCCTGGGCCTTTGCATGAGTTTTGCAACCAGGACCAAGCTCGGCAGCTGGTGGAAGAACACGATCACCTACATGATCCTCCACTTCATTTGGAAGTGCGTCAAAGGCTGCTTCAAGCTCATTACAAAGATCCCGCTCGTCTGGAAGACAATGGTCATCTCCTGCGGCATCTTCTTTTTCGACCTGCTCTTTGTAGGCCTGGCTGACGATGCCGAAAAGATGATCTACATCTTCATCCGTTCGATCATCCTGATCCCCGTCATTATCTACATTGCAGTAATGCTCAGAAATCTCCTCAAAGGCAGCCAGGCTTTGGCAGAAGGCCATCTCGAGCAGCAGGTAAGCACATCCGGCATGATCCTCGATCTCAAGGATGCCGCAAACAACCTCAACAGCATCGGCAAGGGGATGTCTCTCGCAGTCGAGGAAAGAACGAAGAGCGACCGCATGAAGACCGAGCTCATTACGAACGTTTCGCACGACATCAAGACGCCTCTGACGTCCATCATCAACTACTCTGACCTCATCTCGAAAGAGCCCGCTGACAGCGAAAAGATAAAGGAATATTCAGAAGTCCTTCACCGCCAGTCAGAGAAGCTCAAACGCCTGATCGACGACCTCGTGGAGACTTCAAAGGCAACGACCGGAAACATCGAGATAAGCCTCGCTCCCTGCTCCGTAAATGAGATGCTCACGCAGGCCGAGGGCGAATACGAGCAGAAGATGGAAACTGCAGGATTAACCCTCGTTTCCAATGTGCCCGAAAAGACTGTTACGATAATGGCTGACGGCAGAAGGCTCTGGAGGGTCTTCGACAACCTCCTCAATAACGCTTGCAAATACGCGCTCTCCGGAACACGCGTCTACATGTCGCTCGAAGAGAAAGGCGGCGAAGCAGTCATAACCTTCAAGAACACTTCCAGAGAAGCTCTTAACATCTCCTCCGATGAGCTTATGGAAAGGTTCGTCAGAGGCGACAAATCAAGGAACAGCGGCACCGAGGGCAACGGTTTGGGGTTAGCGATCGCAAGGAGCCTCACCGAGCTTCAGAACGGCAAGATGAATCTTTTCATCGACGGTGACCTCTTCAAGGCTGAACTTAGGTTTCCGCTTATCTGACACATGCCAAAGACAATTAATGATATAATGACAACGGTCCTGCGAAGGGCCGTTGATCTATTTACGGCAAAAGCATTCACTAAGGAGATTAACATGTCACAGTTATTGAGAATCAAATGTCCCTCCTGCGGAAACGTCGCAGACGTACCCGGCAACGGCACTTGCGCAAAGTGCAACAACCCCCTCGTTCTTCCTGAAGAAGGCGTCATCCAGATGTACCGCATGGGCAATCCCCTCGGTATGGCAGTAGGTTTCGGAATCTACTTGAACGAGATCCCGATGGGACACCTTGCAAATTCAGAGTCCATCAGAGTTCCCGTTCCTTATGGCCACTACAAGGTCCATATGACGCACGGCATGAGCCGCAAAGGCGTTGACGCTGAATTCGACGTCACGCCCGAGGACAGGTTCATCTACCTCAAGGCTCACATCAAGCCCGGCTTCTGGGCCAACACGGTAGTTGTTGAAAGAGTTCCCGGCGACCAGATGCCCCCGCTCTGATACGGAACCGCACTGGAATTAAGCAATGAAAAAGGCCCCTGAAGTTTACTTGCTTCAGGGGTCTTTTCATGCGCATCAGGCTGCGTAAGGGCCGTCCAAAGCCCTTTTCAGCTTCTTCAATGCTTCCTTGATTATATGGTTTGCATTTTGTCTGCTTTTGACGCAGATGTAATCTGCAACCTCATTATTGGTATGCATCTGGCCATCAACAAATCCATACATGAATTTGACTGCAGCTGCTTCTCTGCTGTCCAGTTCACTGTCAATAAGTGAACGGAGCCTTGCCCTGCCATCAGAATATTCAATAATGGATGCAATGTGAGCCCTGTTGTCCCTGATGAGGTGAAGGAGCTCAATGGAATCTTCTTCAGTCCATATCACAGTATTGAGGGAGGTGATGTTGGATGAGGTCTGGTCAGCCCTTAAGCAGAACCTGACGTCTGAGACCTTCAATCCACTGAGCTGTGCCAGCTCTTCCATTGTGGGTTCTTCATTTGAAGTGCCATGAAATGTTTTCAAGGCTTTTTTGACCTTGGAGATGTTCTTCATGTCACTTGAAGAAATGTGAAGGCTTGCCCTGCTCCCATTTGCAAAAGAGCGGAGTTCATTATCCAGCCAATGGGAAAGGTATGTGGAAAACTTGGCCTTCCCGGGAGTAAATGTGTTGTGGAGGGTGTAGATAAGGATCCTCCAGGCTTCCTGGACAAGGTCCTCCCTGCTGAAGGTTCCACAGCACAAGCAGCTGTATTTGCCAGCAAAATGGCAGATGATCCTGCTGTATCTTTCATGCCAGGCCTCAAAGCCGGGGATGCAGTCAGGGGTGGTTGTCTCAGAGACGTCGGAAGCGACGTCTTCGCCAGAAAGGCGCATTAATTCTGCCTGCTCAGACAGGCTGAAATCGGAATATTTTGTCATAAAAACCCTTCCTCCCAAAAATGGGATGATCCAAAGAACCTATTACTGCCAGGCGCTTTTTGCGATCAGAACCGCTCCCTTAACGGTGATCGCGTCAAATCAATATCGCTTAGGCGACGGAAGTGGACGGGCAAGTACCGAGACTTTGCCCACCTGATTTTTTTGTGTAGGGGAATGATAGCAAATTCAGACCCCGTTCGTAAATGGTTTTTTGAAGCCAATTTCAAAAAACCGGAAATCTAGCCTTTTAATCGGACGAATTTCGGCCTCAGCAGGCAAATCCGATCCTTCTGACCATTTTTCCCTCAGGCCTGAAATCCGGAACGTCGCACTTCTCGATCGTGGACAAGACTTCAGGAGTGAGTTCGGATTCGGGGAGCCTTACCACCCTCTCCGCAAGGTTCATCTCGGCTTCCTCGAGGAGCTTTCTCGCATATCGGCCATTGCCGAAATCAGAGCTGGCCCTGGCGAGGTCAAAATCGCTTCTGAGTTTTTCCATCGCGTCTTCAGTGATCGTCATGTTGTTCTTTGACGCCATCAGCTTGGAGATCTTGCAGAGATCGTCAGTCGAATAGTCGTCAAAAGTCACATGGAAGGCAATCCTGGACTTCATGCCGGGATTGCGCTCAAGGAATTCCTTCATGGGCTCAGGATAACCCGCGAATATGACCACGGTGTCTTCACGATGGTTTTCCATTTCCTGGACAATGGTGTTGATGGCTTCGTCGCCGTAGCCGCCCTTGACGCCGTCGCAGAGGGAATAAGCCTCATCAATAAAGAGGACTCCGCCCTGGGCCTCCCTGAACTTCTGCTTGACCATGATCGCCGTCTCGCCGACGTGGCTTCCAACAAGGTCAGCCCTGCCGGCCTCGACAAAACTGCCCGTCGACAGGATCTTCTCATCGTTCAGGATCTCCGCGCAAAGCCTTGCAACCGTTGTCTTTGCGGTTCCGGGGTTGCCTGTGAAGACCATGTGCATAGAACTTCTGGACCTGTTGATGCCCTTGTCCATGCAGATCTTATCCAACTTGAACTTGGCAAGAGCCTTGCTTATGACGTCCTTTGCGGAGGCAAGGCCGATCATGGAATCGAGCTCTTCCCTGGCCTTGCCGGTCTCCCTTGCGTCCTTGAGGCCCTCGTGAAGGCTGCTTATGTCATCTTCAGTAATCTTGTAGAGTTCGCTCTCGGGGATGCTGTCTCCATCAGGATATGAAGCCATCAGTCTGGCTGACTGGTTGAGGAGAGCGCGTTCTATCAGGTTGCGGACGAATCTGCCGTTTCCGAAGTTTTCGATCATCCTGGTCTTGTCAAAGATCATCCTTGCGGCTTTGACGGCCGCTTCACTTACGTTCAACCTGCGCTCTTTTGCCATGAATTCAAAGATCCTGGTGAGTTCGTCAGTTGAATAGTCAGGGAAATCGACCCAATGAGGGATCCTGCTCTTCAGGCCCTCATTGCGCTCAAGGAAGCCACGCATCCTCTCGTTGTAGCCTGCAAGAATGACGATGACGTCATCCCTGTGATTCTCCATTTCCTGGATCAGGACTGCGACCGCAGTCTGGGAACGCATTGAATAGGCTTCATCCACGAAGAGCACTCCGCCCTTTGCGGCCGTGAAAGCCTCACGGACGGCGCATTCAGGGAACATGCAGTCAAGATCCATGCCGCCGCGTTCTACGAAAACGCCGCTCCTGAGAACGCCCTTCTCCTTGGCTATTCCGGCAAACAGCTTGGCAACCGTGGTCTTGGCCGTTCCGGGATTGCCCGAAAAGATCATGTGGGAAGAGATGGGCTGATAATCACAACCCCTGTGCTTCTTGCGCGCCTTCTCGACAATGTCGGATGCAATGACGTCCTTGATCTGCTTCTTTACGATGTCAAGGCCGATGAGGCTTTCCAGCTTTTCAAGAGAGGACTCGGATTCATCCCTGTCCGACATGTAGCGCTGTGAGGCGTCAAAGGCATAGATGCCGCTTGCGCTCCTGTTTGCGCACCAGGAATCATACCTTTCAAATGCCTCGAGTACGTCCGTCTGGGTAAACTCCCTGCCCTCCATCTGCTTCATGAATTCAGTGGCGTTTTTGGAAGGATCAGGACGTCCGCTTTCCTTGATCAGGGCCTTGAGATATGCAGTTGCGGCCTTTTTGCCGCCCTTGCCCTCCCTAAGGAGCACGGAAGGCACAAGCTTGCTTATTTCGGGAAGCAGATAGTAGGAGAACCCCGTGTTTTCCCTGTCATATACAAAAACAAACAGGCAGTGGTTGCAGTGCTTCTTGAACAGCTTCAAGATGAATTTGCACGCATTGACGTAGTCAGAGGCGCAGTATCCGAACCTCTCCGTCAGATCAAAGACAACCGTTCCCCCATAGTTGTTTTCGATGACGTCGTCTACATGGTGATCCCTTTCATAGAAATTGGGCTTGAGTTCACTTATGTACACGATGCGCCTGCTGCCCAAACGGTTGGCCCTGAACAGATTCAGGACCAGTGAATCGGCCATGTCATATTCAGCCTTAAGGCTGTTGCCGGAGATGAAGTAGTGGGCCATGTTCACGTTGTTGAAGCGCTCCAGCTTGCTGTCATCGATCCTGACAAGTTCGTTTTTGAAGGTTTCATCATAGATCTCGGGAGCACGCACTTCAGAAGAGGCAATGCGCTCCTCCATTTCAAAAGGCAGTGACTTTTCTTCATCAGAATTCAGATAGTAAGTCCACAAATGCGCCATATCGACGATCCTCATCACAGAGCTCTGGATGTGGTCATGCCTTTTGGCCTCAACAAAGAGCTCCTTGAAATGGTGCATGGTGATCTCGACGGGATCTTCCTTCGTAAGTCCAATGCCGAAATTGTCCTTGATCAGCCTGCAGATTTCGTCGTATGCCGACTGAAACGAGTTCTTCTGCTCATCAAAAGCAAACACCGCATAAGCGGTCTCTCCTTCCACCTTATAAATGAAAAAGGACAGCCCGTTTGACGCATGTCTCTGTACAAAGGCATTTACGGTTGAGATTCCGCTGTCACAGCAGTATTCGCTGTATCTGATGTTGGTATTCTTTCTGATCTTTTCTTCATTTGTTTTTACCAGGAACGCATAGTATCTCATAGATTCACCTCAAAATATGATGTTGTTTTGCTGTTACAACATGTATATGGGGCGGTGTGTGTGAAACGTAAAACGGTTTTCGAAAATTTCTTCAGAACCTTTTACAAACCGGGAAAAACGCCCCATAAGATACCGTGAGATCAATATTTTTATGAGAGGTGAAAGATATGAAAAAACTTAAGAACGTGGAAAAGATCAATTCCAAATTTACTGAAACATTCAAACTTTTGGATGAATTCATGGCCAAAGACAAGAAGATCTCAAAGCTGGTTGTCTTTGGTCCTACCATCAAGAGCCCTGCTTACATTGAATTGCCTGAAGCTGAAGTCTATCTGGCCGTTTACTATGACAGAAGCCAGGTAAAAGGCCTTTCCCCAATAGACTTCTCCACCCTGAACTGCCAGTTGGAACATGAGGTTCCCGGAGTGCTGACTTATCCAATGCAGTCTCCCATCTTCAAGTATGATGCCAGGATCTTTGAAGACGTGAAAAACGGCATTGTGATCTATGAAAAGCCTGCACAGTAAAACATTGAAAAACACATGCAAAAACGGCACGGCCAATTTCGGTCGTGCCGTTATTTTTTGCAATTATCCATTACTTGGACTAAGCCCCGAAAACCTCTATCTTGGTCCCTTCGGGAAGCTCATTTACATAGAGCTGGAAGCATTCCCTGCCGTCCTTGTGGAACGGGTACGCTTCATACCAACGTTCCCCTCCAATGCGGATGTAGATCTTCGTGTCGTCACCGTAAGTGCCCTCTTTGAGCGTGCCGGTGATCGTCGTGTATCCATTGAATGAAGAAGTCTTGAAATCCGCGCCTTCCATGGCCTTCATTCCTACGGGATTGCCCTCTATCTCAGTGGCAGGGAGCTTGGGCGGATTTTCGGCCAGCTGCGGCAGGAACCTTTCCGCTTTTTCAATGATGAGCACATTCGCCTTGATCGACTCGACGTCCTTCACCTGCACCGTCAGAGACCTTGAGAATAAAGCGTTTGTGTAAGATTCAGCCATGAACGGCAGGAGTGAGCTTCCGAACGAATCGCGGTACATCATGAGGTTGTTTCCAAGAGCGCCGACCGTCCTGATCTTGTTGTCGAAATTGCTCTCTACCTTTCCTTCGTAGTCGAAACCGAATTCGCCATCGTAGTAGATCTCTTCTTCAGGAGGAACGGCCGCAGGGTACATCATGGCCGCTAAGTCACCCTTGAAGTCCTTTCGTACCTTGTAAGGCGCCTTGTTGTAACGGTCGACGTACGTCTGTCCGGTCGCCTCATGTATCGTGCGGGCAGCGAGCGCGGCGCCCTCGTTGTTCCAGTGCGAATCGGTCTTGTGGTAGAGCACCCTTCCTTCAGCTTTAAAGGTGTCGTAGAGATCAATGTAATTGATGCCCTCTGCAAACAGTTCTGCGCACAAATACTCGCGGTTGCAGTAGGGTATGGTGGATTTCGCGTAGTAGTACGGCATGTTTTCGCCGTAGAGAGAATTCTTGTTCGCGGCGATTACAAAATAGAACTTCATTCCGTTAGCCTTGCAGTACCTGTCGATGAGCTTGAGCGTCCTGACGGCGTCAAACATTTCCCTCTCGCTCATGATCTCGGTACCCGTGTAGTCGCCAAGCGTATCGGTGTAGTACATCCAGCCGTTCCTGCCGCAGACTACCGACTTCTGGGAACTGGTCTGGAAAACCTTTGCAGTGACGAAAGAATACCCCGTGACCATCTCCTGCCTGAACGCGCAGTGGCCCTCGAAATACTCGCCCAATTGCTTGAGGTAATCCTTGTTGAGCGTTTTTTTGCTTTCATCTTCTGAAACAAGAATGAGGCTGGGAAGCTTCGCGGCCGAAGCGCTCTCCGACTTGGAAGGCCCCGTAATGAGCATGCCCGCGAACGGTACCAGAAGTATCGCGAGGAAGACGATCAGATAGATTGTGTATCTCTTTTCGTTTTTCATGTCAGAACCTGAAGTAGATGAAAGGATTGTAAGTGCCGCCCGCGAGATTCATTATGCAGAGGATGAGAAGGATCGGCGTGACGGCCCATGAGAGCTTTTCCAAAGGCTTGCAGTCCTTGAGCTTGTCCTTTACCGGAGCGGAAAGAATTGCCGCAAAGATCAGCACGCAAATGTTAAGAGGCGTCATCAGCGGGAGCAGCAACTGGCCGTTTGCAGCGGCGATCTTAGGCGTGCTCATGAAGGCTCCCGCGAACATCTCCTTGACCCAGAAGAATCCCTGAGAAAGCGTGTCCGCGCGGAAGAACACGAATCCCACCATGACGACCAGCACCGCATAGATATGGCCCAGGCCTTTGACGACCGGATTCGGCTTTGCCTCAGCATCCTTCCTGCCCTTTCCAAAAAGCGGCCTTAAATACTCCTCGATCATCTGGAAAACGCCGTGGTAAAGGCCCCAGAAGATGAAGGTCCAGTTCGCGCCGTGCCAGATTCCCGTCGCCAGGAACACGATGAACTTGTTGACGACCGTTCTCGCCTTGCCCTTGCGGTTGCCTCCGAGCGGGATGTAGAGGTATTCCTTGAACCATGTGGAAAGCGAGACGTGCCACCTTCTCCAGAACTCCCTGATGGAAGTCGAAACATACGGATAGTTGAAGTTTTCCTTGAAATGGAAGCCGAACATGAGGCCCAATCCTACCGCCATGTCCGAATAAGCCGAGAAGTCGAAATAGATCTGGAACATGTATGCGATCGCGCCCACCCAAGCGGAAAGCGCACCGATCTGCGACTGCGGCGCGCCGAACAGTGCGTCTGCGATCACCGCCACGTAGTTTGCAATGAATATCTTTTTCGAAAGGCCACAAATGAAGCGCCTGACGCCCTTAGCGGTCTCCTCGGGGGTCTCCTTCCTGTTGATCAGCTCAAGCTCGATATCGTGGTATTTGACGATCGGGCCCGCGACCAGCTGCGGGAAGAATGAGACGTAGAGCATTACGTTGAAAGGATTTTTCTGAACCTTGCAGTCCTTCCGGTAAACGTCGATGACGTAGGACATCGCCTGGAAGGTGAAGAACGAGATTCCGATAGGCATCACGATGCCCGTCGGCTTGATGGAAAGCCCCGCTATGCCGTTTACGGTCGCTATCGCAAAGTCAGAATACTTGTAAATGCCCAAAACCGCGAGGTTCTGGATGACCCCAAGAGCGACTGTCAGCTTGGAAAGCCCCGTTTTGCCTTTGTTCTGACAAGCACCTATCAGCATCGCCCAAACGTAGTTCAGGATGCAGGATCCCAGCATGATGAACACGCAGAAAGGCTCCCCGTACGCATAGAAAACAATGCTCGCCAACAGCAAAAGGACGTTTTTCGCCTTGACGCCGGGCAGGATCCTGTCAAGGATCAGGACCAACGCCAGAAAAATGCACAAAAAAGTGAGCGAACTAAAAACCATCTAAATCCAGTACTTCCTTCCGAAGCTATTGTAACATTGTTATATTCACATTGTTATCCAGTCCGGAAGTTCACGAGTTCAGGAACTTGTCGAGGTCTCCCATGTACATCTTGTAAAGCCCGTACATAAGCTGCTGGCGGGATACGCGAACGCGGTAATCGTAGTAGTCCTTCAGGAGCATCGGCGTAAAGAAGGCGAGCTTTGCCGCCGAAATGAGGCTCATCTTGAACCTTGCATTGCTCTTGTCGAACTGTTCGACGTCGATCGCGCTGATCTCCTTGAGGAACGCCTCATAATCGGCCTTCTTCTCAAGCGGCTTGGGATCGGCGCAGATGTATGCGTCGCTGCCGGCCCAGCCGTACGAGACGCCATAAGAGTCAAAACGCGTGACCGAATTTTTGCGCAGTGTCTCAGAACTCTTCAGATTGCCTATGAAAAGCTTCTTCTGTCCGGTAAGCTTTCCCGTAAGCACCTTCGTATAGAACTTTTCATTTGCCACGATGACGTAGACCGAACCGTCCTTCGTGCCCACGACGCCCTCTTCACCGTCATCTTCGCGCTCGATGAGCTGTGCCATCATCTGGGCAAGCAGGTCGTCCTTGGATACGATTATGAGCGAACTCTCATATCTTTCAGGCATCGTCAGGAGATTGTCGGCAAACTGATTGATCTCCGCCGAATTCTGTATCGTCTTCTTCCCCGCATAATCCGTCACGGCGTGCGCCATGTGCACGGGATCGCCAAGGGACAGAATGTTCACTATCTTCGAGAAGGTCTCTTCAGGCAGGTCCGCGACGAACGTCTTGCCGATCAAAGCGACGGGGAAAAACGCCCCGACTATGGTAAGGACCGCGTTGACGCTCTTTTTCGCTACCTCGGGATGCTTTGAGATGATCTCAGCCGTGTCGATAACCTTCAGCACGTCTCCCGCAGTAGTCCAGCCCTTCGCGGTATCCTCGTCAACGCCAAGCTTTTCTTTAAGCGCGTCCCTAGTCTCCTTGTCGAGCTTCGCTTCGCCGATCTGATCGCCAAACGCGCCGATCAGGTCGCTGAACACGCCCTTCGGCAGCCCGTTGAGCAAAGCCTCGTTTAACGCAATTCTCTTATCCGCCATAATGTTTACCTCTTTTTGTCCTGCTAATTACTTCTTCTTTTTCGCCTTCTTGGTCGGCGTCTTTGCCGTCTTCGACTTCTCGATCTCCTCGCTCATGAGGGTCTTCGCGTCTTTTCCGGTACTCTTTATTCCCACGTTGGGGTAGATCTTGATCATGAACACGGCTATCGGAGTGCTGCCCTTCAGGAAAACAACGTCGTAATAACCAGTGCCGTACTTCTTTCCATCAAGGCTGAACGCCGCCGTCGGGTATCCGATGTTGTCATCGCAAAGATCCAGTGTCTGGAATTTCTTCGCCTTTTTCTTGAGGAACTTCTTATCGTAGTACGAAGCCTTGCTCTGGTGTGGAACGATCGTCACCTTCAGATCGTGGTCAAACGGGCAAGTCGGATTGATCGTGATGAACGAATCCTTGTCAAAGATGCATCTTATTCCGTCAGAAGCCGCAGGAAGGCTGTTGACGTCCTGCGTATTGCCCGTCGGGATCGCCTTTATCGTCACGGCCTCGATTGTTGGCTTATCCTTCTTCTCAAGCTGGTAAAGCCTGCCGAGAACCTTTATCTCAGAACTCTTGAACACTTCGGTTGTGGCAGCGGAAGTCTCCGTCGGAGCCTCGGTCGTGGTCGAAGTAGTCTCGGTCTCAGTGGGTTTCTCAGTCTCCGTGGCTGCCGTTGTCGTTTCGACTTCGGTAGTCACCGTGACGGCCTGCTCACCCGAAGAACAGGCGCTTAATGCGGTCATCAGAAATGCGCCGGTCAAAGCGATGCTGATCAGTTTAATAATCTTCATACGCGCCCTCCTTCTGGCGGCAATCGCCATATTAGAAGTATAAACTGTGTTTCATTATGAAACAACTTTAAGTCAACTCTGCCTGTTGTAGGCATCCAACACGGCGTTGTTGATAAACGATGCAATGGTCCTGGCAATCGACTCTTGCGACGGGATCCAGTTTTTGGTCCCGCTTATCAGTATCAGGTCGCGGTTCGGAAGTATCCCGTTTCGCATATAAAGGCGCATCTTTTCGGTGTTGTCATTGACGTATTCTTCTTTATCCATCATCCCCATGAATTCCACGAAAAAACACCGGTCGATAATATGAACCGGAAACGAATAATCCGGCGACTTCTTTTTCATGCCCTTCAGATCGACAAGCGGCTCATATTTCGCCTCAAGACCCAGAGACTTCAGCGCGTTCCCGACGATCATCTCGCCTCTGGACCTGACGTTGAACCCGTAATCGTCATAGTATTCCGTATTGCATTCAATCTTATTAGAACAAGGCACTTCCCGCTTCCAATAGGCAACATTGAATCTTGACGGTTCGAGCGCGAATTTGAAATCAGAGGGTATTGCCAAGCGCCTGCGGTTTATTTCTTCTAGGAAAAGCCTCTCCCTCTCACTTATAATGTTGAACTGCTCGAGTTTTTTCTGCATGTCATCGTAGAGTTTGCCGTTCATTTGAGCAACACGAATATGTTTTGCGGCGCCTTCCCCTGAATATTCACGTATGACTCGCACTCCATTGTGCATACCGATCTTATATCTCGGCATGCCATCCAAAATACCCCGCAGTCGCAGGCATTCGGCAATAATGTATTCGTCACAAAACAAATATGATTTCATGTGTCGATTATGCGCCGTTTTTCTGAGAAGAGTTTCGACAAAAACCGACAAAACATGACAATCAATAAGCGTTGCTTTTTTATTATTTCTTGGAACAGATTTAAAGAATTGCTCTCATTCCATCTTTCTTTCCCTGTTTCATCCGAAAATGAGGAGGACGCATGGAATGGAAGCCAAAAAGTGATGTCATTCCATCTTTCCTTCCATGTTTCATCCAAAAATGAGGAGGCAAGGTGGAATGAGCGAACAACCAGCTTCAAACACAGCACAAAATAGAGGACCTGCTCCCCGAAGGAAACAGGTCCCCAAAGCGGTATGGAACGGGCAGGTTGATTACCTTACTCCGAAAAGCAGTTCGCCGTATGTCGGGAACGGCCAGTACTCAGCTGCGGTCTCAAGCTCGAGCTTGTCGCAGTTAGCGCGGAGAGCGTCCATTGCAGGGATCATTTCGTCCTTGATCTTGTCTGCAAGTACTTCGTAATCGTCGATTGCATCCAACTCACCGATGAGCTTGTTCAAAGCCTTGAGTGACTTGTTTGCTGCGTTCATGTCAGCAGAGATCTCAGCGAATGTCTCTTTTTCGAAGTCAGCGGATCCGCCTGCAGATTCGATGGCTGCGATGTCGGACGCGAGCTCGGAAGCGTAAGCGGAAACAGCCGGGAGGATGTCCTGCTTAGCCATTACGGACATTGTCTGGTACTCGATGTTGAGGAGCTTGCAGTACTTCTCAAGGAAGATCTCGTGACGTGACTTCATCTCAACTTCGGAGTAGACATTGTGCTTTGTGAGGAGCTCAACGTTCTTCGGATCAAGATAGTGCTTGACTGCATCAGGCAGTGTCTTGTAGTTGGAAAGACCTCTCTTCTCCGCTTCTACGACCCATGAATCGTCGTAGCCGTTGCCGTTGAAAAGGATCCTCTTGTGAGCTGTGATCTCATTCTTGATGAGGTCATGCAGCGCGCTCTCGAAATCGGATGCGCCTTCGAGCTTG
>JAFZVF010000024.1 GCA_017617935.1 Clostridiales bacterium | reverse complement strand
GAGGAGGCGTACCGTTTCGCCGCCGAAGAGTACGGCGAGGAAAATATCATCTCCGCCGTTATGCACGCCGACGAGCTGAATAAGGCGATGACTGCGAAATACGGTTATCCGGTGTATCACTATCATATGCACATCGTGGCGATACCCGTCGTCGAGAAAAAGATACTCTGGACGAAACGGTGTAAAGACCCGAAGCTCGTCGGCACGGTAAAAGATACGATCCGGCAGATCAGTCACTCAAAGAAATGGAAATCCGCGCCGAAATTCGATGAGCGTGGAGAACCCGTGAAGAATCCCGACGGCACTCCCGTTCTCGTAACGTCGTACAGTCTTTTGCAGGACAGATTCTTTGAGCACATGAACGGAGCCGGATTTGAAGGTTTCGTGCGAGGCGAGCGCGGCAGCACGACGGAGCATCTTTCCTCGCTCGACTATCAGATCAAAAAGGACACCGAACGGCTGAATGAGATCAAGGAGAAGATCGAAAAAGAGCAGGTCGTATATGATACCATCCACCCGGAGAACAAGACCTTTATGGAGATCGACGAGATGGGCAAGAAAGGCATCACCGGAAAGTACACCGTGACGAAAGAAGATTACGACGCGCTGACGTCGCTTGCCAAAGAGGGCATTTCAAGCCGTGGCAAGATACGCGAGCTTAAAGACGAAAACAAGCGTCTGTGGACAAAGGTGTTCAGTCTTGAAAAGCAGATCGAACGGCTGCAGGACTATATTCAGCGGCTTGAAGATTTCTGCCGCCCGTATCTGGAAGCGATGAAGCGTTTCCCGGAAAAGGTCAAAGAATTCTTTGAAAACCTGCTGAAGCCAAAGGAAAGGGTGAAAGAACAGGAACCCGAAATACAAATCAAACCGAAGAGAAAGAAAAAGGAGGAAGTTGAAATATGAAAATATCATTGAGCGGCGACGCGCTGAAAGAGTATGAGGACGCCATCGAAAAGCTGAAAGCGATGACAAAGGAGGAACGCCTCAAGTGGTTTGAGGACAACGCCAGCGACGATTTCGCTTTTGGGTGCGAGATCAACGGCACGATCTATATCGCGGAGTGCATTTTCAGAAAGCCGAAGGGCGAGACACTGCTCGGCAAGACCTGCCGCATTCTCGTAAATGATGACAATGTGTAAAAAATCTCGAAATTATCACTTTAAAGCGTTGAAGTTTCAGCCCGGATGTGATATGATGATAGCGTCCTATGATTCACGTCATATCCGGCTGAGGAAAGGAGTTTTATGAAACAAAAAATCAATCAGTCGGACAGAATCGACGCTCTCTACTGCCGCCTCTCCCGTGACGACGATCAGGAAGGCGTATCGGGGAGCATCAAAAATCAACAGGCGATCCTTGAAAAGTATGCAAAAGACAACGGATTCGATAATCCGAGAGTATTCATCGACGACGGGTGGTCGGGCGTGAGCTTTGCAAGACCCGCTTTTACGGAGATTATGGAGCTTGCCGAACAAGGGATGATCCGGACGCTTATCGTAAAGGATCACTCAAGACTCGGACGTAACCGTCTTATCGTCGGACAACTCATGGAGGAGGAATTCGACCGCCTCGGAGTCCGGTATATTGCGATCATGGACAATATCGACACCGCCAAAGGCGTGAGCGATATCGTTCCGATGCAGGACTGGTTCAACGAATGGCACGCCAAGAACACGAGTCAGAAGGTACGCAACGTATTCCGCAACAAAGGGATGTCGGGCTTGCCGCTCACGACGGTACCGCCTTTCGGGTATATGAAAGACCCGGAGGCAAAAAAGCCGGAGATCAAGTGGCTGATCGACGAGCCTGCAGCGGAAGTCGTGCGCCGCATCTTCAAAATGTGTATCGACGGTCTCGGACCCACGCAGATCGCAAAACGTCTGAAAGCGGAAAAGGTGATGACGCCTTCGGAATACTGGGCGAGCATCGAACGCAAAGCCGCGCATCTTCCGGCAACGCCGTACAACTGGAATCCCGCCGCCGTTTCGGATATCCTCGCGCGGCAGGAATACGTCGGCGATACGGTCAACTTCCGGAGCACGACGAAATCCTTTAAGAACAAGAAGAAAATCGAGCGTCCGCAGGAAGAATGGCAGATATTCAAGGATACTCACCCCGCGATTATCGACAGAGAGACCTTCGCTCTT
>JAFZVF010000023.1 GCA_017617935.1 Clostridiales bacterium | reverse complement strand
CGTTATAATCCATTTGCCTTTACCGAACAAGGCATTTATTTGCTTATGACGGTTTTAAAAGGCGATTTAGCGATAAAACAAAGTAGAACCCTTGTCCGCCTTTTCAAGTCAATGAAGGACTATCTTATCGAAAATCAACCACTCCTGACGCAGAAGAATTACTTCGCTCTTGTTGATAAAGTTGAGAAGAACACTCAGAAAATTGAGGCGATACAAGATTCAATGGTTACGAAGACCGATCTCTCAGTCTTCATGAAGCTCTTTGATCAGGGAATCAGCAACGAAGAAATCCTTATCCTTGACTGCAAGCCTTTCAAAGCAGACGAAGCCTATCAGAAGATATACAGAAGTGCAAAGAGCAAGATCGTGATCATCGATGATTATATCGGCACGAAAACACTTCATCACCTGGCTCATTCAAAGAAAAACGTAAAGATCACGATAATCAGTGATAATGCGGCAAGACCGAGTCTCAGACTGACTGAGTACAACGACTTTGTTACTGAGAATCCCGGCAGAACAATTACATTTCTGAAGTCTATGCACCGTGCACATGACAGATATATTGTTTTGGATGAAGGAACAACGGATATGAAAGTTTATCATTGCGGAGCGTCCAGCAAAGACGCCGGCAAAAGGATAACGACCATAACAAGGATTATGGATATTGACGACTATAAGGCAACGATCAAAGCGATGTTGGGAAATCCGGCACTCGTTTTGAGATAAGAAAGATTTTATTGAACTTGTTCCATGTGGAACTGGGCATTAAGATACCATTATCGGCATGTTATTGATAATGCTGGGTGTTAACCATTTTTCTGGAGAACATTACTGAGATGATATAATAAGAGCATAAGCAAGGCCCCTTTGTTGATCGTCTTTTTGGTTGAAACGCCCGTATGATAGTATCCTTTGGCCACAATAACGTTTCTTGCGATAACCTTAACGATTTTGAAAAGGTTATAAGAGAGCAATTGTCTCTGGACTCATCAGAAGTATGGGTTTCTGAGAACGGCGGTACAGATGATGCCCCTTGCCTTGGCATCTTGATAAACTCTATTGGGGTATCGATAAATCATTTCGGGGATGATGGAAGCTGCTATGTAACTTGTGGAAAAGACGGCGGCGATACTGTAATTCCCTTTTGCGATGGTCAATACGAGGTGTATTCTTACCAGATCATAAGTAAGGCAGACGCATTAAAAGCAATTTTGGATTTCTATCAAAACAAGGGCCGTTCTGATTCGGTCAAGTGGGAACAGCTGTATTGAAAGAGAGGATGACGATCATGAGAAAGCTGATGACAATTCTTTTGACGGCTATTCTAGCTGTTTCGCTTTTGGCATTGCCATGCTCTGCTAAGACAAACAAGCGGAAAAAGCCTAAAAAGACTACCGCAACGACCAGTCAAAGGCTCTCCAGCCCTGATGGAGGTCCGATGGTCGAGTATAAGGGCGAGGGCTTCAAGATCCAGTTTGACATAGGCGAGACCAAAGCGCCTTTTCTTGACGGCGACAAGCGTGAGGTCATCAAGATTGTAAGCAACATGAAACGCGGTCATATGAGCGAGGAAGCGCACAAGATGTTTACAGACATTGCAAGAGCAAACGGCATGCCCGATCTTGCGAGCGCACGCATTTACCCGATATATATAGAGGGGCATATCAAGCTTGACCGGCATATCCGCATATATATTGATATTCCCGAAGGCGAGCTTGACGGCGGGTATGACGTTAACTTATTCCGCGTCAAGGAAGACGGAACAGTCGAGTATCTCAAAGATGCAGAGCTGGAAGTCTTTGCAAACGGAAACACCGGTTATATAGAACGCATCGCATTCATAACTGATGAGTTCTCGACATCGACGTACTTCACGGCAAGAAAGAGCTTTGATCTTAGCAAATATATGGATGAAAGCTCTGTTGAAGCGTCAAAGGCCGAAATGACCACAGTTACAGTTGCCACCAAGAAAAAGACGGAAAGTACTTCATCTGACGTCACCGCTGTAGAGGATGAGCCCTCAGAAGGCGGCTCCATACCTATGCCTGTGGTGTTGGGGGCAGCAGGCGGCGGAGTAGTGATATGTGCTTTGGTTGCTTTCGTTTTAATGAAGTCAAAGAAGAAATAAACAATGAAGAGTTCAATTTCAACAGAAAGATTAACGATCAGGCCTATAGAAAATGACGACTGCGAAGCCATCCACAGATACGCTGGCGATCCTTCCATTGACATGATGATGTTTTTCCCCAATGAGACTATTGAAGAAACGAAGAAGTTCGTGGAATTTGCCGTGTCTGAATGGGCAAAAGATGAGCCGGAAGACAGGGAATATGTAGTTCTCTTAAACGGTGAGATCATTGGCGGCGTTAATCTGGAAAAGTTCGGGGATGAACGCGTTTTTGAGATCGGCTGGACCATTCGAAATGACATGCGGGGAAACGGATATGCCACCGAAGCGGCAAAAGCCCTTATGGATCATGCTTTTGAAGAGTTGAACGCGGAAGTGGTGCAGGCGCACTGTGACAGCAGAAACCGGGCATCCGAGAAGGTTATGAGAAAGATCGGCATGACTCTGGTCGACGATACGGGAACAAGATGCTATCCCAAGACCGGCGTTTCTTCCGGAGAATGCCTTTATGCAATAAAGAAACCATAGAATATGCGGAAACACTATATCGACAACGTCAGGTGCCTGATAATACTGCTGCTGATCCCCTATCATGCCGCGCAGGCCTTTAATACTTGGGGAGAGCTGAATTATTTCCTTTTCCATCCCGATAAGGTCATAAGCTGCTTCATCGTTTTCTGCAGTCCTTTCTATATGCCCGTGATGTTCCTTTTGGCAGGAGTCAGCACCAGGTACGCGCTGAAGAAGCGTACTTACGGGCAGTTCATAGTCGAAAGGGTAAAGAGGCTCATCATTCCTTTTGTGTTCGGTACGCTGTTCTTTTGTCCCATCATGGCCTATATAGGCGACAAGACCAACTGCGGTTATGACGGTGGCTTTTTCGCGCATTACGGGATCTTCTTCACCAAGTGGACGGATCTGTCGGGATTTGACGGAGGTTTCGGAGTCGGCCAGTTTTGGTTCCTGTATTTTCTGTTTGTGATATCGATCGCGGGGATAGGCATCATTGCTTTGTCGAAGCGGATATTCAAAAAGGAAAGGGCAGGGAAGATGCCATTCTGGGCGCTTTGTCTTTTCGTAATGCCTCTTCCGTTTTTATATGATCTGTTGGTCGTCGGCGGCAAGAGTTTTGCAGAGTATCTCTATGTATTCCTTATCGGATATTTCGTCTTTTCAAATGACGAAGTGCTGGAAAAAACGGAAAAGTACAGATTCGTTTCTTTGGCCGTCGGTCTTGTTGCAGGCATAGCCGACGTCTATATGTTTATCTGGTCAGAAAGAGATTTCGGTGCAGTAAACACGATAGCCAAAGCATTCACGGAATGGTTCATGATCCTTGCGCTGATCGGCATCGGAAAGCACGTGCTGGATCGTTCGGGGAAAGTTGCAGAGTATTTGTCGCAAAGGTCTTTTCTCATCTTCAGCATTCATTTCCTGTGGATCGTTCTGTTTCAGTATTGGCTTTCCGGCCTTGTCGGGCACAGTACTTTCGCAGCATACTTCGTGCCGGTCATATGCGCTTTTCCGGTGACCTTTGCTTGCGCGGAGATCGCTTACAGGATCCCTTTGCTGAGTTTCCTGATGGGGGCAAAGCCGCGCGTGAAACAAGATAATAAGCAAGGAAACACAGGCGGTTAACATACGGTCCCCGTTGTTATTGAGGCAGTGCTGATTGTTTTTGATTTATTCATATTATTTCCATAAACAGGTTGTAAGATTGATGGAAATATATGAACCGTTTCGGTAAAATGTTGCAATATTAAGGAAATACAAGGGGGAATAAAATGTTTTGTCCTAATTGTGGTTCACGGAACGCTGACGGCGTAAAGTTTTGCGCCAATTGTGGAAAAGATCTCACGCCCGCTGCGGCGCCTCAGACCGCTCCTGCACCAATGCAGACGCCTCCGCCGGCTCCCGCACCCGTACAACCGGTTGCTCCCATACAGCCTGTAGCACCCGTACAGCAGGTGGCTCCCGCAGCCAATCCCGCGCCTCAGGCCGCGCCCATTGTCGCCATGCCGCAGCAGAAGACCAACGTTTTGTGCATTGTCGGATTCATCGGTTCTTTGGTGTCGATCCTGCTTGGTGGAACGACCTCGATCATTTTCCTGATCTTATCCATCATCGGCCTCATTGCGGCCGGCAAGAAGAACGAGAAGGGCAAGGGACAGGCTATTGCCGGAATCATAATTTCCGCAGTACTTGTAGTTGTCTGGATCGTTGCGCTTATCTATGGGTTTAGCTCCGCAAGGGAGTATAGAAGGAACTATGTTGATAGAACCCGCGCCACGACGACCACGGAGTACGAGACCACGCGCAGAACGACGAGAGAGACCACTGAAGATACAGAGGCAACGACGGAGGAAACCACTAAAGAGACTCCTTCCGAGACGTCCGCTTCTGAATCAAAGAGTGGCCTTTATCTGACTTCCATTGGTAATGACAAGACCGGAACGGTACCGCTTTCTTCAGGCAAGTGGGTCACGTTCCTCGAGGCCGGCGGTTTTTCAAATGACGTTGTTGAACATGAGCAGGCAAAGGAAATGAGCACCGGTTCGATCATCGGATTGTTTGTCCTCAACGTGAATTATTCAGCCGAAGACTTGGCTAAATCCCAGATGTATTCAATGGAGCAGGCGGGAGCACAGAAGGTCACCGGAGCAAAGGTCAAGCTCGGTGGCTACGACGCGATCCAGTGCTACGGTACGTATCCTGACGGAATGATCCTTGTCGTCTGGTTCTTCAAGGGGGATGACGGCCTTATGAGAAAGATAACCGTCGAGTTCCCGGCAAACAATACAAATGCCTTCTATATCGTTGAAAACGGCTACAAGCTGGACAGGTGATCCCTGATCAGGCGGTCAGTATTTGCCGCGATTCTTTTTAAGCTCGTTGATGACGCGCTGTTGGACTATTAGTACCGACAGCGCGTTTTTGACGCATTCGGGAAGCCTTGGCGGAAAACGGTGCTTTCAAGGATATAATAAAGCCATGTCGGACAAACATAAGAAAGTGATAGCATGCGTTTTACTGGCCCTGGAGGTCATAGGGATCTTCTTGGCCAACTTTCTGTACGTCAGGTACTTTTTGGATTATTACATTTCGGCGCACACTATTGAAAACGATATTGAGCTGACTGTGAGCAAGGATGTTTCAGTCTTTGATATGAACGGCAACGTTGAATTGAGCAAAGGCACTGTCATCCATCCGGTCTATGTTGCCCGGGAAGGCAAGGAATATAAGGTCTATTTCAATTACGAGGACACCGTTATTCACACCTACATCTCGACTGACGGGAGTAATTTTGTAGAGCGGGACAGGATCGAAAAGCTGATGCAGATGATCGAACAAAGATCGCTTGACGAAAAGGCTGCCGAATTAAGGCGAGGCATAATCGCAGGCATCACGCAGGCTGCAGTGTGGCTGGTCATAGGCGGGATCCTGACGGTTATCATGACTAAGAAGGAGAAATATCTGATCCTTTATCTGATTCCTGTTGGCGTGGCGTTATTTCTGGTTTTGGAAGCTTTTGCAGGCAAGCTCGGCGGGTATTGACCTTACCCCATCATGTCCATCGGAAGATTGTTGTAGGTCCTGACAAGGACGGCGATCACGGCCACGGTGATTATCGCTGCGATGATGAGTACAATTATAAGTTCGGTAAGCGTAAATCCGCGTTTTGACTTGAACCGTCTTCTCATGGCCGTGTCCTCCGTCTTTGGTATTTTTCAGATTAAATCACAATTTCACGGTCGCTACAAACCTGTCGTCTTCAAACTTGACGACAAGCTTAAACCCAAGCATTGCGAGGTTGTTGTTCGCGATCGCAAGGCCAAGGCCAGTGCCGCCCGTGCTGCGCGCTTTGCTGCCTTTGACAAACGGGTCTTTCAGGTCGTTTGCGTTGCCTTCTGCCTCTTCGGCAATGTTGATTATCACCAGGTTCTTTTCGTCGCAGGTGATGCTGATCTCCGTGCCTTCCTTGCTGTAAAGGACCGCATTGTTGATGAGGTTTGCGATCGCCATCCTGAAGAGGTTCAGGTCGGTCTTGATGGTAACGCTCTTTTTCACAAAATTGATCTTAAGCGAACGCTTGCTGATTATGTGTTCGTTGTCTGCGATTGCCTTTTCGATGACTTCCGCTATGTCCACGGTTTCCTTGGTTATCGCGGCAGAGGAATCCTCGGATTTCGAGAACTCAAGGATGTCGTTAACCATCTTGTTCATCTGTGCGACCTTGTCTTCGATCTTGCCCGCGTAGTACTCCTTCTTGTCCGTCGCGATGTTGTTTGAAAGGTTCTCCGCATAAGCTGAGATCGCGGCCATCGGGGTCTTCAGGTCGTGCGCCATCGCGTCGACCATCTTGCGCCTGTATTCGAAGATCTCGTATCTTCTTTTCCCTGTGTTGTAGATTATGGTCGCAGGGATGAATGCGAAGATGAAAGCGCCGCAGCAGATGAGAACGATCGCGAAGTCGATCTTGTACTTGTAAGCCTCATAGAAATGGATCGCCTTCATTGGCCCCGCTTTGAAATCGAAGTGGTGGTAATTGTTGCTGAATTCATCAACTGTCCAGTCAAAGCTTTCTTCATTGCCTGTCGGTTCATATCCCTTGATGGTGGCTTTTGCATAGTGAGGCATGGCTTCTGCGGTATTAATGAGGGTGAAGCCGTCAGTGTTTTCCGGGTCGATCTTTACGATAATGCCCGTAGGGTCGCCATGCCAGGTTAAAATCTCGGCTTCTGCCGGGATGAACAGGCCTTTTTCAAAGTTCGCGTAGAATTTTTTGCATTCAAAATCGATCGTGGGAGAATTATGAAAACAATCAGAGTAGCCTTGTCCGAAAACGTAAGCTTTAGACTTCGCTTCCTCCGTATCGAAATACTTCAGATACTTACTGTCCGCCAGTCTGAGGTAAGAGTAGTCATAATCGCCGTCTTCCGCTTCATATGCATAGAGGAGCAGTGCCGTCCTGTCAGAATCAAGCTTGATTTCTTTTTCTACATTACCTGAAATAACGACCTCGCATCTTTGTCCAGTTTCTCCATAATGGTTTATCAGAACTTCTTTGGCCATGGAGACGTCAGTTGGACTCAGATTCTGCTTATCAAGTGATTCTTTAAAGAAATCGCGTAGATAATCATATTTTTCGTACATCTCTTGTTCCAAAGAGAATTCGTATTCGTAGAACGCAGGCATGCAGATTATCACTGCCGCACCCGCAGCTAAGATCAGCAGTAAGATCGCGCTGAGAAAATAAGGCAACAGGAATTTGGGTTTCTTTATGGTGGCTTTACGGGCTTTCATGGGGATCATTCCTCCGTTATGCGGTAACCCCTGCCTATCAACGTCTTGACCTGGCTTGCGGCGTCTTCGAGGCTTTTTCTGAGCCTTCTGATCGTGTTGTCCACGACCCTGTCATTGACGTCCAAGTCATCGCTCCAAACGTGTTCCAGGATGGCCTGGCGCGTTAGGACGGAGCCCTTGTTTTCGAGCAGATACACAAGCAGGAAATACTCCCTGGCATTGATCTGCACTTCGTGGCCTGAGACTTTGACGAGCATGGTCTTCTTGTTAAGGGATATCGCGCCGCAGTTTAAGACTTCGCCGTCATCTTCCTTTTTCGCGCGCCTCAGGAGAGCAAGGCTCTTTGCATAGAGAAGACGCAGCGAAAAGGGCTTCACGACGTAATCGTCGCCGCCGGTCGCATATCCTTGTAATACGTTGTTTTCGGAACCCAGGGCCGTCTCGAATATGATCGGGCAGTCGCTTCTTTTGCGCGCCGCCTTGCATACGTCAAACCCGGAAGCCCCCGGGAGCATTATGTCCAAGATCAACAGATCGAAATCCTCGCCCGTGACCTTGGCCAATGCATCTTTTCCGTCAGATGCGGTCACCACTTCCCAAAGTCCGGCGTCTTCCTCGCGAAAGAAGTCGCTCATGGCCTCGAGCAGCTCGGGTGAATCTTCAACGATCAGCAATCTGTATGACATTACGCGTTCCTCCATGCATACATCATATCTTATCGGTGTGTCGTGAGTATGTCACGGGGAAATGTATTTGCGTATAATGAAAATGAACTTCATCGAACGAAAGGGAACGCCATGAAAAAACTGATGTCTATAGTGCTTGTTGTTGGTTTTGTTTTTACGGCTGCGTGTGCTGCTAAGCCAGAGCCTGTTGCAACGAGCGGGACTACTGCCGTTGAGACGACTATTCAGGAAGAGAAAACGATTGCTGCGCGTGAGATCAAGGTGACCGATGACGCTGAGAATAAGAACAAGAAAAAGTTTTCCGTTAAGAGGGACGGCTTTGAGCTGTCCGGGGTAATATATCTGCCTGAGGGTGACGGACCGTTCCCCGTTGTGTTTTTCGCTGGCGGTCTTGGCGCCGATTATCGCTATCTCGCAGACATCGCAAAAGAGCAGAGCGACAACAGCGTGGCGGCCGTATTATTCAACTTTGCAGGGGTGTCGCACCTTGACGAACTGACGGTCCTCAAGGAAGTGGAAGACCTCAAGGCCGTGATCGGAGGCGTACGCACTTTGTCTTACATTGACGGCACCAAAGTGTTCCTGTGGGGTCACAGTTTAGGTGGCCTGGTCGCATCGTACGTCGGCTGCAAGTTCCCGGATGAGATAAAAGGCATGGTGCTGGTCGAGCCCGCTTATGCGCTGAAAGATCAGATCAAAAAGGACTATCCTGATCTTTCGGCCGTTCCCGCTTCCGTTTACAGCAAGGGTTTTATTGATGACCTTTATTCTTTTGACATATACGATTACATGGCGGCATTCAAAGGCAATGTGGTCATCTTCCTGGGCACGACGCAAAGTGCGATGGGTACCACTTCTCCCGAGTACTTTGACCGTGCCGCCAAACTGTACCCGTCAGCCGAACTGGTCCGCATCCAAGGCGCCAACCATAATTTCCAGCCCAAGGGCTGGGACGAGCTGATCAAGGGGACGACCGAGTTTTTGAAAAAGAGTATCGCGTGAGCCTGGCTCCTTTTATGGGAACGGGCCTATAAAAAAGTCATTATTCCGAGATCAGGCTCAGGTCATCCTTGACTCTTGCGACGATGACCCGGTCGCCCGCATTGTATTCCTTTTGACCGAACAGGACGCTTATCTTATGCTCTTCAAGACCTTTGACTATATAGTTGTTATTGTCCGTCTTGCCGGTTATCTCACCATAATAGAAAGCATAGTCGTGGTTTTTTATCGCTTTTGACGTCGCGATAGCATCGAAGATCGAATATATCGGGTAGATCACGCACAAGAAACCAAGAGTGCTTACAACCAGGAAGTGTAGGAAATATACGAGCAAAAACACTATGACGATTATTACCGCCGCCACGAGAAACGATGTGGGGATCAGTTTTATCGAAGAGGCCTTGGCCTTCCTGAGAAACTTTTGTTCCAGTTCTTCACTTATCGTAGCGGGGATCAGGGATTGATCGTTGATCGCGCTGTTCACCGAAAACTTTATATCAGCAGCCATATGCCCTCCGGATATACTTCTTTTTTTTGCCAACGCCAATTGTATCACTACACGGATTCAGGCTGCGGTCGTGGGTGTCACTAAAAGTGTCACGATTTTTCCCGTTTTTAGGTACACTTTTTGGCAAATCAGCCTCGGTTTGCTTATGTGTGTGCTGATTTTTGCGGATTTTGTGACACTTTTAGGTACACGTCGAGTGCGGCAGCTATGGTTCACGACAAGGGACACGTTTTTTGCCAAATCCGTGTCCCGATTTGTGAATATCGCATCTGATTCACGTTTTGGGACACGAAATCAATCATTTTCGTGTCCCTTTTCGTGAACGGGGAAATGCATGTTCCATTTGTTTTGGCGAAAACCTGTTAAGAAACATGGGCCGGTTGGCTCCCGCCCAAAACAAACCCAAACAAAAAGGCCTGACTCCCGCAGGAATCAGGCCAAAAAGGCAATTAGCATATTTAAATAACAAGTTGACAGTTAACCAAAAAGAGATTAATATAATTATGCAATCGGAGATTAAAACCAAAGTGTGTTGGAGGTCAAGTATGGGTTATACAAAATTTGGAGAATTTGTAAGACTGCTACGAGTAAAAAAACATGAAGTTATGGGAGACATGGCTAAGAGACTAAAAGTTAAAACACCTTTTTTATCGGCTGTTGAAAATGGAAAGAAGAACGTTCCGGAGTCCTGGGTAGGTATTCTTGTTGATGAATATGGATTGAATAAGAAAGAAAAAGAACAACTTGTTCAGGCTATAGAAGAATCGAAAACTCAGGTGAAGATAAATCTTTCAGGTGTAACAGAAGGAAAGCGGGCTGTAGCTCTAACTTTTGGTAGATCTTTTGATGATATGGATGAAGATACAGCTATAGAAATTATGAAAATATTAGAGAGGAACAAGAACTAATGGACTATCTAACAAAACCAACAAGTCGAAAAGAGTTGAGGATACTTTCAACTTTTTTCAGAAAACTATTTGATGTACCACCTAATGGGCCATTCCCGGTTTTAGCAGCGCTTGAGAAATTTGGAACTGTATTTCCGGGATCAAATTTTGAGGTGGTTGACGATAATGATCTTTCGCCAACGGAGCCCGCCAGGTGTGAGATTAATGATGATGGAACTTTTACAATTAAGATACGACAGAATATTTATGATGGAGCCTATGAAAAAAACATAGGTGCATATCGTGATATTATTGTGCATGAACTCTGCCATGCGTTTTTGTTCAAGGCAGGGTTCACGCCGATATTTACTAGAAGTCTTAAAAATAGAACTATACCGCCCTATCTAAGTGTTGAATGGCAAGCGAAAGCTCTCTGTGGTGAAGTAATGCTGCCATATGACGAAACGATGGGGCTTTCTTTTGAAGAGCTTGTTACAAAATACGGAGTTTCTGATGCTCAAGCTGAATATCGAAAAAAATACTGATAAAGGAGGGATGCGTATGAGTGTAAAAAGAAAAAAATAAACATCGCATTGATTATATATTAATCGCCGCGATGTTTTCCGAATATTGCTATTCGTTGGTTGGAACTTCAATATAGCAGTTTTCGGAATCTTCTTCAAGCAGGGGATGAAAATATGTCCTGCTGAATGTCTGTTGTCTATAGAAGTGCCACATGGCGTTTCTATAGATAAACCTCAAGACAAAATACACTTAATTGTCTTGTTGTACTTATTCATATGGAGGCACTCCGAAATGAATCACTATATTGAAAAACTTTCAAAAAGCAGGAACGAAGCATTTCAATATGATCTGTTTCATTTATTGCTTACAGAAGGGGCAGATTTTGTTGGACGATATCATTTTGCGCAATTAGCCAGAACGAATTATGTTCCAACGACAGAAACTGTCATACCGTTTAATGCTTTGATGTCTTACACAGGCAATGACGCCTTTTGTCACTGCTTTGTTGATGATTACCAATTTTGCAGGCTTTACCGTAATTTCGATAAATACATACCATTCATGCAGAGAACAAAAGCTATGGCGTCTTCTGACTTTAGTATGTATAGGAACTATAGCACTGAACACCAAATATGGAACTGCAGAAAGAACCGTGCCGTAGCCTATGCTATGCAACAAATCAAAGGTTTTGAAACGATTCCTACTGCTGGTTTTGGGGGACCGGAAACATGGGAATGGTGTTTTGATGGTCTTCCAACAAGATCTTCTTTGGCGATTACTACAAATGGTGTAAGAAATGATCCTGAAGCAAGGCGACTATTTATAGGGGGAGTGAATGCATTGATATTTCAAAAGAAGCCAACGGCGTTAATTATCTGTGGGGAAGTAGATAGATGGATTTATGACAAATATCCCGGTTTGAAAATAGTAAGAATACCAAGTTTTAGCGAGCAATGGAACGAAAGGAGGTGCGCCTAATGGGCGGATATGGCGGATCAAGCGGAAGAATAAAAGAAAAATGTTACTATGATACAGGAGGGCATAAAGTTAAAGATTCTGACGCAATTAAAGTGGCTGAAAAATATATTCAAGAGGGCAACTATGTTGCATTTCTCAAAAAAAGGAATGATAGACTTCAAGCTGATCTATCCGTTGAAGGTGTACATGTTGAAGTGAAGGGCATAGAATCGATGAATCCAGATACAGTTGAAGGAAGAATCATTCATGGTTTCAGACAAATCGTGGCGGATAATGATCGATATCCTTCTGAAACACATCGTGAAGGAAAAGTAGTTATATTATCCAAACATGATCCAAGCATTTCGAGATCAGATGTCATTAATGTTATTACGCAAGCTTATAACAGTGCTTTGCATAAGGGTAAAGTGACGGGAAAACTTGAAGTGTGGTTTGGCAACGATATTGTTAGAATTTATTAGGAGGTGAAATATGGCATCTTTAGAATGTGGAATATGCGGAAATGGCATTCACTATCACGACGAAGCAGATGGCACACAGATACTTTTTATTAAATTGACTGAGTGGAACCGACTCATAAAGACCGGTATGTTTATTAGTCGATATCTTCTTGATGGTACGGAAGATTATTGCTACGCATGGAAGTGCAAATCCTGTGGTTCTTTGATCATGTTGAACCCAGTAACCTGGCAAGTAACTGATAAATTCAAACCATCTGAAACTGCGATGAAAGATACTACTGATTCAGAACAGTATATTGTGTTTGATGATATTACTTGGGATAAGATTACCGAGGAGCGAATTAAGGGAGAGGATCTTTATATCAAACACCCTGATTTGCAAATGACGCAAGCGATAGTCAATAAAGACGGTATGGTTATATATAGTGGTGAAAGCAGTAAAGATATTATCAACTCGTATATAGCTCAGTAGGATTTGTAAGTTCCTTTGCAGACAAAAAACAAACCCAAACAAAAAGGCCTGACTCCCGCGGGAATCAGGCCTTTGATGCATTTAACCATCAGTTCGTGTAGTTGTCGAAATAGCCCTGAACGAGGACGACAGGGGTGCCCTTGTCGCCGGAGCCGGAGGTCAGGTCGCAGAGCGAGCCGATGAGGTCGGTGAGCTGCCTCGGGGTCGTACCTTCGCTCGCCATCTTGCCGACGAGGTTGGCGTCCTTGGCCTTGATGCTCTCGGAGATCGCGTTCTTGAGCGCTTCGCCTGAGAGTTCTGCAAAATCGTTGTCAGCGAGGTACTTGAGCTTGAGCTCGTTGGGTGTGCCGATGAGGCCGTCGGTGAAGGCGGGGGAGACGACCGGGTCTGCGAGTTCCCAGATCTTGCCCTGGGGATCCTTGAAGGCGCCGTCGCCGTAGACCATGACTTCAACGCACTTGCCTGTTCTGTCGAGAACGTTTTTCTGGATTGTGAGGACCAAGTCCTTGCAGTCTCTGGGGAAGAGCTTGACCTGGTCTTCGGTCGCCTTGTTGGAACCGAGGAGACCGTAGGTCTCGTTGCAGCCGCTGCCGTTAACGGGCGCGTTCATTATCTCGTCGAGGCTGACGACTTTCTCTGCGCCTGATGCGAGGAGGATCCTCTTGGTCCTTGCCCTGGTGTGGATGTCGCAGTTGATGACCGTCTTTGTGTAATCGAGGATTGCCTTTGCCTGGTTTGCGAAAACGATCTCGCACTCGCAGCCGCAGGCCTTGATAAGGTCACCGTAGTATGCGACGTAGTCAACGCCCGTGAACTCGTGCTTGTTTTCGCCGAAGAGCTCCCTGTACTTCTCAAGGGAGAGGACGTCGCTATAGGGGTTGATGCCTGCCGCGTCGATCTTGTCGAGGCTGACAAGGCAGTTGCCGACTTCGTCGGAGGGGTAGGAGAGCATGAGGACGATCTTTTCACAGCCCTTTGCGATGCCGCGGAGGCAGATCGCGAACCTGTTGCGCGACAGGATGGGGAAGATGACTCCGACCGTGCCGCCGCCCGTTTTTGCCTTTACGTCAGCTGCGATGTCGTCAACGGTGCAGTAGTTGCCCTGCGATCTTGCGACGACTGATTCCGTGATGGCGATGACGTCTCTGTCCCTCATCGCGAAACCTTCCGCTTCAGCCGCTTCAAGGACCGAATCCGTTACGATCTTTGCCAGGTCGTCGCCCTTGCGGATGATGGGGCACCTGATGCCTCTTGAAACTGTTCCAACCCGTCTTTCTGCCATACCGTGGACCTCCAATATTTTATTTTTCCAACGAAAATTATAGCCGAAATTTTAGTCTGATAAAAGGATGTTGGCGCGCCGTTTTAGTGCAAAAGTCAGCGGACTATTCGGACTGTTTATTTGCCGTAGCGGACCTTTTCGTACTCCTGCCTGAGGGCGGAAAAGTCGCTGTCGCCGCTTTCCAAAAGAACGCGCTCGATCTCGCCCGGGGTTGAGGACGAAGAGACGGGGAGGCCCTTTTTCATTGCGTTTACGGTCTTGTCGTAGAACCGCTTTCTGATGCGGCGTTCGTAGCCTTTTCCAAAATCCAGGCGCTTTCTGAATAAGGACCTCTTGTCGGGATTGATGTTTTCGATGGTGTCGGTGACGATGCCGTCGTTCGTTGACTTCTTTTCTTTGCCGTATCTGGGCGCATTCTGGATGATGATCCTGATGGTGTTGATTACGAGGAGAATGAGGCCGATCAGGATGATGATGGCGATGATTATCGAAACTACGCGGATCCAGGGCGCGTCATTGAAGAGCTCTTCGGGCAGCTCCATTTCCTCCTCTGCGGGTTCCTGTTCGCCCGAGATGTCCTTAATGAGCGATGCGATGAAATCGAGGATTGCGAAGATCAGAGGGATAAGAAAGCGCAGCAGGGCTTTCAGGCCTTCCAATACGATCTTCGAAAGGGATTCCACAGGTATGAACTTGAGGATGAGGAGTGAAAGGACGAAGATCCCGACGAGGCCTGCGGCGGTCCTGTAGTTCTGCTTTCTGAGGAGCACCTGCGGCTGGGATGAGTTGCGGATCGAGTGATAGTACTTTTCGTCAAATACCGCGACCTGGCGCATTACGAGGTAGAGCACCGCACAGAGGATCGTGTTGCTGATGAGGTTTTCGAGAAGGGCCGGGCGGTTCATCATGGCATAGAAGAAGCCGGTGATCGGGAAGACGCAGGCGGGGATGGCGGCGACCTGGGTGTCGCTCGGACGGATCTTCGGGTTGAGGCGGTAGCTGTAGGATGAGACCGTAAAGAAGAAAACGGTTATTCCCAGATAGAAGACGTTTGATATGCCATTTCCGAATTCCGAGCCGGGGATGAAAACGAGTGCGAGGAAGAACAATACTGATGATACGATGTGCAAAATGAAGCACGTCAGCAGTTTCGGCCATTTCCTGCGGATAAGCGTGTGGATGACGGGGAGGATCAGCGGGATCAGCTGGGGGTAGGTCGTGATGGTGACGTATTCGTTGAAGCCCCTGATGATCATGAGGCATGACTGTATCGACAGCGCGATTATGAGCGACATCAACATCTCGGAGAAAAGGCTTTCACGCGTGGTGCGGGTCTCGTCATTGGTCACTGCCGGACACCTCCCATCTCATGTATGAATCAGAGATCGAAGACTCAAGGCCGATCTCCGGGGTCGTGCTGTAGCACGGCATTATCCAGAGAAGTGACGGGCGGAGGGTCTTGAGCTCAGTCAGGAGGGCGCGGAAGCCGTCGCTGTACTTGGGCGATATTATCAGGATGAAGTCGCCTTGGTCAGTGGACGACAAGTATTTTTCGAGGATGCCGGCGAAAGACACCGCGTGTTTTCTAAGGTCGATGCCCGCGAGCATTATGCCGCGCTTGGTGACGGCGGCGGAGCTTGGATCGTATTCTGAGACGACGGGAAGGTCTGACAGGACGTCGCGGCCGTTCGTGATAATGGAAGCGGGAATGTTCAGTTTTGCCAGCTCAAGAAGATAAGTGTATGCAAGGCTGATCGCCGATTCGAGGAGCTGCGTGGAGCCCTTGGGGTTATAAGCCTCGAGGTTCAAGAAAATGTTGACCTTCTGGGCGCAAGTTGACGCGTTCTGGTTGACCATCAGTTCGCCGACCCTGGCGCTTGCCTTCCAGTTGATGCTCTTCATCGGGTCGTTCGGCCCGTATTCTCTTATCCCAGCGAGCGAGAAGGGATCCGTGATGAGCGTCCTCCTGCACTGGAGCTCGCTTAAGGTGACGGACATGAGGATCTCCGTGATGCTTGTTTTCAGGACTTTCGGGAGCACCATGAGGTTAGCTGCGTTATCGAAATCCTTCGTGAACCTTTCGAAAAGGAACATGTCGGAGGTGGTGATGCCGACTCTCGGGAACACGTAGTAGCCGCGCTTGGAACACTTTACCTTGATGCGGCGCGTGTGCTTGGAAAACGGCTTCATGGTCAGCATGTCTTCACGGTACGTGAAGTCGGAGGTGGGCGTTTTTAAAGCATCGTAGAACTTGAGCTCAAGGGGCGTCGCGAACTTGAGGATGATGAACGGAAGCGGCAGGCGTTTCTTGTTTTCGACCACCTCGATGAGCTCGATGTCCTCGCCGCAGTCCGCTATGTTCTTGGAAAAGTCGACCTTAAGCCTTAAGTTGTCGAGCGCGTGCAGACGGTAGTAGACGATCTCTACTACAACAACAGCAATGAGTATTCCGACGAGAACCAGGACTTCCATTTATCTGCTGATTATCTGCTGAAGTCTTCGGTCGGGCAGGGTACTTCGTCCAAGATCTTGCCCATGAGCTCTTCTGCCACGTCGCGCTTCGAAAGGAACTTTACATCCTTCGAAACGGCCCTCTGGAGCCTTACCGTCAGGCGGTGCGCAAGAACAGGCACTGCGAGGGCCTTGAAGTCATCCGGGATGCAGTTTGTGCGGTCTCTTACGAAAGCCCTTGCCTTTGCTGCAGCCACGAACGCGAGAAGCGCACGGGGGCTCGCTCCGACGGCGACGTCGTCAGATTCCCTGGTCGCTTCAACGATCTTTGCCGCGTAGTCGTACAGGAGGTCTGAAACGAAGATCTTCTTGACCTGCTCCTGCATCTGGGCAAGCTCTTCCCTTGTAGTGACGGGCGCGAGCGTGTCGAGCGGGTCCTCAGTCGCAAAGCGCTTGAGGATGTCTATGCTTTCACCATGTGTGGGATAGTTCATCTTTATCATCATGAGGAAACGGTCGAGCTGCGCCTCGGGAAGCGGGAACGTGCCCTGCGATTCGACCGGATTCTGCGTCGCGATTACGAGGAACGGGGGCTCCAATTTCTTGGTGTCGCCGTCGACCGTGACCTGCTTTTCCTCCATGCACTCGAGAAGGCTCGACTGCGTCCTTGCGGTCGCGCGGTTGATCTCGTCGGCAAGCAGGATGTTCGTGAAGATCGGGCCCTTTCTGAAGACGAAGGAGTTCGCCTCGCGGTCGAAGAAATTGATGCCCGTCAGGTCGGAAGGCAGAAGGTCGATAGTGAACTGCACGCGCTTGAAATCAAGGTCGAGCGATGCCGCCAAAGCTTTTGCAGTCTTGGTCTTGCCGGTTCCCGGAACGTCTTCCAAGAGCACGTGTCCGCCGACCAGAAGGGAGATCAGGAGCAGCTCGATCTGGTCGTCTTTTCCGACGATGACTTTATTAACGTTATTGAGTATCTTTTCGGAGAATGAGTTCATAAAAGCACCTTTCCGACACCTGATCCGCGCGATTGCCGCAAGATGAAGTGTTCATTTAAGCTTATTCAATTATACATTGTCGGGCGCGTATTAGTATGGGGGCAAAATCAAGAATAAGGGGTGTGGAAAGTTGGGTGGGGGATTATTCATCTGCCGTTCCAAGATTACCTGCCAACTTTTTGAGAATCTTGGCAGGTAAACATGGAATTAAGCCGCTATTTGAACAATATTCCAAGTTATCGGGCAACTTTGGCCGAACCTTGGCAGGTAATCTTGGAATTAAACAAAAATCCGGCCCCGGGAGTGGGACCGGACATATAATGAAGACTTGTGCTTACCGTTTTTCCTGGAACTCGGCGTATATGTACTTTTCGTTCTTGTCGCGGTAAAGGGTCACGCCTTCGATGTGGTTTTCGCCGTCGTCATCAACTGTATAAGTGTCATCGTAGAGCTTTATCCACTTGCCGTTGTACCAGCCCTTGTACTGGTAGTTCTTCATGATGACGTAGACGTATTTGCCTTTGTACTTTTTGCCGTAAGCGGCCTTTACCTTTTGCCAGCCCTTGGGGATGGAGGACGGCTTCTTGGCGGGCTTGGGGGTGGCGGTAGCGGACGGCGCGGAAGTGTCGGCCGGATCGGTCACGTCTGCCATGGTGGCGTCTTCGGAGGCCGTCGCCTCGGCGGTGGTGGTCGTCGTTTCCTCGGTAGTGGCGGTCTCTTCAGTTGTAGCTTCCGTGGTGGTAGTTTCCTCGGTTTCCGTGTCCGTAGGAATCGTCATTGTCGGCTTTTCGGTCGGATTGATCAGGCCGTTGAAAACGTCGCACGCCGTTAACGAGGACAGCATGCAGGCGGACATGACGATTGCCAAAACGCGTTTGTTCATGAACACACCAACCTTTCTGCCGGATTGTGGCTCTTAATCGTCTTTGGGTGCGGCGCCGTCTTTACCCCAATCGTAAACCTTTTCGATCGGGAGGGGCTTTGCGTAGTAGTAGCCCTGGAAGCTCTCGACGTTGAACTGCTGGAGGATGTCCCTCATCTTGGAGGTTTCGATACCCTCAACGCAGACCTTTGCGCCGAAGAGCGACGCCAAACCTGCAAAGTATCTGATAAGCTCCCTGTCCTGGGAGTTCTGCTCGATCTGCGAAACGAAGGCCTTGTCGATCTTGATGATGTCCAGCGGCAACTCTTTTACGATGCCGACGGACGAGAAGCCCGTGCCGAAATCGTCGAGCGCGATGAGGACGCCCTGTGACTTGAGGCTTGTCGTGACGTTCTTGAGAAGCTTGACGTCAAGGAACCTGCAGCGCTCGGTGACCTCGAAGCAGAGGTGCTCCGGCGGGTAGCCGAGTTCGTTCAGGATGCGCAGCACCATGTCCACGAAATCGGGTTTTTGCAGCTGCGTGTACGAAAGGTTGATGTTGATGACGAAGCTCGGATTCTTCTTGCGGATCTTTTTCGCCGCGTAGATGGCTTCCCTGATGATCCATTCGCCTAACTCGGGGAAGAGGGGATCCGATTCGAGGAGCGGGATGAACTGGTCCGGCGGGACCATTCCGTACTTGTCGTTCTTCCATCTGAGCAGTGCTTCCGCGGAGATGAGCTTCTCGGTCTTCGCGTCGACCACGGGCTGGTAGAGGAGGTAGAAGCCCCTGTAGCCGTGCATTATCGAGGCGCGGATCGCATGGAGCTTTTCGAGCCTGTGGACGTTGCTCTCGTTGAGGTCGTTGTGGAAGAAGACCAGGTCGCCCTGATGGCGCGTCTTGGACTCACCGTAAGCGAAGTTCAGGCAGGAATAGATAGTCTGTGAATCGGATTCGAAGTGCTCGATCTTCAGCGCGCCGCCGTTTACTTCGAGCAGGATCTTCTTGCCGTCGACTTCAAAATCTTCCCTGAAGTAGTTGCGAAATTCGTTGTATCTTTCCTGAATGTCGTCTTCAGACAGGGAGTTGGTAATGACAGCAAACTTGGTTCCGTCGATCCTGTAACTGTTGCCGTTGTTGCCCGTCGTTTCGAAAACCTTGCGCGCATAGAGCTGCAGCACGCGGTTGCCGAAATGGTAGCCGTGGACTTCGTTGATCTCGGAGAACTTGCTGATGCCGACGATAAGGACGTATGCAGAAACGTTTCTCTTTATGCAGCTTTCGAGATCGTCGAAGAAGCCGTACTGGTTGCGAAGGCCCGTGAGCGAGTCGATGTGGCCCTGTGTGGCGTGGTTGCGGATCGTGCCGACAAAGTAGTCGGGCTCGCCCGTGGTGTCTCTGATGACTATGCCTTTGCAGGTGCAGACGTCATACATGCCGTCGGGTCTTCTGACGCGGTACTGCATGTCGTGGCCTGAAACGTTTCCGCCGAAGATCTCGTCAATGCCCTTATGATAGGCATCTCTGTCTTCCGGGTGGATGTAGTTCTCCCAGATGTCGCCCGCGCCGTACATGTATTCGGACGGAAGACCGTACTTGTCGACGGCGATCTTGGACCACCTGGAGAAGTCGTATTTCATGTCGCAGAGATATATGTATGTGCCGTCGGAGACCACGTCATAGGAGTTGAAAAGAGCATCGAGCATCTTTCTTCTGTCATCCGTGATCATCTTCTCGGAGGACCTTTCCTTTAACGAACGGCTCTCGCCAAGGAGCTTGATCTCCTTGAGACGCTTTTTGTCCTCGTACATGCGGTCATCGGCGCGCTTGAATATCTCCGCGACGGTCTTGTCGGAATTTGGCTGATATTCCGCAACGCCCATTGCGACAACGGGACCCGAGCCTATCCTGATGTTGTCCTCAACCTGTCTTCTGAAAACGGAAACGAGATTCTCGCGCTCGATGTAGTCCAGGCCTCTCAAGATGACGACGAATTCGTCGCCGCCGATCCTGAAAACGGGGCTGTGCGAGAACAGGCGACAGATCAGCTTGCAGGAAGTCTTGATGTATTCGTCGCCTGCGGCGTGACCCTGCGTGTCGTTGATGAGCTTCAGGTCGTTTAAGTCACAGATCGCTATGCAGAACGAATCGGCGGAATGGCTGTCGATCTCGCCCTGGAGGCTCTTTTCGAATTCCTTGTAAGCGGTCTTGTTCCTCGTGCTCGTAAGGCTGTCCTTGCGGGCGATCTCGTTTGCGAGCGTGAGCGCCTGGAGCTGCTCCTGCTCCTTTTTGACGTGCTCTTCGCGGTTTTCGATGCACATGATGAAGTGCGACTTGTCCGCGGACCAGCTCACGATCATCCTCGTGTACTGAGGATTGCCGTTGCCTACGACCATGCGGTAATCCTGGATCAGCTGGGAGCTCTTTTCGAGCTGTGTGATGAGGTTGTCCTTGTTGAGGAAACTCTTTATGCGGTCCCTGTCGTCAGGGAAGATGACCATGTCTGCATTCTTGTCGGCCGTGGCGAAAAAGTTGTCGCCTTCCTCCTGGATCTCCAGTTCGCCATAGAGTTTGCGCGTCGCGAACTCCATGTAGTGCTCCGTGTTGACGTCGATGTAGTAGATCAGGTCGTATTGGGTCGCGAGGGTGACGGCGATGTGCGTGTAGGTGGCGCCCTTTTGCATCTTCGCAGAAAGCTTTGCCCGTTCCTTGACCTCGTCGTCGATGTTCTCGATACATACGATGATGTGCTTCTTGTCGCTCGACATGATCTCGGTGTGCCTGATGTTTTTGACCTGCTCGCCTACGACAAGGCGCCATTCGGCAGAGAAGGAATTCCTGTGCTTCAGGTTGTTCAGCATCGCATCCTTGTAATGGTATTTGATGACTCTTGCCTGGTCCTCGGGATGCACGTATTTGCGGATGCTTCGCCTGCTCTCGGCGAAAAAGTCGCTTCCCGTCGCGGGCACGTTGAGTTTCTTGTATTCATCAGTCGAGGAGATCTCAACGTAGGTGTTCGTTTTCAGATCGATGTAATAGAGCGTGTCATACTGTCCCGCGAGGCTCGCCGTGATCTGGTTGAATACTTCCTTCTGACGCGCGGTCTCTTTTTCCTCATCTTTGCGGCGGTGTTCCTCGTCGATGTTGATGACGCCCAGGATGAAATAATCGGTTTCCTCGTCTATACCGTGGATGACCTTCAGTGCATGCCAGGTCGGGACGCCGTCGATCACGAGGCGGTATTCAACGTTCAGCGTGTCACCATTCTTCATGGCGCTGAGCAGTTTGTCCTTCTGGATGTCCTCAATGAAAATGTGCTGGTCTTCTTCGTAGACCACCTTTTTGCAGTCTTCAATGATGTTTTTGAAAAAGTCGTCGCCGCCCTGCTCGAGCTTCAGCGAATGGAACGCGGGGTTTACGGAATACCAGCAGTACTCGTTCGTGACCGCATTGACGTAATAAACGCTCGAATAGTCCGTCAGAAGTGATTCGGAGATCTTTTTGAAAATGTCGTCCTGCCTGGTCATAAACGCCCCTTGTGTCGCTCTTGATAGTGATACAAGTTAATTATAGTATATGAAAAGTTAAATTACTTTAACATATCTGTTAATAAGCCCCACCTAAACCGTAAATACATTTAAAATGTTGTCATCTGATCGGAGGGGACCGGTAGGGAACATGCTGAAGATATTTCTTTTTGCAGCGATAATTGGACATATCCTTTGCGGGATCTGCGACTGCCTTTTAAGCTACGGCAAGAAGGGCTGGCTTGACCTCAAATGCATCAAGACTCCTGAAATGATGAAAAGGGAGTTTGCCGGCATGCCGCCTTCAAACCCGATGTGTTCCGTGATCCTTGGGACCTTTTCGATAATGCTGTTCGCGTTCGGCTATCTCGCCGTTTCCAACTGGATGTACGGCCATTCAAAGATCTGCGGCACCTTGATGCTGATCTTTTCCGTGGTCTTCATCGTCCCGATCGTCGTCCATCACGTGATCTGCGGCTTCGTGGAGTGGTTTTACATAAAGATGGAGCGCACGGTTATGGCAAGGGACGCCGTCCTCACCTTCCAGAAGCAGACGGCAGCCTGCATGATCGCAGGCTATTTCGGGCTTTTCGCGTTTGCCATGACCCTCCTGGTCGGCATAGCGACGGGTCAGACGAACCTGCCGTGGTGGGCCTGCTTTTTCAACACCGTGCCGATCTTTCTTGCGATCCTGCCGACAAAAATACCCGCTAAGGGCAACATAGCGGGCGTGATAATGTTTACTGCGCTTCTGATCTTTTTGTGGTGATCAGGCTTTTCCGTCCGGTTTTTTCTTTCCGAAATCCTTTGCGTGCGTCTTTATGGCTTCAAAAGTTTCGTCGCTGATGTAGTGCTCGATGCGGCACGCGTCCTCTGCGGCGATCTTCTCGTCAACGCCGAGATTGATGAAAAGCTGCGTGAGCAGGGTGTGGCGCTCGTAGATCCGCTTTGCGTGGATCTCGCCCGCCTTTGTGAGCTTGAGGTAGCCGTTTGCGTCGTTCTTTACGAGGCCTTCCTCGCGCAGGAGCCCCAGGGCGCGGCTTACGGACGGCTTTGAGAATCCCATGTACTCGCCGACGTCGATCGCGCGCACTTCTTCTGATTTCTGTGAAAGGACGTATATGGTCTCGAGATACATCTCACCGGATTCCTGTAAAGCCATAGGTAGACTCCTTTTTGAGTGATTAGCAATAGCGTACCACAGTTTTAGCTTTTGCGCTTGTTTTTGTCGTTCCCGTTTACTGATTGAAATTGAGCATGGTTCCGTAAACCACGGCGTTAAGCTTTGCAGCCAAGTAGCGGATATCGAGATTTACGTCATCAGAACTGTAAGTAAAGTAAACGTCCTGATCCAGCATCAGACCGGCGCCGGAATACGTGCCGCATTTAAGCGTCAGATCCCTTACATAGTTGTTGTAGTTAATCAAGCCGCAATGCTCATGAAACTTGCACGTGTCCAGCTCGGGGATCAATAAGACAAAATCTGGATAAGCAGGTTTGCTCATGCCGTTAAACCAGACCTCGGGCTCGTATTTAAACGGTATCCCGGCTTCAGTGTAGAAGATGGCGATCTCGCGCTCAGCGGCGGAACGGTAATTGATCCCATTAAACGCATACGCCTTGGACTTTGAGTAGTTTTTGTTGGCGTCTTCCTTAAGGCTGTTAAAGAAATCCTTATTCAAGACGACTTTTTCATAGCCGGTGTTCAAGGTCCTGGCAATCTTGGGCACCTCGTATTCAGGTACCGGCTTCAGGAAGTTGTGTTTCCAAATCGCCTCATAGATCTGCAGCTTTTCTTCCAGGTCGTTTCGGAGGAGCATGACTCTGTAATACTTGTTGCCTTCCGGTGTTTCCAGGCTGTATCGGTGACTGCCAACCACTACTCTTTTTCTTTGCCCTCCTTTGTAATTGAATTCATTCACGCTGACTTGAGGCAGCAACTTCAGTTGTTGGCGGCAGTAGTTGATCTTAAGAGCCAAATACTCTTGTGGAATGTATGTGTCGAAGTATCTCATAGGCTGATTTTATATGCTCTTGCGACGAAAACAACCGACAAAAACCGACAAAAACCGACAAGGTCTTGAGATGAAAAAGTCTCAAAATCGGCTATTTGGGCGGTTAAAGAAAAAACAAATAAAACCTATGCGATGCCGCACTCGACGTGTACCTAAAAGTGTCACTAAATCTGCAATAATCGGTACACGAAAAAGCAAATCGAGGCTGATTTGCCGAAAAGTGTACCTAAAAACGGGAAAATCGTGACACTTATACGTACACACTGTCTGGCCCCGAGCAAATGGTGTTGACAAACGGAAGCATCGCGCTATAATACATATGAACGGTTGCTCATATGTTCAAGCGTTCAGGAGATATTTATGAAAAACACGTTAAAGAATTACACAAAAGAAGGGCAGAAGCTCCCGATGTTCGGCATCGGACCTTATCTGATCTACGGGATCGCGCTCCTGAACGCGGCGGTCATCGCTTTGGCGGCGTACTTGTTTAAGACCGGAACTCTCGGGGGCGCCTGGATCCTTGCATTCAGGATCGTGGGAGCGCTTGGGATCGTGCTCGGACTTCCCATCTGGTTCATCGCGGCGGTGCGCTCGGGAATGGACGAGAACATCACGGAGAACAGGCTCAAGACCGACGGCATTTATGCCTGGGTGAGAAATCCGATGTATTCGGGATGGTGGTTTGCCATGACGGGGATCGGGCTCATGTGGCACAACATAGTCTCGCTGCCGCTGTTCCTTATCGATTGGGCAATCCTGACGGTTGTTTTGAAAAACACGGAAGAGAAGTGGCTGAAAAACGTTTACGGCGAGGAATATGAAGAATACAAGAGCAAGGTGAACAGGTGCATTCCCTGGTTTCCGAAGCGATGAAAACTTTCCCGGGCAGGCAGCTCTGATCCGGGAAAAACGAAACTTGACAGATCAGACATAGGCTGATAGCATCAAACGTGTACCCCATGAGGGAGTAGCAAGCGTACTGCGTAACAAGTCAACATACTGGCGATAGGCCTGGCTTGTTTTAAATTGCGAGACTCATGTATAACTGCGAAGCTATACATGACGTTTCTCCAGAAATCGTTTTGATATGGCTTCGGCCATATTTTTTTGTTTTTGGAGGTTTTATGAGCAGAAAACAAACGCAGTCGCAAGTCTCAGAACAAAAGATCTTTTCTCCACACTCTAGTTAGCACAGGACAACCAATTCACAAATTGGAAGACCGCAAAAGGAAAAACATTGTTGAAAACAACATGTGCACCAAGCAGTTAGCAGAGGCTAATATTAACACAGTAGTGAATGGAGTGTATTTATGTTCATTGTTACAAAGGATTTGAAAAAGGCATACGGTGAGGGCGGCAGCTACATGCAGGTCCTCAAAGGCATCAGCATCAAGATCGAAAAAGGCGAGATGTGCGTAATCCAGGGCACGTCCGGTTCGGGCAAATCAACATTGCTCAACTGCATCGGAGGCCTGGACGTCATTGATTCCGGCAGCGTGTCAGTCGCGGGGACACTGATCGAGGGTCTCAAAGGTGAAAAACTTTCCAATTACAGAAGAGACAACCTGGGCTTCATCTTTCAGTTCTATAATCTGGTTCCCAATCTTACGGTCAGGGAGAACATACAGGTCTGTGAATACCTGACGAAGGATCCGCTCGAACTCGATGAACTCCTCAACGTGCTCGGACTTACTGAGCACCAGTACAAGTTCCCGTCGCAGCTTTCGGGCGGTCAGCAGCAGAGATGCGCCATCGCCAGGGCGCTCGTGAAGAACCCGAAAGTACTAATGTGCGACGAGCCCACGGGCGCGCTGGATTCAAAGACTTCGCGCGACATCCTCGTGTTGCTCGAAAAGATCAACAAACAGTACGGTACGACGATGCTGATCGTCACCCATAACAATTCGATCAAGCAGATGGTCGATCACGTCATCTATCTCAAGGACGGCGAGATCTACAAGGATTACTACAACGACACCAAGGTGCCGGCGGCGCAGCTGGAGGACCTCTGATATGGGATGGATCTTATTTAAAAGGGCGCTCCGCGACCTGAAAGCGGGCTGGGCGAGATATATCGCTCTGTCGGCGCTGATCATATTTTCGATATTCATTGTCGTCAGCCTCATGGGCGCGGCGGTCACGGTAATCGACTGTACCGAGAAAAGCGACAAACAGCTCTGCAGAGAAGACGGCGAGTTCTCGGTCTTTGTGCCGCTCCGCGCTGAAGAGGAAAAGAATCTGACGGACAAAGGCGTATCGATCGAAAAGATGTTCTTTGTGGATTATGCCGTTAACGAAAAGCAGGTCCTGAGGGCATTCAAGGTCAGGGAAAACATAAACAAGATCTCGCTGATCGACGGCCGCCTTCCGGAAAAAGACAACGAGGCGGTGATCGAGAGACGCTATTCCGAAGTCAACGAAGTAAAGCTCGGCGACACCGTTTCCATAGGCGGAAAAGACTTCACTGTCACAGGCATCGGCGTCACGCCCGATTACAACACGATAATCAAGAAGGTCTCGGATTCCGTTTCGGATTCGAGGGCTTTCGGGCTCATCTTTTTGACGGGCGACGCTTACGATGAACTTTACGCGAATGGCAAGTCGCTGTCTTCGGAAGAATACTACTACGCGTTCCTGTTAAACGGCGCGATGAGCGAGGACGAGCTCAAGAAGACGCTTGAGGACATTGAATTCAAGGTGAGCGACGTCGACGACGAGTATTTCCGCGAATACTGGAAGAGGATGACCGGCAAGAAGGACGATCTTCTTGAGGGCATCGACAAGCTCAGGGACGGAGCAAAGGAGCTTTCCGACGGTGCGAAGGAACTTGCCGATGGTACTAAGGAATATAAGGACGGAATGAAGGAATTGAAGGACGCGATGCCCGATTTCAAGAAGGGCGTCAAGGCCTTGGACAAGGGCGCGGGCCAGCTCGAAAAGGGCGTTAAGCAGTACACCAAAGGTGTGGGAAAAGTAGCGTCCGGCACATCGTCTCTTTCAAAGGGTGCGACAAAGCTCGCAAGCGGCACCAAGCAGCTTGAAAAAGGCGCAAATGCTTATGGTGACGGCGTCAACGCCTATGCCAACCAGGCGGGCGCGGCCGCAAACAGCCCCGATCCTTACGTAGCGGGAGTTGCAAAGAGCTTTGCAGATCCCGCCAAGCAGCTTGCGAACGGATACCTGCAGATCAAGAGCGGCGTATCAGGAGTCAATTCCGGTACGACTGCACTCAGCGACGGCGCGGGCCAGCTCTATAAGGGTACGAAGAAACTGAGCGACAGCAGCGTGTTCCTGAGAAGCGGCGCGTCAGGGCTCCACAAGGGCACGACCGAACTTTGGAAGGGCACTAAAAAGCTTGCTGACGGAGTCGACGAGCTTTACGAAGGTTCAGAAAAGATAAGCGACGGAGCAAAAGAGCTCGCGGACGGTGCAAAGGAATATGCCGACGGCATGCAGGAATTCTCGGACAAGACCAATGAGTTCATCGATGAGTTTTTCGATATTAAGACGTCGAACCTCATGATGTTCCTGAACGCGGATGAGAATCCCAGGATCGACTCGGCGGCGGACGACGTACAGATCAATTACACCGCGAGCATCATTTTCGGGATACTGCTCATCATGCTTTTCGCATACGTAATTTCGGTATTCATCGTGCACACGATCGACCAGGAAAGCTCGGTCATCGGCGCGCTTTATTCGATGGGCGTCAGGAGAAGGACGCTGGTCGCGAGCTATGTCGCGGTGCCTGTAATAGTGGCTTTTGTTTCTGGTCTGATCGGAACGGCTCTGGCAGTGTTTACGCCCGCGGGGATCCCTTCGGAGATTTCAGATTCCACGAGTTACTTTTCGCTGCCGGATCTGCCGATAAAGGTGACGCCTTTCATACTCATCTACGGTCTTGTGATCCCTCCGGTAACGGCTTTGATCGTCAACGTCCTCGTTATCAGAAAGAGGCTCAAGAAAACGCCTTTGGCGCTTCTCCGGAACGAGCAGAAGGCGGTCCGCGGAAAAGACCTCAAGATCAGGGGGCTGAAGTTCATCAGCATGTTCAGGATCAGGCAGATGATCCGCGAGATCAGGGCGGGTCTTACCGTTATCCTTGGTCTGTTCATGGCGCTGCTCGTTGCACTGATGGCACTCAATACGATGGTGTACTGCTCCAAGGTCAAAGACCTCTATACAAGCCAGACAAAGTACGAATACATGTACAGTTACAAATATCCGACCGAGGATGTTCCCGAAGGCGGCTATGAAGCCGTTGCCGAGAGCCTGAAGAAGGAGATCTACGGTCATACGTTTGATGTCATGGTACTTGGCATCACGAAGGACAATCCGTTCTTTGATACGGGCGATCTGCCGGACAACAACAGCGACGTTGTAGTCAGTTCGGCAGTTGCGGTCAAGTATGCTCTCAAGGTCGGTGACGAGTTCACGCTCAAGGGCGAAAACGGCGACAGGCTCTATGCTTTCAAGGTAGCGAGGATCTGCGATTACTCGGCTTCGCTCATGGTGTTCATGGACATTGAAAAGTGCCGCGATCTTTTCGGCGAGGACGAAAAGTATTACAACGTGGTCTTCGCGGATCACGACCTCGGGATCGAAAGCGGCAGGCTCTATTCCACGGTCTCGAAAGCTGAGATCGAAAGGTCTGCCGGTATCTACGTCGACATGATGGGACCGATGGTAACAATCATGTCCACGGCGGCAGCGGTCATTTTCCTGGTCGTAATGTACCTGATGGTAAAGATGATGATCGACCGCTCGGCGTTCAATATCTCGCTCGTAAAGATCTTCGGTTTCAGGAACAGGGAAGTCAGGAAGATGTATTTGGACGGCAACTTCTACATCGTCTTCATAGGTTCGCTCATTGTGCTTCCGCTTGCCAAGTTCATCATGGATTACATTTATCCGAGATACCTCGTAGCCAATGTCGGCGTAGGTATTGAGCCTTCATATTCGCCGGCACTGTACGTCATCATCTTCGCGGTGATCATCGGACTTTATCTAATCATCAATTTCGTGCTCACGGGCAGGCTCAAAAAGATAAATCCCGCAATGGTTCTGAAGAATAGAGAGTAATATGTTTAAAAGGGGGATTTGAGTATGACGTTTGAAGAAAGAGGAAACGTATTGGGCAAGACGTTGATGCTGCTCCCCGGAACGTGCTGCGACTGGCAGGCGAACTTCAGCAGCGTCATCGACAGGCTCGGCGAAAAGTATCATCTGATCTGCGTCAATTACGACGGCTTTGACGGCAGTGACCTGATCTTTCCCGACGTGATAACCGTCACTGAAAAGATAGAAAAGTACGTCAAGGAAAAGCACGGCGGCAGGATCGACGGCGCGCTCGGATCATCGCTCGGCAGCACCTTTGTCGGCCAGCTTATAATGCGCGAAAACATCCACATGGACCACGGCATCTTCGGCAGCCCCGATCTTGACCAAAGCGGTGTTCTGTCCGCGAAACTCAAGTCCGCGATGGTCGTTCCGCTCCTCACGAGCTTTACCAAGAGCGAAAAGAAAAAGCAGAAGGCAAAGAAGATGTTCATTGAAACTTTCGAGATGGAGGAAGACATTGCGGAGATGTTCCTTCAGTCTTTCACCAGATTCAAGAAGGAATCAATAAAGAACGAGTTTTACACGGACCTCATCACGTGCCTCAAGGACGACATCCATGTCGAAGGCACGACGGCGCATTTCATCTACGCAAACAAGATGGGCGAGAAGTATAAGAAGCGTTATCTGAAGTATTTCAGGGACCCTGACATAAGGGAGTTCGACATGCAGCACGAGCAGTGGCTTTTCGGAGGCGAGAAGTACACTGCGCCCGTGCTCAAGGCGATAGACGAATTCATGGGAGTTCAGTAATCTTGCGGCATGCCTCAGCGTCATGATGGCGCTGAGGTAAGCCCCCGCTTGGCTGGTGCTTCCGGTTTATTGACTATTTATATTTGATACAATATAATTTTACCAAATACAACAGTAAAAGAAGGGAGAATCCACATGTCAATTTACGATTTCACAGTACCAATGCCGAAGGGCGGAGAATTTTCACTTAGGGATTTTGAGGGCAAGGTCATCCTCATTGTCAACACCGCGACGGGCTGCGGTTTCACGCCGCATTACAAGCCGATCGAGCAGATGTACGAGGATTTTCACGACAAGGGTTTTGAGGTGCTTGACGTTCCGTGCAACCAGTTCGCGAACCAGACGCCCGGAACGGACGAGGAGATCTACGAGTTCTGCCAGCTCAAGTACAAGACGAAGTTTCCGCAGATGAAGAAGTCCGACGTCAACGGTGAGAACGCGCTCCCGCTTTTCAAATACCTCCAGGAGCAGAAGGGTTTTGAGGGCTTCGGCAAGGGATCTATGGCGCTTCTGATGAGAAAGATGATGGAGAAGATGGACAAGGATTACGCTAGCAAACCTGACATAAAGTGGAACTTCACGAAGTTCATCGTTGACAGGAACGGCAATGTTGTAAAGCGTTTTGAGCCGACCGCCGACATGAAGGAAGTCAGGGCGTTTGTTGAGTCCCTCCTGTGAAGTTCCCGTGAGGCTTTTAGGGTTTTTTAGAAGGTATTTAGATGAAGATAGATGAATCCATGAAACTCGGTTCGCAGCTGTGTTTTCCGCTCTATGCCGCTTCGCGCAAGATCGTCGGAAACTATACGCCGTACCTCAAGCCGCTGGGGCTCACGTACACCCAATACATAATGTTTCTCGTGCTTTGGGAGAAGGACGGCATCACGGTCGGCGAGCTTTGCAAGAAGCTCAGGCTCGACACGGGTACGGTTACTCCGATGCTCAAGAACACCGAGAAACAGGGGCTTATCAGGCGCGAGCGGAGCGAAGAGGACGAGCGCGTAGTCGTGATCACTCTGACCGATGAGGGAAAGGCGCTTTATAAAAAGGCAAAAGCCATTCCGGGAAAAGTCGGAGCATGCGTGGGGCTTGAAAAAGACGAGGCCGCGCAGCTTTACGGGCTTTTGTATAAGCTTTTGGAAAATTCCTGACCGTGACACAAGTTTGGCATAAGTGTCCTGTAAGATGAAAGCACGGAGGAAGGATTAATGTCATACAGGGTTTTGATCGTTGAAGACATGCAGGAGATCCTGGACAACGTCTGCGACTTTTTTCTAGAGGAAGGCAAAGACCTGCTGGAAGTCATCAGCTGCTCTGACGGTGACGAAGCGTTGCGCATGGTCACTGACGAAAGCTTCGACCTCATGATCCTGGACGTAATGCTTCCCGGAGCGTCGGGTTTTGATATATGCAGGGCAGCCCGCAAAAAGAGCGACTGCCCGATAATACTTCTCACGGCGCTCGGTTCCGAAAGCAGCATCTTAAGAGGCTACGAGCTCGGGTGCGACGATTACGTCGTCAAGCCTTTCGTCATGAGACACTTGTATGCCAAGAGCCTTGCACTTCTCAAGCGCGCAAAAAAGAGTGCGGCGGATGAGGTGCTGACCTGCGGAGCCGTTTCGATAAACAAAAGGACAATGGGGGTCACCGTAAACGGCCGCGAGATCGAAATCCAGGCGAAGGAGTATTCGCTCCTTTTCTACCTGCTTTCCAACAAGGAATCGATCCTCACGCGCGAAAACATCTTAGACCACGTGTGGGGCGACAACCTGGACGTCAACGACAGAGTCGTGGATGGCACGATAAGGCGCCTTCGCGCCTGCCTGGGCGATGCGTCTTCGCAGATCAGGACCGTTTTCGGGAAGGGCTACAAGATCACGGAAGGAAAACGATAATGAAAGTGCGTGGAAAGATAAAGAAACCGAGTTTTATCATCTCGTATTTAGAATGCCTTGTCGTAGTTGCGGCGCTCCTGTCGTGCATAGGAACGTTGATCTACAACAACGCATCGTGGGAATACTATAACGATGCATCGAAGATGATCGACTGGCACGTTCAGAGAGTCGATAATGCTATCTTTGCCGGTTTGAACAAAAAGGACGTAACGGCACAGGATATTGCCGATATCAAAGTAAAGCTCTTAAATCATTACACTTCAACCGGCCAACGGTACAAGGTGTACTACAACAAAAAAGAAGTTGCTGATTCTTCATGGAACATAATTATGCATTATGCTCCGGACAGTGATACCGATCCCGGTACAAAGAGGCTCTACTACTTTGTACTGGCGGATGCAAAGTACATGAAGTATTTCGAAACGCCTGAAGTTTTGCAATACAAAGCGGTGGTGCCGGTCATTTATGATAGTGACGGAGCCGTAATCACTGCCAAGTTTGATGAAAAGCCTGTGATCGAGCTGGCTGTAACAGAAGCTTACATTGATATTGAAAACGCAAAGTTTATACCTGTCTCCTGTCACATCTGTGATACCAAAGCAGTGGGCATGGATGGCATTTCAAATGTTGTCGTAAATATCCCCATCGACAAGGACAGCCCGGAACTCAAGGGTTATACGCGCATAGTCTGGAACGGCGTTGATTATTTCAGTGCTTCGATCGAAGGATTTCAGGGCGCTGATGATGAAGCAGACTATACCGGTACCAGCTTCGCTATAAATGATTACAATGTCAATTTCGGAGATAAAAATACCGAACTGATCTACATGCCATTTTCGGAAGCATATAAGACACAGATAATGATACTCTGTTGCACTCTTGCCGCAATGACCATCACCATTTCTTTTATGCCCACGGCATTCATCTATAACCGAAAAAAGAGGAACTACGAGGTCTTCGAGTACAGGCGCAAGATGACCGACGCGATGGCTCACGACCTCAAGACCCCGATGGCCGCGATCCTGACCTATGCCGAAAACCTCGAAAACCACACCGGCGAAAACAAGCAGGAATTCTACATTTCCAAGATCTCCGAAAAGGTCTGGCAGATGAATAAGATGGTCAACTCCATGCTCGATTTTTCGCGCGGCGAAAACGAGTCCGTTACCGTCAACAAGACCGCCGTGGACATTGGCGCCGTCCTTGCCGACGCGATTGCCGAGAACGAGCACGAGATCACGAAGCGCGGGCTTACGGTTTCATATGAGAAGGCCGAGGTCACGGTCAGCACCGACAAGGACCTGTTCGCCCAGGCGATCGGAAACCTGATCAACAACGCCGCTTTGTATGCCAAGGAAGGGAGTACGGTTTTGGTTGCCTGTGACAGCGGTAAGATCATTATTTCCAATGTGTCGGCCGAGGCCGTTGAGGACGCATCAGCCATGAAACAGCCATTTGCAAAGGGCTCCGAGTCGCGCAAGAACATGGGCAGCGGACTTGGTCTCGCGATCGCGGAGAACAACCTCGTGCTGCTCGGCTATAAGCTCGACGTCAAGAGCGAGGGCGACAATTTCGTGGTGACGATAACTTTATAAGTCTTTTTATCTGATTTTCCGCCCCGACGGTTTTGTGCCGCCGGGGCTTTTTGTTGCGGTTATGCGCGCCGTTCGTCTATACTGACAAAGAGAGCACGAATTGTCGGGTCTCTTGAAATTGCCCCTGTTATACTGACATCGTAAACGGCAAGGAGATGACGAAATGGACTGGATAGAAGGATTTCAGGCATCCATAGATTACATGGAGCAGCATCTGACAGAGGAAGCGGACGTTGAAGCAATCGCCGCAAAGGCCGCTCTGTCGCCCTTCTATTACCAAAGGATCTTCGGCGCGCTTTGCGGCATGACCGTAGGCGAGTACATCCGTTCGCGCAGGATGACGCTCGCGGCGCAGGAACTGGCAGGCTCGGAGGCAAAGGTGATCGATATAGCCATGAAGTACGGCTACGATTCACCGGACAGCTTCACCAAGGCCTTCTGCCGCTTCCACGGTATCACGCCATCAGAAGCCAGGGAGTCCGGAAAAGTCCTTCGCTCGCTCGCGCCGTTACACATCAAAGTCACACTGGAGGGTGGAAACATGTTGGATTATCGTATCGTAGAAAAAGCGCCGTTCACCGTTATCGGCCTCAAGAGACAGTTTAACTCGGAGACAAGCTATCAGGAGATCCCCAAGTTCTGGGGCGAATGGGCCAATGACATGAAGGGCCTCGAAGGCACTTTCGGCCTGTGCGTCGACAACAATGACACGCACGGAAAGGTCTTTGACTACTGGATCGCAGACCTTTACCAGCCCATGGAAGACATTCCGGACGGCCTCGAGACCTACCAGGTCCCCGGCGGCCTCTGGGCTGTGTTCACCTGTAAGGGCCCGCTCCCTCAGGCATTGCAGTCCGTCAACACCCAGGTCTGGACCGAGTGGCTCCCGTCCCTCAAGGGATACATGCTCGCGGGCAGCTACAACCTCGAGGTTTACACTCCGCTTAAAGAAGACCCCAACGACAACGTTGCATACATCTGGGTCCCGCTGAAGAAGGTGTAAACGCCCGCCGCTGGCAAGGGACTTGTGCCACGCCGTTGTCAGTGAAAACCATTGGATATGCCTTGGCCCGGGCGAAAAGAGCGTAAGGAACAAGAACGGATCAGCCGGAAGACGGCTGATCTGTTTTTTTTGTGTTCACGAAAAGGGACATGAAACCGAAGCATCTGTTCATATCAGGTGTACCTAAAAGTGTCACTAAATTTGCAAAAATCGGTACACAAAAAAGCAAACCGAGGCTGATTTGCCGAAAAGTGTACCTAAAAACGGGAAAATCGTGACACTTTTAGGTACACCCGTGGTTGCAGCCGATACAAAATAGATACACCAACGGCTAATTGCTGCCAGGACGATGCTGACCAATTTTGTGCTCTTCATAAGGATGACCACCTATTGGGATGTACCCATGTTATACACGCAATCCTCATTATTTTTTTACAATTGATTAACACACGGCACGGTAAACAAGGTAAAATAAAAAGTAACCTTCAAAAACGGGGTGTACCATGGACGGCGAGAACTCGAAAAAGCCAATAACTTTCGAAGAGATCGCGCTTGCGCTCGCGAAAGATTACGACAGCATATACGTTATTTACCCGAACGACAGTTACGTCGAGTATACTGCTGAGGGCGAAAGCATGACGCTCGTACAGAGGGACGCGGGCGAGAATTTCTATGAAGCGGTGCCCCGTAACTGCCGTGAGTTGGTATATCCCGAAGATCAGGAAGAGTTTTTGGCCGCGTTCAAAAAAGAGACCGTTACAGAGGTCTTAAGGAACGGCAAGTCATTTACGATAAGGTACAGGCTGATGGTGAACGGGGAGCCGCAGCACTATTACCTGAAGACGATCAAAGGGACGGACGACAAGGTCTTCATCGGCGTCAGGAACGTTGACGCGCAGAGGAAGAGAGAGCTCGCGACCGAAGAGAAGATGCTGACGTACAGCCGCATCGCGGGAGCGCTTGCCAGCCGTTATGAAGCTATCTATTACATCAACATCCAGACCAATGAATACACGATATACAGTGCGAGCGATGCCTTTGCAAAGCTTGGCACCACGGCAAACGGAAAGGACTTTTTCGCCGATGTGGCAAGAGACGTCAAAGGGATCATACACAAGGACGATCTCGATTACGTCCTGTACGGGCTTGAGAAAGAGAATCTCCTGAGGAAACTGTACAGATCCGGAATGGTCACGATGACCTACAGGCAGCAGCTCGGAACGGACGTCAAGTACGTTTCGCTGAACGTGGTCAAACCGAAAAACGATCCGGACCACATCGTTATGGGCCTTTTGAATGTCGATGCGCAGACGAAGCGCGAGCAGTCGCTCGTGGTGGAAAATGAACTTTTTAACAATGTCGCGATGGCGCTGGCCATGAGGTACGAGGTAATCTACCGCGTCAACATCAAAACGAACGAGTACTATGAATATTCATCGAGCGACAAGTACACGAAGCTCGAAGTGGGCAACAGGGGCGACGACTTTTTCGCTGATTCGCAGCGCAACATGAAGAAGGACATCTATGAGGAAGACTATCCGATGATGTCCCAGGCGATATTGAAGGAGAACATCCTCTCACAGCTCGATCTGTTCAACAACAAGCTGTTCTTAAACTACAGGCTCATGCTCGACGGGCGCCCGCAGTACGTGTCGCTGGTCATAATGAGGCTTGCGAGCGACCAGGATCATATCATCGTGGCGGTCGAAAACATTGACGAGATCAAGAGGCGCGAGATCGAGTATGAGGCCAAGATCGGTTCGGCGATCGACATGGCGAACAAGGACGCGCTGACGAACGTAAAGAACAAGCACGCATACGTCAACACGGAGATACAGATCAACAACCAGATCTCGAAAAAGGACGTGGACCTTGAGTTTGCGATCGTGGTCTGCGACATCAACGGCCTCAAGCAGGTGAACGACGAGCAGGGCCACAGCGCGGGCGACAAATACATCAAGGATGCGTGCGCGATAATCTGCGAGATATTCGATCACAGCCCGGTATTCAGGATCGGCGGCGACGAGTTCGTCATCGTGCTGAGGGGATCGGATTACGAGAACAGATACGATCTTTTGAAGAAGTTCAACGTCATCCAGAACGACAACAGACACCAGGATCTCGTTACGCTGGCGTACGGCATGGCGGAGTACATGCCGGGCATCGATCTGACGGTGCAGGACGTTTTCGAGCGTGCGGACAACCTCATGTACGCGAACAAGAAGCGTTTCAAGGAGCAGCCCATAAACGAAGACGTCCAGTCTGTTGAAGGCTATTCGTTCATCAAATTCTATGAGCTTTATGAGCAGCTCCTGTCTGCTTTGGTCGATTTTGAAAAGGCGGACGTAAAGCGCATCACGCACTACCTTACCAAGATCGGCCTCATGTTCAGGCTTTGCAAGGGCGTGACCACGGTCTACAAAAATCCGAAGGATGAGAGGGAAGGCAACGGCGAGAACTTTATCGCTTTTGACCTGCACAAGGAAGGCCACGAGGTCCTGAGGTTCAGGGCCGTTACGAGCGTCATGACGATCACCGTTTCGACCGTTTACATGGAGGAAGGCGAAGAGCCCCTTACGCATGAGGAAGCAAGCAAACTCGAACTCGTAATGAGGACCATCATAAGCTACGTCAGCCGTGTCAGGATGAGGGACATCGTTTACGAGCTTGCATATTTTGACGACTTTGGATATCCGAACCTGAAAAACCTCAACCGCGAACTCGCAAGGATCGTCCAGTCCGGTACTTTCGCGGACAAGATGGCCGCAAGATACAACCTGCGTCACTTCTCGCTCATAAACCAGGAGTTCGGCAGGGAAACGGGCGACCGCATCATCAAGGAGCATTACGAAGGCCTGATGAGGATCGTTGGAAAAGACGGCTTCGTCGGCAGACTGGGAGGCGACAATTTCGTCTGCCTCGGCCCCAAGAACAAGCTCAAAGAGATCACGGATTACCTCAATGAGGCCGTTATCAGGATTGACAAATACAGCAGCGTCAAGGTTCCGTCGAGCGTCGGCGTCTTTGTTACGGATGAAGGATTTGTTCCCAAGGATCCCGGTGACATAATGGGACCCATCATCAGCGCGTGCCGCGTCGCCCAGAACGCAGGAAAGGGACGGGTCATTTTCTATAACGAAAACCTCATGGCGCAGAGACAGAAGAACGCCAAGATCCAGCAGATGCTCTCGGACGCCCTCGCAAACGAGGAATTGCATCCGTTCTACCAGCCCAAGGTCAATGCAAACACCGGCGAGATCGTCGGAGGCGAGGCTTTGTGCAGATGGTTCAGAGACGGAAAGATCGTCCCGCCGGTCGAGTTCATTCCCGCGCTTGAACAGACGAGCGACATCTGCAAGCTAGACCTTTACATGCTCGAGCACGTCTGCCGCGACCAGCGCAAATGGCTTGACGGCGGCGAGGGCAGAACGCTCGTCCCGATGTCGATCAACTTCTCGAGAAAGAACATCCTTAACATGGATCTTCCGAACACGATCGAGCGGATCATGGACAAATACAGGATCCCGCACGATGCAATTGAGATAGAGCTCACGGAGACCACGACCGACGTTGAGTTCAACGACTTGAGGCGCGTGGTTACGGAGCTCCACGCCAAGGGCATTGCCGCTTCGATCGACGATTTTGGCATGGGATATTCCTCGCTCAACCTTTTGAGGGACATCCCCTGGAAGACCATAAAGATCGACAAGAGCTTCATCCCCGGGGAAGAAGACGGCATTGGCAGCGTTAAGTACAAGATGTTCAGCAGCGTTCTCGCAATCTCGAACAACCTCGGCTTCGACTGTGTCGCTGAGGGCGTAGAGACCGAAGAACAGCTTTCCAATATGCGCGAACTCGGCTGCGAGATCATCCAGGGCTACTACTATGACCCGCCGCTCCCGAAGGAAGAATTCGAGGCCAGACTGGTCACGAAGAAGTACGAGTAGTTTTTGAGAGGGGGGCTGTGAAGTCCCCCGTTCCATGCTTTGGCAATTGTTTTAGATTCCGAGTCATGAAACATGAAATTTAAACCTCGTTTAAGTTTCGACTTCAGGCTTGTTTAAGGCGGGCCCGATATACTCCTCTTATCGAACAGAGATTTCCCTTTGATCGAAAGGAGTGAGACATATGAAAAACAAGACTATAAGAACACTATTGGCAATAGCGCTGGCAACGTCATTCGGCTTGTCCGCGGCGGCTTGCATGCAGACGGCAAGCGCAGACACCGGGACGGCCGTGACTACCGCAAATGCACAGATCCAGACAACTGAGGAAATGAAAAGCTCCACCGGCGGCGAGCACGTCATCACGGCTGACGGTGAGACCGCGGAGTATTCAAACGTAAGCGTCACAAAAACAGGTGATTCTTCCAAGAACGACGAGGCCGATTTTTACGGCGACAACGCGGCGATATTCGCGACAAACGGCGCGACGCTGACGCTTTCAAACATGGTCATCACCACGAACGGCACGCACGCGAATGCGGTCTTTTCATACGGAAAAGGGACCACGGTCAACGTAAGCAATTCCGCCATTGAGACAACGGGCAATTGTTCAGGCGGCATCATGACGACCGGCGGCGGCACCATGAATGCGACGGATCTGACGGTCCACACGACCGGCAATTCGTCCGCGGCGATCAGGTCGGATCGCGGAGGCGGAACCGTGACCGTTACGGGCGGCACTTATTCCACCGACGGCACGGGCTCGCCCGCCATTTACTCGACCGCTGACATCACCGTCAACAACGCTTCTTTGACGTCGACCGCTTCAGAAGGCGTCGTGATCGAGGGCAAGAACAGCGTAACGCTCAACAACGTGACGCTCAAGGCGGACCACAACGTCCTAAACAGCAAGAATTCAACCAATTACAACGGCGTCATGATCTACCAGTCCATGTCCGGTGACGCGGACGTGGGAACCGCCAGCTTCACGATGAAGGACGGCTCCTTTATCAACGCCAACGGCGACGTCTTTTTCGTAAACAACACGGTGGCGAACATCGCGCTCGAAAACGTCTCCATCTCGAACAAGGATGCAAACGGCGTCTTCCTGAGGGCGGCGGCCGCGGGCTGGGGCACCGACGGATCCAACGGTGGCAAGGTCAACCTCACCCTGACCAACCAGAACGTCTATGGCGACATCGTCGTGGACAAGGTTTCCGGCCTCAACATGTACATGGCGTCCGGCTCCATCTTTGAAGGCGCGCTCAACGCGGACAACGCAGGCCAGGTCTATGTTCAGATCGAAAAGGGCTCCACATGGACCCTCACGGGCGACTCTTATGTAACCTCCCTCACCTGCGAAGCGGGCTCCATCAAGTTAAACGGCTACAAGCTTTACGTCAACGGCAAGGAATACGTCGAGGGCACGGCATCCGAGGGCGAGGCTCTGGTGTTCAAGACAGAGTCTTCTGCTTCCTCTTCCGCGCAGCCCGGCGGAAACGGCAACGGCGCGCCTGACGGACAGCCGCCCGAACTGCCCAACGGCGAAAAGCCTTCTGGCAATCCGCCTGATGGCAATGGCGGCCCCGGCGGAGACGGCAGCGCGCCCCCGGCAAAACCGGACGAAAACTCCAATTAACAGTGTTACAAGCATATGCAAGGGCGGGGATCTGAGGGTCCCCGCTTTTCATTCTACGATTCCTTCCAACTTTTAGACGAAAGTTAGAACGAACGATAGAATGAGTGCGTTTTTTGCCCGCCATTCCATGTTTCCTTCCAACTTTTGGGGTAAACAGAGGAGGGAAGATGGAATGAGCATGTTTTTAGGCTTTCATTCCATACAGCCTCCTCATTTTATGATGAAACATGGAACGAAAGATGGAATGTCTCAAAATCTGTCTCAATCTGAACGGAGATTGAGACAACCATTGAGACAAATTTGAATGCAATCATTAAGAACGGCGGCGGGCGATGGCTTATAATGTATAAAAACTCAAAGGAATAGGATCAATGGACGTAATCGAGGGAAAGAGGTTTGACGAGGAGAGGGCTTTGTATGGGAGCCGCGAGTTGGAGGTGTTTAACTGCAGCTTTGACGGGCCGGCGGACGGGGAGAGCGCCTTTAAGGAGAGCAGCGGGATCGTTGTGCATGACTGCGAGTTCAAGCTCAGGTACCCGTTCTGGCACGACCACGACCTGAAGATCACAAACTGCAGGATGTATGACACTTGCCGCGCGGCGCTCTGGTATTCGGACGACATTGAGATAAAGGACACGAGAATGCACGGGATCAAGGCTTTGCGCGAGTGCAAGGACGTGAAGATCGATTCCTGTGACGTAGTCTCGCCCGAGTTTGGGTGGTCGGTCAGCAATATTGAGATGAGGAACTCGAGCGTGGAGAGCGAGTACTTCATGATGAGATCGGACAACCTGACTTTCGAAAACGTGAAGCTCAAGGGCAAGTATTCTTTCCAGTACATAAAGGACGCGACTTTCACGAACTGCGTTTTTGACACGAAGGACGCCTTTTGGCACGCGAAAAACGTGACCGTCAGGAACTGCACGGTGAAGGGCGAGTACCTGGCGTGGTACTGCGAGAACGTGACTTTTGAAAACTGCACGATAACGGGGACGCAGCCTTTTTGCTACTGCAAGGGGCTAAAGCTCGTCAACTGCGTGATGGTCGACTGCGACCTGGCTTTTGAGAAGTCGGAGGCCGAGGCGGAGGTGCTCTCGCATGTGGTGAGCATAAAGAACCCGAAAAGCGGGACGATAAAGGTGCAGTCCGTCGGCGAGATCATCAGGGACGACCCGGAGTCAAAGGCGGAGATCAAGATAGCGCCGGCCTAAGACTAGTCAAGGGAGCAAATCGGCAAGACCCTCATTCGAGCATCTTTGCGCGGAAGTCAGAAAGCTCCTTTTCGGTTATGCCGAGGTCTATCAAAAGATTGCTGCACTTTTCGCTGAAAGTGGCGCCTTCAAAATTGTTCTCTATGTATTCGACCAAATCCTTGAACTGGGAGCCCTCGTTGCCTTTGCCGTAATGCCTGTCGCCGATGTTTTCGCTAAGGGAGGTCAGCTCGTAGTCGCGGATGACGTCCTTCTTTGAAACGCCCAGGGCGCCCTCGAGCAGGGCGATCACCGTGCCAGTGCGGTCCGCGCCGCCCCAGCAGTGAACGTAGACCGGCTTGTCATTAACGACGCTGCCGATCACGGTCCGGAAAGCGTCTTTATACAGGTCTTTCTGGGTGCTTATGCCCATGTAGGCGGTTATCTCGAATCTGTCGTATGAGGCGAAATCCTTAAGCGGGTATTTGGCGGCCTTGACTTCCTCGGCGCTGCGGAGGTCCACCTCGGTGCGGATGCCCAGATCCTTCATCTGCTCGATCCCGTGGGCGGAGATGTTTACCATGTGGTTGCCGTCCATTTCAGAGCCGCGGAAGATCAGCCCATAGCGGATATGCCTGCCGTCAGTGGTCTTCCAGCCGCCGATGTCGCGCACGTTGAAAATGCCGTCGACCTGGATCATCTTAACGCGGCCGCTGGTCATCAGGTACTGGCGGAACGCGGGATTTTCATAGTAGAGCAAAAGGAACAAGGCGCCCAGAGCGCAAACGAAAACGGCGGTCAGGACCGCCAGGCGCTTCTTGGAACTCTTGGTTTTAGAAATTGCATCACCCATGGGTATATTTTTCCAAACGGGAGCGGTCTAGTCAACGAGGGAACCGCGGAAACGAAGTGTGGTAAAATCTACCTGCCATAAGGAAACAAAAAAGGGAGTTCTATATATGTCAGTCACGTCAATAAGCTTGTTCTACATACTCATCAGGATCTCTGCTTTTGCGGCGAGCTGCGCGCTTCTGGTCATGGGCGTGCTGGTCACGATCAACAAGGAAAAGCAGACGAAGATCTTAGGAATAGGGTTCATCATTTCGGGCGTGAGCTCGATATTGGCGAGCCTCATTACCACTTTCAGGTATTTGTTGGGCGTCGCCGTTTATGCAAGGCTGTCGGTCGGCGCGAATCTGGTGACGATGCTGTTCTCCGTCGCCACGATGTTCTGCCTCTGCTGGTACGTCCACATGACTTACGGAAAGAAGTACGTATACATCCCGGTATTCGCGATAATGGCGGTCAACCGCATCGCGAGCACGGCCGTAGCCCTCTTCCTCAACAAAACGGGGAAGGGCGCGGTGATGGCCTACTGGATCAACCTGGTGACCAACATCAACGGGTTCGTCACGGGAACGGTGATCGCGGTCATCCTTTTTCTCGCGTTCTATCAGAACAGGGACAAGGAAAAGATCATCCCGGACACCTGGAAGATCAGGATCGCCGTATATGCATTCAGTTTGCTGAAGACGGGCTTCGTTATCTTGGCTTCTTACGTCATGGTTAAAGTGGCACAAGACCACAAGTACAATCCCGGTGGCTTCACCGGCTTCCTTATCGGCAAAGCCGATGCCATAATGATGCTTTTAGAACTCTTCGGCGCGCTCGTTGACCTCATCTTCCCGATCTACGTTTTCGTAATGCTCAAAAAGGCGGAAGCGAAAAGGACCTTAGAGCAGGCGAGCGGGACGTAGAACGGCGCCCTGAGCGGCCTTCCAAAGAAGTTATTTACCAAATAAACCATAGTTGTTCACACTATGGTTTTTTTGGCGGTATATAATTTATTCATGGTACAAAAAGAGATTCAAAAGCTGACCCTGATAATAAACGCCGTGATACTCGTCCTGGTGTTCGCTTTGGCGGGCCTTTTCTATCTGGTCGGCGCGTCGTTCCTCATCTGGTTTTCCATACCGACAGCGCTAGTTTATATCTTTGGCTTTTACCTCATACGGAAAAACAAGCTCGACGTCTACGTAAGGCTGGTCTACGGGTGGCTCACCCTGTACATGAGCATCACGACGGTCTTCCTCGGGTACGGTTTCGGCTTCCACCTGTACAGCCTTTCAATGATCCCCATAATCTTCTACACGGAATACATGGCGTACAAGCTGGGGACCACGACGATAAACACAAAGCTCTACAGCGGCCTCGTCATTGCGGCATACCTCATCTCGACCGGCCACGCGGCATACGCAAAGCCCGTCTATGAGACCGACACGCGCATCGCGGGAACCTTCTGGATATTCAATTCCCTGACGGTCCTGGCCTTCGTCACCTTCTATTCGCGCCTCATGATCAGCATGATCATAAAGTCTGAAAGGCAGCTCAGCGACCGCGCGAACAAGGACCGCCTCACGAACCTGTACAACCGCCACTACATGATGGAGCGCCTCAAGGAGGCCCACGAGGACGACGCGGTCTACGGCATCGCCATGATCGACATCGATGACTTCAAGTCCATCAACGACAGGTACGGCCACGCGGCGGGCGACGAGGTCCTGATCAGCGTCGCCAGGGCGATCGAAAACACTTGCAAAGACTGCGTCGTCTCGCGCTGGGGCGGCGAGGAGTTCCTGGTCCTCATGAGTTCTGACACTTCCATCCTGGAGACGCTAAGAACGACCGTAGAGGCCATGACGGTCACCTACGAGGGCAATGAGATAAAGCTTACCCTGACCGCGGGCTTTGAACTCAAGAACAAAGCCATCACGTTAGACAACTGGATCGCCGCGGCCGACGAGAAGCTCTACCAGGGCAAGAACTCCGGCAAGAACAAGGTGGTTGTTTAAGGGGCGGGGCTCTAGTCTCCGCCAATTCAGTCCGCGAGTACCTGTTGCCTCCTCTCTTTTGCGTCAAACAGAGCATAGGACAGGCCAGTCCCAAATTGGCAAAAAAGTCCCAGCAGTTCCAATTTTTGTCCAAAAGTCTCATTTTCAGGGGGTGTTTTGACCGTCTGGCCCAATTTGTCCCCAATTTCGGTTTTTCCGTGCTTATAATGCCGGTAAGAGGTAAACGGCATGAAGAAAAATGAAAGACAGGATAAACCAGACTATCTGAGGAGGATCAAAGTCCTCCGGTTGATAGATGACCTCCTTATGAATGTATGCTTTGATGGTTTCACTGAAGGCACGCAACTTGTGTTGAACGTCATCCTGGATAGAGACAACATTAAGGTAATCGATTCAAGGACTCAAAAGCAATTTAACAATCTACACGGGCGTAGCATTCGGCTCGACATCTATGCCGAAGACGTTATGGGAGCCAAGTACGACATCGAGATCCAAAGGGAGAACAAAGGCGCTAAGCCAAGACGCGCCAGATACCATTCGAGCATGGTTGATGCGGACATGCTCAAAGAGGGCGAAGCCTTTGCGGATCTGCATGACAATTACGTGATATTCATCACGGAAAACGACGTGTTCGGTCTGAACAAACCGGCATGGCCTTTACCATGCTCCTGTCCGCATGCAGCGGCAAAGACAACGGCAACAATGGCGGCCCAGAAAACGGCGGCGCTTCTTCTGAAGCTTCTGATCCCGGCGAACGCGGTGGTCCCACGCCTACCCCCAAGCCTGTCACGGGCGTCAACTACATAGGCGTAAGTGTGGAGACTGAACATAACGGCGGGACCACTGCAATGCAGTTGTTTATGATATGTAACGTTGACCTCATCACCAACTGCGGCACAAGTGAATACACTCCCGGATTCCGCAAGGAGGACTTCGTAGGAAAGCCATATTGGGACGGAGTACGTGATTTCATCGGGCTCATAAAAGCTGATCCGAACTTAAACGTCGTAGGCCTTGGCGCCATGATCGCGGGCGAGGAGGATTACGAGAGCTACCGCACTCGTTTTGACGAGGGAAAGAACGAGCACTACCGCCAGATCAATGTTGACGGTGCGGCCAGGGAGACTGAAGAAAAGTTCATCGAGATGTGCCGCATGTCTGATGAGAAATATGCGGGCGAGTGGAAGGCCTTGGTCGACGGCGAAGGCGGAGGCAATGGCGGCCAGGGAGAAGACTACCAGTCAGGCAAGCCTGCAAAGAACCTTGAAGAGGTCATTGAGCAGAAGAAGGCAGGAGTTGATCACATAAGGCTTGACGGCGACATTTCCATCGACGTTTCCAAGGACGACCTTTTCGGCGTATCCCTTAATTGCGAAAACCACAAGGTAACGATAAAGGGCAAGCTAAATGGCGACGAGGCCGTGAAGAAGGCCGGAAGCAAGAGGCTTTTTGAACTCGAGAACGCCTCTTTCGTTGATCTGACCGGCCTTTCGGTTTCCACCGGCTCGTTTACAAAGGACAAATACGTGAAGGAATCGGTCCAGATCGTAACCATCGACAACACGAGCAAGAATAAGGTCGGCCTGCCGGCATATCTTTCCAAGAAGCAGGACACGCGTGACATGGCGCCCACTTCCGACCGCATCGACTGCAATTTCACATCCCATGGCGACAGGTTTGAATTGGCGTACCGCGGTCCTGAAACGACTTACGCGGAAAGGAACAAGCTCGAGACCGCCATGGTCAAGGCGATCCTTACCAAGGGCAAGTCTTCGATCAAGGATGACAGCGGCCATGTGATCGACTGCAGGATCTATACGAAGGTCACCGTCAACGTCGGCAAGGTCAAGCTCCCGAAAGTGGATCCTCAGGAGATCAGGATAATGAAGGGTGGCAAGCTCACGGTCAAGGGCACGATCGCGGTCACCGGCGGAAGGCTCGAATTCACGATCGAAGGAGGCAGCTGTCTTGACATCAGGGGCCTCAAGCTCACCAAGAAGCACCCGTCCCCCGACATGGTCAAGATCCGCTTCGGCAACAAGAAGGTGAAGCCCAACATGAACCTCCTTAAGCCCAAGGCCACCAGTGGCAAGGTAAAGGTCAACAAGGGCACGGATTCGGTGGATATTACCATTTGGTGATGAGGCGTATAATATACACATTTGGTAATCAAAAGGAGTTTTGGCAATGTCTTCAGAAGCAAATAAAAAACCGGACGTACGGGCGGAAGCCAGGCTGAAGAGCCTGTACGAAAAAGTTTTCAATGAAATCGCGGACATAGACGCTGGCGAATTTGAAGAGAACTTGGTTTTGGGTTGCCTGCTGCCTGAAGAACTGCGCGCTTTGAAGGAAAGCCGCATTCGATACGTTACCGGGAATCTTGCAAAGTTTTTGATCGCGCTGATGAAAACGAAGGAACTTAGGAAAGCTTGTCTGAATGCGATCGAAAACGAGAAGGATCTGTTGGACGATTATCTGTTCGGATCAAAGAATGAATATGAGGCATACCGTGCTGATACGGCGGCTGAACTGCCATGGGAGTTTAAAGGCACGGAAACTTTTACGGTGGATCTCTCCGTCTATGACGAAGAGGCTTGGGACCGCATTGCAAGTGAAATAAACGGCAGTTTTGAAAGTCTTGATGAATACGGCAAGACGCTTTATGAGAAGACGAGTCTCGCCTTTGCCGAAGATCACGCCAAGGTTTCCGATATGGGTTACATAGCAGGAAACTTCATGCTCGTCATGTTGGCGATGTCTGATAACGATCAGTTCTATGCGGAGATCGTCAACATAATGAAATTCGTGAACAAGGTCATGACCGAGTGCTGGGCTAACGTCGCGCAACAGTTGGATTGGCCTGAATATGACGACTATTTTGACGACGAGCCCGGCTGGACGGATGATAAGTAAAGTTAAAGGACTGCCTTAAGTCTAAGCCACCTTACAAAAACGGAATAGAAAACCCCGAAGCGGCAACTTCGGGGTTTTCTATTTGATGAAAAATAATTCCTCTCATTTCATCGGTAAGCATATTATACCACGCGTCATATCCTGAACAACCATGAAAGCTTGCATTTAATCGCTGGACAACAGTCCCATTTTCGCGAAAAAGTCCCATTTGATACCCTAAAGTCCCGACTTTTGTCTGCGCGTATTTCTTTTGAAGATATCGCAAACTAAAATCTAATTGCTGCCCACCTTTACTTCTACTTAGGTAGTGGAAAGGAGGTAATCGGGATGAGGAATATCCTCTCATTTCTTTCTTCTGTTATGGCTGGAGTAATTGCTAATTACATCAGCAAATGGCTGGACGGAAGAAAGTAAAAAGCAGTCAGCCTAAGGCCTAAGCCACCTTACAAAAACGGAATAGAAAACCCCGAAGTTGCCGCTTCGGGGTTTTCGTTTTGATGAAAAATAATTCCTCTCATTTCATCGGTAAGCATATTATACCACGCGTCATATCCGATGCAACTCGATTAATCTGAATAACAGCACCGAAAAAAGCTGAAAAACCGGTTGAAAAACCTGAGTTCAGTCCCATTAATGGGCTATTTCGCAGAAAGTGACTGATAAGTCCCAATAATGTCAGCATGGGTTTTCTATACTGATGGTGAAAATAGTAAATCACCAGTATTG
>JAFZVF010000001.1 GCA_017617935.1 Clostridiales bacterium | reverse complement strand
TCTCTAACAAATTTTGAGAGCCGTTTGGCTCCATTACTCTTTTTATAATCAATTCTTTGAATTGAACAGGTCCGTTTTTCTTCAAGTTTTGCATCCTATTCAATTTTCAAGATCCGTGCCTTTTTGCGGTGTTTCAGGGCTTTTTTATGTGCCCGTTCCGCAAAGCGCTTGTAAAGAATATAACAAGCGGTGATTAATGTCAAGCAGTTTTTTGCGAATTTCGAATTAATTTTTTCAGGCGGCCCAGAGGCCGCCCGAATACGCGTTCTTCGCTTATTTGATCTTGCTCTTTCTGACCCGTCTCGTACGGCCGTGCTTCAGGTTCTGCACGCGTATCAACAATACGATATTCATTATAATAATAGCGAGCATGATGAAGCCTATCGTCAGAGACACTCCGGTGTTCTGTTTAACGAACAGGACGAGGGGCGGATACTTCGCCATCATCTCTTCTTCGGTCTCAGGCGCGGGAGTTGGTGTCGGAGTGGGCGTAGGCGTTGCGGGATAGTAGTCCGCAGGCTCTTCACCCGGCTTCTGCACTCCGTCGTACTGGGGCTGCTGGTCCCAAGGAGCATTAACGGACTTATAGTCTCCCGTCGTTCCGTATACTCTTTCGACCGGATCGATCTTCCAGCATGAAAGGTTTGCATATGCGGCGATCGAAGCGCAGTACATGGTCGTATAGAACTGGTACTTCGGCGGAACGTTGCAGATCGTGATCATGAGGTCATGTCCGTTCTTACAGACGGTGTAGAGCGTAAGGCACTTGCCCGCCTGTGAAGTTGTTCCGGTCTTGCCGCCGATTATCGCGGCGATCTGTGAGGACGATCCGTTGGCCGTCTTGGACGCGAGCCATGGATCATATAAAAGGTTATTAGAGTTCTTAACGTAAGACCAGGGTTCAGCCCTGTGGCGGTTCGTCGCCTTGAAGACGTGCGAAGGGCAGCTGATCAGGGTGTTGAACTCAGGGATGTCCGTTGCGGCAGCCATTATCGTGCACATGTCCTGCGCGGTCGTGTAGTGGTTGTCGTCATGGAGTCCGCACGCATTGGTGAAGTGCGTTCCCTTACAGCCGAGCTTCTCCGCCCTGAGGTTCATCAGAACGGCGAACGCCTCTATCTTTTTGAAGTTAAGGATGTTCTCCTTTGAATCGTGAAGCTGATCCGTTATGTACTTCGAGTTGACACCGTCCTTGTTGACTTCCTCGCCGTCTGCGGGAAACTTCTCAAAGAACGCGTCAACGCAGCCTTCGGCAAGTACGTTTGCGGCATCGTTTCCCGACGGGAGCATCAATCCGTACATCAGCTCACTGACCTTGACCTTCTCGCCTTTGACGACGCCCATCAGGGATGAGTCGTTTCCCAGGCCCTTGAGCGCATTCTCCGATACTGTGAGCTTCTCATCGGTATCAAGTATCTCAAGGCTCAAAAGGCAGGTCATGACCTTCGTCATCGATGCAGGATAGATCTTCGTATCCGCCTGAAGTCCCAGGACGATCTGCCCCGTCGTCTTATCGAAAGCGCAATAGGAAGTGCAGTGAACTTCTTCGAGCGGAGGAACAAAGATCTCAGGCTGGCCGACGTCCGCAGACACGGGTTCTCTCACACGCTGCAAGAACGACGTGACCGTCAGGACGGTCAAGGCCGCCGCAAGAACGAATGCCGGTAACCTTTTAAGCATCTTCATCATTCTTCGTTTCCGTTTTCGGGTTCAGTCTTGGGAGCTTCGCCTTCAGCCTCTTCAGCTTCGACTTCGGTGGTGTCGACCTCACCTCTGACTTCGCCTTCTTCAGGCTCTTCACGGTCAGTAAGCGCAAAGTCAACGACTGAAGCGTTCTTGGACTTCATGAGCCTTACGCCCGAAGTCGCGCGGGAGAGCGTGGGGATCTCGGATGCGGATACCCTGATGATCACGCCCTGGCCGGTAATGATGAGCAGGTCGTCGTCGTCAGTTACGGGAACCGTACCGATGAGGCGTCCGGTCTTCTCGCTGACCTTGTAGGTGATGAGGCCCTTACCGCCTCTGTTCTGGCTTCTGTAATCGTCTGCCTTGGTCCTCTTGCCGTAACCGTTCTCAGAGATAACGAGGATCTCCTTGTCGGGATCGACGGGCTCCATGCCGACTACCACGTCGTCATCATCGAGCTTCATGGCGCGTACGCCGGAAGCGGTACGTCCCATGTCACGCGCGTCGTCGGAATTGAACCTGATGGCCTTACCCTCCGCGCTGACGACGATGACTTCCTGGCCTGCGGAAGTAAGCTTGACGGAGACGATGCTGTCGTCCTCCCTGAGCCTGGCCGCAATAAGGCCGTTCTTGTTGATGTTTGCATACTTAGAAAGAGCCGTCTTCTTGATGACGCCCTGTCTCGTTACCATCGTGAGGTAGAGATCCTCGTTGTCGAAATCGTCAACGGGGATCACGTTGTGGATCGACTCGCCGTCGGCAAGCTTCAAGAGGTTTACGAGCGCGGTTCCGCGTGACGAACGCGACGTCGTCTCGGGGATCCTGTAACCCTTGATCTTGAATACCCTGCCGGTATTCGTGAAGCAAAGGAGGAACTTGTGGGTGGTCGTCGTGATGATCTTCTCGACATAGTCCTCTTCACGCGTGGACTGGCCGGAAATGCCGCGGCCGCCCCTGTGCTGCGCCTTGTACGTGGAAACAAGCTGACGCTTGATGTAGCCCATGTGGGTGAGCGTGACGACGATGTTCTCCTCCTGGATCAAAGACTCGTCATCGATGTCGTCGAAGGTACCGTAAACGATCTCGGTGATCCTGGGCGTCGCGTACTTGTTCTTGATCGCAAGGAGCTCGTCCTTGATGATGGAATCGAGAAGGACCTTGTCGCTCAAGACCTTGTGGAAGTATTCGATCTCTTCCGTGAGTGCCTTGATCTCCGCTTCGAGCTTCTCGCGCTCGAGGCCGGTGAGACGGCCGAGTCTCATGTCGACGATCTGCTGAGCCTGCTTGTCTGAAAGGCCGAACCTCTCGCACATGCGCGCCTTGGCTTCAACTTCCGTCCTTGAAGCCCTGATGATCGCGATGATCTCGTCGATGTTGTCGATGGCGATAAGGAGGCCCTCATCGATGTGACGCTTCTGCTCGTCCTTTTCAAGGTCATACTGCGTGCGGCGCGTTACGACGTCTTCCTGGTGGTTGATGTAGTAATAGAGCGCGTCCTTGAGGCCGATGAGCTTGGGTTCGAGCTTGCCCGTGCTGTCAGGAACGAGCGCGAGCATGTTGGCGCAGCACGCCTCCTGCAGCGAGCAGTTCTTGTAGAGCTGATTCAAAACGACTTCAGGGTTTGCATCCTTCTTGATGTCGATGACGATCCTGACCTGTTCGTTACGGTCAGACTCATCCCTGATGCCCGTGATGCCTTCAACCTTCTTCTCCTTGACAAGGTCAGCCATCCTCTCGATGAGCCTTGCCTTGTTGACGCAGTAAGGAATGTCGTGAACGATGATCCTCGTCTTGCCCGCGTGGTCTTCGATCTCGGCATGGGCGCGTACCACGATGCGGCCTCTGCCCGTCGCATAAGCCTCGCGGATTCCGGAAGTTCCGAGAATCTGGCCGCCCGTCGGGAAGTCAGGTCCCTTGATGACGGTCATGAGCTCTTCAACGGAAACGTCAGGATTGTCGATCATCATGACGCAGCCGTCGATTACCTCGCCAAGGTTGTGCGGAGGAATGTTAGTCGCCATGCCGACCGCGATTCCGATGCCGCCGTTTACGAGGAGGTTGGGGAATCTTGAAGGAAGGGCGATAGGCTCCATCTCGTGCTCGTCGAAGTTGGGTCTGAAGTCAACGGTGTTCTTGTTGATGTCCCTGACCATTTCGAGGGCGATCTTGTCGAGCCTTGCTTCCGTGTAACGGTAAGCTGCCGGCGGGTCTCCGTCCAACGAACCGAAGTTTCCGTGTCCGTCGACAAGCGGATGTCTCAATGAGAAGTCCTGGGCAAGTCTGACCAATGCATCGTAAACGGAAGCGTCGCCATGAGGATGGAAGCGTCCAAGAACGTCTCCGACCGTCGTAGCGCACTTACGGTACGGCTTGTCAGGGGTAAAGCCCTGCGTGAACATCGAATAGATGATCCTTCTGTGGACCGGCTTCATGCCGTCCCTGATATCGGGAAGCGCACGGTCAGATATGACCGACATCGCGTAGTCTATAAAAGATTTTCTCATCTCGCCGTCAAGGTCGACGGGGACGATAGTTGTCTGTTCAGACTTGAAGGCCTGGTCCATGTCAGCTTCCTGCTGCAGTCTGGACAGCTTCTTATCTTCACTCTCAGCCATTAGTAACCTCCGATTGTCCCTGCAGGTCCATGCCTGCGGTCCGTCTTTATTCCAAACTATAGTATTATAACATAACTATTAATATTTCGCGCACGCGTAAATATTATAATAAATAGAGGGAAATTTCGAGGACAGTTTAAGGCAGTTTGAGGGTACTTCAGGACAAAGGCTCTTTTGCGGGAAGCCCGGCCTTCCTGGGAAACCTTGCGGGCGTGGGACGGATCTTGCGGACGACGATTATCGAGCGGTCCATGTCGGTCCCGGGGAGTCTGAAGGTATCTGTTTTCTCTATTGTGCCTCCGAGAAGCGCTATCGCCTTCGTGGCATTCTTTATCTCATCTTCCGCATGTCCCTTCATGGCCAGGAACACTCCTCCGACCTTTACGAAGGGCAGGCAGTATTCAGCGAGCACGGGAAGCGCCGCAACGGCCCTGGCCGTGACTATGTCAAAGCTTTCACGGTATTTCTTGTCCTTGCCGCCGTCTTCAGCCCTTGTGTGGACCATGTTGACTCCTTCAAGGGAAAGCGCGGTGCAGACCTCGCTTAAGAATCCCAACCGCTTTGCGAGCGAATCCATGAGCGTAACCTTAAGCTCGGGCATGGATATCTTGAGGGGCATGCCGGGGAAACCCGCGCCCGTTCCGATGTCGGCAAGGGTCAGGTCGTTCTTTCCTGCTTTTGCCTGCTCTTCCTTTATGTAAGGGCAGAGAGTCAGCGAATCGATGAAGTGCTTCATCGCTATGCCGTTGTCATCGTCAACTGCGGTAAGGTTCATCACCTTGTTCTTTTCCCTGAGCATTGAAGCATATATCTGGAACGAGCGGATCTCTTCAGCGGAGAGCGGCACGCATATCTCGGGAGAGCATTCCTCGAGAACGGGGGCGACGCCTTCGGCCGTTTCCGCCGGCTTGGGCTCAGCAACCTTCTCGGTTACCTTCGTACCCTCGCTATTGATGTCCACGCGCTTGGGAAGGCTGTCCCTCAATCTCTTGATGTCAGCTTTGGTGATGGGCTTTCTTTTGCGGTTGGAATCATTCAGCATTGCTTCTTCTCCTCTGTTCGAGATATACCAGCAGGACTTCGCAGTCCGCCGGCGAAACTCCGGAAATGCGCGACGCGCGTCCTACGCTCTCAGGCTTGATCTCGGAAAGCTTCTGCGCGGCCTCGAGCCTTAGTCCCTTTATCGCCTTGTAGTCTACGTCTTCAGGAAGCGCGATCTTTTCAAGGCTTGCAAACCTCTCAATCTTTTCCTTTTCGAGCGCCAAATAGCCCTCGTACTTTATGTCCGTCTCACAGGCTTTCGTTATCGCCTTGGGGAGCTCTTTTCTCTCCTTGTCGAAAGGAGCGAGCATGTCGTAAGTCACTCCGGGACGCTTTATCAGGTCCGCTAGGCTCTCGCCTGACTTGGGCAACGTCTGATCCACTTCGGCAAGGACTTCGCCCAAAGCTTCGGTAGGTCCTATGTAAGTGCTGCGAAGACGGGCGGTCTCTTTCGCGATGGCCTCCCTCTTTGCGAGGAACTTTTCATATCTGGCATCGTCTATAAGGCCTACCTCGCGGCCGACCGGAGTAAGCCTCTCATCCGCATTGTCCTGCCTCAGGAAAAGCCTGTATTCGGCTCTTGAGGTCATCATGCGGTACGGCTCGTTAGTGCCCTTTGTGACGAGGTCGTCAATGAGCACGCCGATGTAGCCCTGCGAACGGTCGATTATCACAGGCTTTCTGCCCAAGACCTTCATTGCCGCATTGATGCCTGCGACTATTCCCTGCCCAGCCGCTTCCTCGTATCCTGAGGAACCGTTTATCTGTCCCGCGGTAAAAAGGCCGGGGACGATCTTGCTTTCCAGCGTTGCCTTCAGGGACAACGGATCGACCAAGTCATATTCGATCGCATAAGCGGGCCTTTGGATGACCGCGTTTGAAAGTCCCGGAAGCGATCTTACCATCCTGATCTGGACTTCCTCGGGAAGGCTTGTAGAGAACCCCTGCAGGTACATCTCATTAGTGTGCCTGCCCATGGGCTCAACGAATATCTGGTGGCGCTCCTTGTCCGCGAAGCGCATGAACTTGTCTTCTATCGAAGGGCAGTACCTCGGACCGACGCCTTTAATGACTCCGCTGTACAAAGGCGACCTGTCCATGTTTTCTGAGATGACCTTCTTCGTCTCCGGAGTGGTCCAGACCGACCAGCAAGGGATCTGCTCGGAAATGGGAGCCACGCCCTGCCCATTCATTTCATTCTCGAAAGAGAACGGCGGAACGTCGTCTTCTCCGTCCTGTCTGGTCATCTGCGTAAAATCGCATGAATTGGAATTGACCCTTACGGGCGTTCCCGTCTTGAATCTCAATATCGGAATGCCGCATGCTTTGAGCGAACCGGAAAGGCCTACGGATCTCGGCAGTCCGTCAGGACCGCTCTCGGTAATGACCTCTCCCCTTATCGTTCGGGATTCCATGTAGGTTCCTGAGCAGATCACGACCGCTTTTGCGCTATAGACGGCTTTTCCGGCCGTCATGACGCCACATGCCCTGCCTTCGTCATCCGTAAGGAGCTCCGTTACGTGAGCTTGTACAAGGGTCAGGTTTTCAAGATTTTCGAGATAGTGCTTCATCTCGATCGAATACATCGCCCTGTCTTCCTGGGCTCTGGGCGAATAAACCGCGGGGCCCTTGGAACGGTTGAGCATCCTCATCTGGACCGCGCACTTGTCGGCCATCTTGCCGATTATGCCGCCCAAGGCGTCTACCTCTCTAACGAGCTGTCCTTTGGAAGTGCCTCCGATGCTTGGGTTGCACGGAAGGTTTGCAAGAGAATCCAAAGCGAGCGTGAAAAGGGCCGTCTTCAGGCCAAGTTTTGCGCAGGCGTGTGCAGCCTCGCATCCGGCGTGGCCTGCTCCGACCACGCAGACGTCAAAATTGCCTGCGTCAAAGCTGTACTCAAGTTTGAGCGCTTCTACGGGATTCATTTACTTGCCTATACAGAAACGTGAAAAGATCGTATCGGCGAGCGTTGCCGATACCGTCTTGCCGGTAACCTCTCCGATCTCATCAAGGCACGCGCGGAGAGCCGCGGAACAGACTTCCACTCCGAGGCCGTCCTCCAATGCCTCTATAGCCATGTTAAGCTTCTTGAGACCTTTGTTGAATTTTGAATAATGACGGCTGTTGGTTATGAGGAAACCCTCCGACTGTCCGCCGCCAAGACTGTCATAGTAGGTCATTATGACGTCTTCCAATTTGTCGATGTTGAATTCTTCTTCTGCGGAAACTGAAATGTGCTTTTCGATGCCGAGGCTTCCCAGGACTTCAATGATGTCCTCTTCGTCAGGGTTCTTGCCCTCGTCGCTCTTGGAGAAGACGGCCGTTATCCTTTCGCCGCCAATGTCCTCGGAGATCTCCCTTAATCCTTCCTCCGCCTCGTCGGCAGTCATGTCCGGAGGGATCATGTAAAAGACAAGGTCTGCCTCGCGTCCGGCCTCCATTGCCTTTCCGATGCCGATGCTCTCGATTATGTCGTCAGTCGGGCGGATGCCCGCGGTATCAATAAGAGTAACGGGAATGCCGTTGATGTCGATCTGGACCTCGATAGTGTCTCTTGTCGTTCCCGCGACCTCTGTTACGATGGCGCGGTCATATCCGGTAAGGGTGTTGAGGAGCGTGCTCTTTCCGCTGTTTGGAAGTCCCAATAGGGCGACCCTCATGCGCTCGGAAAGGATCCTGCCTTTGCCGTATCCTGAGCAGATCGCCGAAAGCGCCTCGCGCTCTTTTACGAGTTCTTCGAGGATCTCCTTTTCTTCGCTTCCGTCGTTGGTGCCGTCATCGACGTCCTGGTCAAACTCAACCAGCGTTTCGATCCTCGCCATCTGGTCGTAAAGATTCGTCTCGATCGCGTTGATCCTGTTTGCAAGGGCTCCCGACAAAAGGCTTCCCGCCGCCTGAAGCTGGCGTTCGGTATCCGCGTTGATGACGTCCATTACCGCCTCAGCGGATGCAAGGCTCATCTTGCCGTTAATGAAAGCCCTTCTTGAAAACTCGCCCGGATAAGCGACCCTGATGCCTGACATTCCGAGGCATCTCAATATCTCTTGTTTTACAGCGGATGAACCGTGGCAGGATATCTCGACCATCTCTTCGCCCGTATAGGAATAGGGCATCTCAAAATGGGTGATTATTACCTGGTCTATTACCTCTCCGGTCTTGGGATCGTTTACGGTGCCGTATGCGCAAGTATAGCCGGGCAGGAGCGAAGTCCTGTCATAGTCTCCGCTTGAACGGAGGATCTTAGTGCATTTGTCTGTGAGAACGCCGCAACCGTCACCTGAAATGCGTATTACGGCAAGTCCTGAAATTCCCGCAGGCGTGGAGCACGCGCAGATGGGCTCATCCGTATATGCAAACATACGGGGCTATCAGGCTTCGTCAGGAGTTACTACCACGCATCTGGAAGGCTCTTCACCCTCGCTGTGCGTCGTTACGCCGTTTACGCCCTGCAGATAGGAGTGAACGATCCTTCTCTCGGAAGGAGTCATGGGCTCCATAACGACCTTGCGGCCGGAACGCTTGACTCTGGAAGCAGCCTTGTCTGCAAGGTTCTTGAGTATCTGCTCTCTGTGCTTGCGGTAACCGCCGACGTCGAGATGGACGTGAACCCTGCCCTCGCTGTGCTTGTTGGCGATGAGGTTCGTCATGTAAGTGATGGCCTCAAGAGTCTCACCGTGACGGCCGATAGCTGCACCGCAGTCAGAACCCGTTACTGAAATGTAGATCGTATCGTCTTCCCTGTAGGAATCCATGTTTCCGTGAATGCCGATGCCGGAAAGGACTTCTGCTACGAAATTAGCAGCCGCATCCTCAGCTTCGCTGACTGCATCGCCCTCAAAGTTCTCGTCATCGCCATAGTATTCTTCGTCTTCAGAATCATCTGCAGCAGCTTCTTCAGAAGCCTCGCCGCCATCGTCAAAGGAGACCTTGACCTCGGCATCCTTTCTGCCGACTCCGAGGAAACCGCCTTCGCTTCCTTCGGAAACGACCTCGATCTGAGCCTGTTCCTTAGTGCATCCGAGCTCAGCGATCGCTGCCTCTACCGCTTCGTCAACTGTCTTTCCCGTTTTAGTAACTGTCTTCATATGTTTTCGCGGCCTCCTTGTAGACCAAATTAGTGCTTCTTGTTCTTCTTGCCTTTTCCGGAACCCTCGCCGTTAGAGGCGCCTTCCGTTGCAAGCTTGCCGGACTTCTTAAAGACGGCTTCCTTCTTGGCTTCGACCTCAGCCTTCTTCTTTTCGTAAGGCTTGGTGAACATGTAGTAAACGATGATCTGTGTGAGGATGCCCATGATGGAACCGACTACCCAGTAAAGACCCATTGCCGCAGGCATCGTGAAAGTCGTGTAGAGCATGATCGCGGGAAGCATCCAGTTCATGAGCTTCATGGTCTTTGCGGTAGTGTCATCCTGTCCGGACTGACCCTTGCGCGCCTCATTGACCTTCTCACGCTCCTTCGCTTCCTTCTCTTCCTTGTAACCGGGCTTCATTATGGTGGAAAGCCTCATTGAGAGGATGCTCGTTGCGAGAACCAGGACGGGGAAGATCAAAAGAGGGAAATAAGTCTTGGGATCACTAACGTACAACCTGGGATCGTATGCGGGAGACAGGGTGAGGTCCATGCCGAGGAAGTGCAGATCGACGATCTGCTCCATCTTTATGAATCCCCTCTTAACGCACTCGTTGAGGAACTGCGCATTCTCCGCAAGCGCCTTTACGAGACCGATGTGGTTTGTCGCCGTAACGGTAGGTCCGATGAGCTTGTCGCCCATGCCCTTGCCAAGCTCGATCATGGAGTTGATGTTGTCGTTGGATACCTGTGAAAGATAGATCAAAGGTCCGCTGACGATACGGAAGATCGGCCAGATGAATACGAGCTGAAGTAACGGAAGAAGGCATCCTGAAAGGCCGCCTGCGCCGTTCTCCCTCTGCATGTCCATGAGGGCCTGCTGATACTTTTCCTTGTCGTCGCCGTATTTGCGCTGAAGCTCAGCCTGCTTGCCGCTTAAGGCCTGCATCTTGAGCATCGACTTCTGCGACTTGATGTTGAGGGGGATCAATGCGCCTCTGACGATTATCGTCAGAAAGATGATCGCAAGACCGTAATTTCCGAAGAAATTGTAAAGGAATCTCGTGAGCCAGCCGAACGCTATGTAAAGCGGTTCCAAAAGAGAAGGCATGGCCAGCATGATGTTTACGTCAATCATTATGTTTTATCTCCAAAACAGGCGTAAGCGTCCTTGATTCACTTGACAGGATCGTATCCGCCTTTCGAAAAGGGGTTGCACCGGAGAATCCTCCAGATGCCCATGGCTGTACCCTTGAATGCGCCGTATTTGGTTACGGCATCGATCATGTATTGAGAACAGGTTGGCTGATATTTGCAATGAGGCCCGATCGCGGGTGAAACGTACTTCTGATACCAGCGAACCAGCCTTATCACTGCCCTGCCAATCATGAGACGTTTCCTTTCGCCTTAACCCTCTGCCTTAAAGATTCAGGCGAGAAGCCTGAGCCTTTTGCAGCATTTTGCCATGTCATTGCTTAATTCGGAAAGCTTGGGGATCTCCTTGCCGGACTTGTAAGTGAATACGTAATCGTAGCCCTGCGGAAGTTCATCCTGAAGTTCCCTGAAGGATTCGCGCATCAGTCGCCTGACCCTGTTCCTGCCCACGGCGCCGAGTTCGCGTTTGTTCGCGCAGAACCCCGTCCTGATAAGGATGGGATCCACCTTGTATCCGCTCTGTCTCGTGCCCGGACGTCTCTTCATCGCATGCACCGAAAGGAACTTCCCCGAAGCGAATTTCCCATAACGGTACACACGCGAGAATTCAAAATTGAATCTCAGCGCGACAGGTTTCAGACAGCGATCTGCTTTCTGCCCTTCGCTCTTCTCCTTGCAAGGACCTTGCGTCCGTTTGCCGTTTCCATTCTTGCTCTGAAGCCATGAACCGAAGTTCTGTGCCTCTTCTTGGGCTGATATGTCATCTTTGCCATACAATGTGATCCTCCAGATCTTTTGTCAGATATTATTTGTTGCACACCCGCGAGTGCCGCGGCAGCGCATAGAACCGCAATATATAATTGCATAAAAATAGCCTTACGATTATATTATGCAGCCTTGCCATTTGTCAAGGCATGAAAAAGGGCTGCGGCAAATGCCGCAACCCTCGTTTTCATTAAGTTTCGAATATCAGTGTGAAGCAGCGTATCCTGCACCGGCGATAATGCCGACGACTACGATGATGCACCAGATGATCGCGATGATTGTGGTAACGATGCCAATGATGAGACCGACCTTCGAAAGGATCGCGCCGACCTTTGCCTTGCCGGTCGGATACTGTCCGTCAGGTCCCTTGAGCTTCTTTGCCATTGAGCATCCGATTGCGCCGCAGATGATGGCGCCGATCGTGACGTCAAAAGCAAGAACGACTGCGACGATGCCGAGGATGAGAAGGCCGATTCCGCTGTTTCCTGCAGGAGCCGCAGCAACGGGAGCCGCATATCCTCCACCATAGTTGTTCTGAGGCTGGGCTACCGGAGCGGGTGCATAAGGATTGTGCGACGCACGGTCCGGCTCGCTGTAAGGATTTGACGAAGTGTTCTGGTAGTTTACGGGTCCGATCTGAGAAGGAGCAGGCTGTCCAACAGGCTGAGGCTCGGAAGGCTGGATCACGGGAGCCGGCTGGTAAACGGGCTGAACCGGAACTGCCTCTGCATCAGCAAACTCGGGATCGGAAGGAACGCTTGCGTAGTCCTCCATCGGAGTCTCAGGCATGGGCTGGCACTTGATGACCTGTACGGGCTCTTCTTCAGCAGCTGCTGCAACGGCTGCCGCTGCAACTACGGGAGCAACGGGAACCGCAGGAGCTGCGGGCTCAACGGGTGCTACGGGAGCAACAGGTGCAACTGCTTCAACAGGTGCTGCGGGTGCTGCGGGCTCGATCGGAGCAACGATGGGTGCAACTGCGGGTGCAGCCGCCTCAACGGGTGCTTCAGGAGCAACGGCAGCGGGAACGGGCTCAGCGGGTGCAGCGGGAGCCTCAGGCTTTGTGCTTCCGCACTGAATGCAGAACTTGCCGTCGTTTTCCTGTCCGCATGCGCAGATCCATTTTTCATTATCCATGGTAATATCCTCCCTTATTGTTATTACGATAAAATCTTATTTAAATCCACAAGCAAAGTCAAGAAATCATGAGGGCAGCACTGCGGTCATCGTTATCTGCGTTCCGTCCGTCGTCGTCGCGGAAATCTTGCCCTTGTGCGCTTCGACTATGCTCTTCGCGATCGACAGTCCGATGCCGTATCCGCCCGTATCCGAATTTCTGGACGAGTCCGCCCTGTAGAACCTGTCGAACATGTGCTTCAGGTTCTCCTTGGTAACCTTGTCCTTGGTCTGGTTGGTCACGCTGAAAGCCATGTATCTTCCCGATGCCTTGAGCCTGATCTTTATGATCCCGCCTTCGGGTGAATACTTGATCGCGTTGTCGAGGAAGATTCCCGCGAGCTGCCTTATCGCCTTTTGGTCGCCGTTCAGTTCCAGTCCTTCGTCGATCTTTGTTTCCAAAGTCTTCCCGGATGCCTGGGCCGGCGCCTTAAACGACTCCGCTTCCTGCGCTATCACGTCCGAGATCGGGAAGTCGACGAAGGTAAAGGCGTTCTTGCTGCCCTCCTCCGTTTTCGCCAGGTAGATGAGGTTTCCCGTAAGCTCGGTCAGCCTTGCGGTCTGCTTTCTGATGTCGTCGAGCCACTCGTTGCTTCCGCCTACTTCAGAATCTCCCTCAAGTTCCAGCTCGAGAACATCTGCATCCGCATTGATTATCGCAAGCGGAGTCTTGAGCTCGTGTCCGGCATCGGTGATGAACTGCTTCTGCTTTTCATAGGCTTCAGCCACCGGCCTGATCACAGCCTTTGACGCTATGGTTATGAGGATGAAAACCTGAAGCAGGCAAATGGCGGAGATCGCGATGCTGGTGATCAGGAACGATCTCGCATTGCCAAGGCTCCTGCCGCAGTCGTAAAAGATTATCAGCGTCGTGCCGTCCGTGGTCGAAGTGGTCGTCCTGTAACGGTAATCGCCTATAAATCCGATCTGCCTGCCCGACTTGTATATCTCTTTGCCCATCTCGGCCGCCATCTCGTCATCGACCGCGGAGATCCTGTCGGTCCTGGTCGCGACGATCGTGCCGCCATCCGTCATGGAGACGCTGAAGAATCTGGATTCATATCTGAGTTCAGGCGAGTTTTCATTGTCATCGCCATTGATGGAACGCGCCATCCTGTCGAAAAAGTCATCATTCCGAGGGAAGCGTCTGTTGCCGTTCCTTGAACGGTTTGCGTCCGGTTCCGTTTCTTCAGTGCCCTGTCGGGTGCTGATGCCTGGGAATCTTCCGCCGCCGTTGGTCAGCATCGTGAGTATCCTGTCGGCACTCCTGACCACCCTCTTATAGTTGATGACATTGATTATGCCGATGAGCAGCACGAGAACGACCGTCACCGACAGCATTGCTACGAGTGTGAATTTGCGACGGAGCTTCTTTATCAAGACTTTACTTCCTCCAGAGAATATCCCGCATTGCGCGTTGCCTTGATCTGAACGTCAGCGCCAAGGGCGGTAAGCTTCTTCCTGAGGTATGAAAGATAAGTCCAGACGACGCTGATGTCGGCTTCGGAATCGATGCCCCAGATCTTATCCATGAAGCGCTCGGTCGAAATGAGCACTCCGGGATTGGACATCAGAAGCTCTATCATCTGGAATTCCTTGCCCGCGAGCCTGTATTTTCCCGAAGGCGTGTAAAGCTCAAAGCTTCCGCGGTCAAGCGTAAGGTTTCCGCAACGGAGCGTGTTGTCCGCGGCTACCGCGGGCTGCCTTGTCAGTGCGCGAAGGCGCGCGAGCAGCTCCCTGCTCGAAAAAGGCTTTGTCAGGTAATCGTTCGCTCCGGCGTCAAGACCCATGACCTTGTCGTCTATCTCGGACTTTGCGGTCAGCATGATGACCGGGACCGTGCGTCCCTTCTTCCTGATCTCCTTGAGGGCGTCAATGCCGTTCATCTTAGGCATCATGATGTCCATGATGATTACGTCGTAATCGCTCGCGAGAGCATATGAGGCCGCTTCCTCACCGTCATAAACGGCGTCTACGGAATAGTTGTTCTTGGTTAGTATCGCTTTGAGCGCGTTTGACATCGAACGCTCGTCTTCTGCAAGCAAAACCCTCATGATGGCACCTCCCGTCTTTTCAGATATTTTAAACTGTTATCAAATATCTTTAAAGTTCAACATCCTATTATGCGCATACTTACTTTAAATATAGTTAAAAACCATCTTAAACTTCAGCACAAAAAAAGACTGCCTCATTACTGAGACAGTCTTTGAATTACAGTTTAAAGCTTTTGCTTATTTCTTCTTCTTGACCGTAAGGTCTTCGAGGAATCCCTTCGGGCTTCTGACCTCGAGTTCACCTTCAACCTGACGGATCAGGTCATCGGCAACGCTCGTAAGGATCAGTACCGAAGTACCTGCGAACACGACGTTCTGGAATCCCGTAAGGTAACCTACGACCGTAGGCAGGATGCAGACCAGTACGAGGAAGCATGCCTCGATCCAGTTGAGCCTGAATGCAGCCTTCTTGATGAACTCAGTCGTCGGCTTACCCGCTCTGATACCGCTTATCGTACCGCCGTTCTGGTTGATGTTGTTCGCGATCTCGATCGGATGGAAGTTGATCGACGAATAGAAGAACGTGAAGGCGAAGATGAGTACGAAGTAAGTCAGGTAATACCATACGGCTCCGCTTCCGTTCTGCGTGAAGGATTCCTTAAACCATGTTGCAATCTTGCCGGGCTCCTTGATGAACATCGTAACGATGATGTTCGGAACAGCAAGGATGGACATTGCGAAGATGACGGGCATAACGCCGGACATATTGACCTTTAGAGGCAGATAGTCCCTGTTGCCGCCGCGCTGGTTTCTTCCGATGACCTTCTTGGAATACTGGACGGGGATCCTTCTCTCGGAATCCTGAACGTAGATAACGAAGATGATGATGACGACAGCGACTAAGGTGCCGAGTAAGAATACCGCGATACCCAAAAGCGCTCCGACTACGACGTTATCAAAATATCCACTGATCTCAACTGATTTTGCATAAAGCGTCTTGGCCATTTCAGGAAGACGTGTGCAGATACCTGCGAAGATTATCAGGGATACGCCGTTTCCGATTCCGACGTCGTTGATCTTTTCACCGAGGAAGACCACGAGGGCCGCACCGGCAGTGAAAGAGGCAACGACCAAAATGGCTGAAAGCCACTTTGCGCCAGGAACGATCTCGATGAGAGACGCCCTTGTTGAAAAGCAGAACAGTGAAGACTGAACCAAAGCCAGACCGATTGCGGAGTAACGCGTGATCTTGTCCATCTTCTTCCTTCCGGAAGCGCCTTCCTTCTGCAGTTCTTCAAGTGCAGGGATGACTACCGCGAGGAGCTGGATGATGATCGATGCGTTGATGTACGGAGATACGCCCATCGAGAGGATGGATGCGTGGAACAGTCCGCCACCGGAAACGAGATCCATGATGCTGCCGAGCTGTCCCCACTGCTGAAGGATCGAGGTAAACTGCTTACCGTCGATGCAGGGAACAGGCACAAGGCCGCCCAACATGAAAATGCCGAGGATCATGAAGGTATAAAGCAGTCTCTTGCGCAGTGATTGTACGCTGAAAGCATTAACTGCAGTATCGAAAATACCACTCATGCCTTATCAAACCTCCGTTGCCGTGCCTCCGGCCTTCTCAATCTTCTCTTTTGCGGATGCCGTGAACTTGGCAACCTTAACGTCAAGCTTCTTGGTAAGCTCGCCGCGTCCGAGGATCTTGATGCCGTCATTGTTCTTAGGAACGGAGATGATTCCCTGCTCGTCAAGAACCTGTGCGGTAACTTCGGTTACGCCTTCGATCTTCTCAAGATCAGAAACGTTGATCGTGATGTACTGAGGAGCGAAACGCTTGTTGTTGAAGCCCCTCTTACCAAGACGTCTGTAAAGAGGCATCTGGCCGCCTTCGAATCCGGGTCTTACGCCGCCGCCAGAACGTGCATTCTGGCCCTTGTGGCCACGGCCGCTGGTCTTACCATTTCCGGATCCGGGTCCTCTACCCTTACGGTATGCGACCTGGTTGCCGGAGGAAGTCATTTCATTGAGTTTCATTACTTAAACCTCCATTAAGCTTCTTCGCAAGCTACGTAGTTGGTAACGGCCTTGACCATTCCGCGTGTAGCCTCGTTGTCGGCCTTCTCAACTGTCTGACCGATCTTTTTGAGACCGAGAGCTCTTACAGTAGCCTTCTCGTTAGCTCTTGCCTTATTGATGCTCTTTGTGAGCGTGATCTTTAAATTAGCCATTGTTGCGGGACCTCCTTATTTCTTGATCTCGTCAATGGTCTTGCCACGGAGCTTTGCAACTTCCTCGACGGACTTGAGTCCTGCGAGGCCGGCAAGCGTTGCGTTAACCATATTGTTGGGATTGTTGGAGCCGATGGACTTCGTACGGATGTCTGTTACGCCTGCGAGCTCGCATACTGAACGTACGGGGCCGCCTGCGATAACACCGGTACCGGCTGCGGCAGGCTTCATAACGATGTGAGCTGCTGCGAATTCACCGACTGTTTCGTGAGGGATGGTGCCGTTAACGAGGGAAACGTTGATGATGTTCTTCTTCGCTTCCTCGATGCCCTTCCTGATGGCGTCCGGGACTTCGGTTGATTTGCCGATGCCCTTGCCTACTCTGCCCTTTCTGTCGCCGATAACGACAAGAGCTGCGAAGCGCATGTTCTTACCGCCCTTAACAGTCTTGGAGACGCGGCCGATGTGTATAACCCTCTCTTCGAACTCCGGTTTCTTTTCCTCTCTGGAAATGTTCTTGGAATCGTAAGCCATTCTTTATTGATCCTCCCGATTAGAATTCGAGACCGGCTTCTCTTGCCGCCTCTGCCAGTGCCTGGACTCTTCCGTGATAAAG
>JAFZVF010000022.1 GCA_017617935.1 Clostridiales bacterium | reverse complement strand
TTTGGCAAAATGACAATACCGTCGTCATTGGCCGCCACCAAGACGCGGAGGCTGAATGCGATCTGGAAAAGATGAATGAGGACGGCGTAACTCTCGCCAGAAGGATATCGGGCGGAGGCGCGGTCTATCACGACATGGGCAATTTGAATTTTACCTTCATCGCACCACGCGGAATTCTGTCGGTTGATGAGAACTTCTCGATAATATCGGAGGCCGTGAAAGCCTTTGGAATAGATACCTGCAGGACCGGAAACAATGACCTTGGCGTTGCTTCAACGGGAGCGAAATTTTCGGGAAGCGCGTTCTATCAGTCGGGTCCCGATGAGGATTCTCCCTGTTTTCACCACGGGACGATCCTTTGTTCATGTGACATGGAAAAGATGGCGAAGTATCTCACTCCTTCGTCCGCCAAGCTCGAAAGGCACGGTGTACAAAGCGTAAGGGCTAGGGTCTGCAACCTTGAATTGGAGATGGATGCCGTCAGGGAAGCGGTCATGAAGGCGTTTGAAAAGCGTTACGGCGAAGCGGACAGGGCAGGTGAAGAGACTGCAGATCCTGCCATGGTAAATGAAGCAAGGGAAAGGCTTTCCTCGCAAGAATGGCTTTTTAGTATATAATTAGGCCTATGGAAAACACGGATAAGATTTTTGACCTGATCGTAATAGGCGGAGGCCCCGCCGGTTATTCTGCTGCAATGACGGCTTCAAAGCTTGGGCTTTCAACGCTTTTGGCAGAAGGCGGAAACAATTTGGGCGGAACCTGTTTAAACCGCGGATGCATTCCCACAAAGGCTTTGCTCCATTCATCGGGACTTGTCAGACAGTTCAAATCTGCTTCTGAATTTGGAGTCGATGCATCCGCTTCGATCAACGAGGATAAGTTTTTCTCGTACCGTGACGAGACGGTAAATGCTCTTGTATCAGGACTTGAGCTGTCCGTGAAGGCTTCTGGCGTTGAAGTCGTTAAGGGTATGGCTTCTCTCGTCAGTTTCGAAGGCATAGTCGAAGTTGAAGTCGGAGGGACCGTTTACAAGGCAAAAGACGTCCTGATTGCTACTGGCACGAAGCCCGCGCTTCCGCCAATCGAAGGCATTGATTCCGACGTCGTTATTACGAGCAATGACGTTCTTGAGGGAAAAGAACTCCCCGAGAGCCTCATAATCGTTGGAGGCGGCGTCATCGGATGCGAATTCGCTTCGCTCTATACCGATCTCGGCCGCAAGGTGACCATAATTGAAGCGCTCCCCAGGATCCTCGCCAGCATTGACAAGGATTTGGCCAGAAACCTTCAGATGATCTTAAAGAACCGCGGAGCTGAGATATTCTCAGGCGCTATGGTAAACAAGATCGTTAAGAATGGAAGTGGCGCTGAAGTGACCTTTACCGCAGGCGGCTCAGAGCAGACCGTTTGCGCTGACAAAGTCCTTATCGCGACGGGACGCCGCACGGTCATTCCCGAAGGTTTGTCCGAAAAGCTTGAGATCAATAACGGTCGCATCGCAACTGATGAGAATGGCCGCACTTCGATGGAACATATATATGCCGCCGGTGACGTTGCAAACGGCATCCAGCTTGCGCACAAGGCCGCTGCCGAAGGCGAGAACATAGCCATGATTCTTGCAGGCAAAAAGGCCGTTCATGACGTGAAGGTCGTTCCCGCCTGCGTATACTGCTCGCCGGAGATCGCTTGTGTGGGAATTACCGATGCCGAGGCAAAGGAAGCTGGCATTGACTTTGTAACCGCCAAGGCGTTGACTTCCGCCAATTCCAGGTCGGTGATTACAAGAGAAGAGCGGGGATTTGTCAAACTTGTCGCCGAAAAGGAAAGTGGAGTGCTGATAGGATGCCAGCTCATGTGTGCAAACGCTTCAGACGTAATCGGCGAACTTGCTTTGGCCATTGCCAACCGCCTTACCGCCTCGCAGTGCCTGCTTTCAGTCCGCCCTCATCCTTCTTATGAAGAAGTCGTTGGCGCGGCGCTTGAAGAACTGCTAAAGAAACTCTGAAAAATTACCCTGCTGTGTGAACTATCAGCGTGATCCCGATATAAACGAGGTCGATTATCAAAGCCGCGAAAACGAGCGTTGCCCAGACCTTTTTGACCTTGAAGCCGCGGTTCTTGCGGAGCTCGTCGTGAAGGGGCGTCGTGATGTTCTTGAAGGGGATGATCTTCTTCTTTGTAAGCCTTCCTACCGTGATCTTGAATATCGAGATGCCTCCGTCACAGATGAAGGGAAGGCCTACGACGAGGTAAGCGAAAGGAATCCTGAGGTAGATCGCGTAAAAGGCGATGAAGAAGCCCAAAGCGCGTGAGCCCGCATCGCCCATCATCATCTTGCTCGGATTGAAGTTGAATATCAGGTAGGCGAGAAGGACGCATATCATGAATGCTCCCATGAAAAGCCCGTTTCTGTCGGATTCTGATGCAGGCCTGTTGATGAAGCTTATGGTAAAGAGCGTCGCGATGCTGAGGATCGAAAGCGAGCCCGAAAGGCCGTCGATGCCGTCTGTCGCGTTCGTCGCGTTGATCGATACGACGAAGAGCACTACCGCGAGGGTGGAGAAGAGGATCGGGTTGAGGTGGTATCTTGCTCCCGTTACGCCGATGATGACGTTGCTTCCGTAGAACCAGACGCAGACGACGGCACCGAGGACTGACATTACGAAGTCAAGGAAGCCTTTGAGGTATTCATCCCAGGGATCTTTGGACCTGTCGTCGAGGAAACCGGTCATCATGGAGGCTACGAGGGCGGTCAGGGCACAGACGAGGCTGGGGGTAAAGTAGCAGCAGACGCCTGAAACCAAGGCAAAGACCAAAGTGAAATAGAAGCCGACGCCGGTGGGCTTGCCAATGTTTACGGCCGAGCCCTGCGCAAACTTACGCCCGCGATCGTGGCCCAAAAGGACCTTTTCGCCGGGAAGGAACTTGAGCAGCAGGAAGGTTATGACGAACGCGGCGATGCTGCCTCCCGCGAGCCTATATATTATATCCATCAGATAATTGACCTTACTTGTTCGGTTGTCGAGTCCGTTCAGTATACTCCATAATGCCCAAAACGGCAAAACGTGATATTATGTTGTGTCATAAAATATATAAATTAATAGGATTGGTGTTTCTTATGGACTACAAGGAACTGATTGCCGACAATATTTCGGGTATTACGGGACTTGAGAAGGAAAAGGTTTTCGAGCTTATCGAGATCCCGCCCAGGCTCGACATGGGAGATTTTGCCTTCCCGTGCTTCACGCTCGCCAAAACGCTCCGCAAGGCGCCTCCGCTCATTGCGCAGGAACTTGCAGTCAACCCGGGAATTACCGCTGGAGCTGAAGAGGAGCTCAAGGCCGCAGCCGTTGGTCCGTATCTTAACTTCAAGCTCGACCGCAAGGTTCTTGCCAAGGAACTCATTACCGAGATCAGGGCGGAAGGCGATTCCTTCGGCTCGTCCAAGGCGGGCGAAGGCAAGAACGTCATCGTTGAGTTCTCCTCTCCCAACATCGCAAAGCCTTTCCACGTGGGACACGCCTTTACGACGATCCTTGGCGATTCCATTTCCAACATTTACTCCAAGCTCGGATACAACGTCGTCAGGTTCAATCATTTGGGCGACTACGGCACGCAGTTCGGCAAGCTCATCACGGCCTGGAGGCTTTGGGGCGACGAAAAGGCAATGGAGACCGACGCGATCGAGGAGCTTACGAGGATCTACGTAAAGTTCCATCAGGAAGCCAAGAACGATCCGACTCTCGAGGATACCGCAAGGGACAACTTCAGAAAGCTCGAGGAAGGAAGCGAGGAAGAGGTCGCACTCTGGAAGATGTTCAGGGATTTGAGCCTTGAGGTATTCGAAAAGACCTATACGAGGCTCGGAGTCAAGTTCGACAACTACAACGGCGAATCCTTCTATTCATCCAGGATTCCCGCGGTCGTTGACCTTCTCAGGGAAAAGGGACTCCTTGAGGAGAGCGAGGGCGCACAGGTCGTCAAGTTCGAGGACGAGGGAATGCCTCCGTGCATGATCCTCAAGAGCGACGGAACGACCATATACGCTTCAAGAGACCTTGCAGCGGCAATCTACAGGCACGATGAATTCAACTTCTACAGGAACGTCTACGTTGTCGGCCTTCCTCAGCAGCTTCACTTCAGACAGGTATTTGGCGTTTTGAAGAAGGCAGGCTTCGATTGGGCGGACAACTGCATCCACGTCGGATTCGGACTTCTCAAGTTCAAGGACGGAAGCGCCTTCTCCACGCGTGAGGGCAACATAATCAAGCTCGATGAGCTCCTTGAGAGGACCGTTGAGAAGACCGCTGAGATAATCAGGAAGAATGCCGCTGAAAGAGGCGGTGACATGACCGAGGAAGAGGTCAGGCAGATCTCCGAAGTCGTCGGAATCGGCGCGGTCAAATACACTTATCTCAAAGCCGGACGTGAGAAGGACATACTCTTCGACTGGGACGACATGCTCGATTTCGAGGGTGATACCGCGCCTTACCTCATCTACACCTATGCGCGTACGCGTTCCATCCTTAGAAAGGCTGAAGGCCTTGGCGCAGCTCCTTCGGAGGGTGCTTCCCTCGAGTGCCTGACGGGTGACGAGGAATACGCTGTCATCAGGAGCCTTGCGGATTTCTCGGGTTCCGTTGAAAGGGCTGCCGAAAGCTACGAGCCTTTCGTCATTGCCCGCCAGATCGCCCTTATCGCTAGGAATTTCAACAGGTTCTACAACAATTCGAGGATCCTCAATGCCGAGACTGAAGAACTCAAGACCGCAAGGCTCGCGCTCTGCGACGCGGTCTGCGACGTCATCAAGTCCGGTCTGGGACTCCTCGGCATCGGCGTAGTGGAGAAGATGTGACATGTCTGACGAGCAGATGGGCGGAGTGCCCGATTTTAAGGACGTTAAGTACGTAAGGCCTGACATCGACGAGTTTACCGAGCTTGTCAGGGGCGTCAGGCTCAGGCTCATGACGGCCAAGACCGTTGAAGCCGCTGATGAAGCGATCGGCGAGTATGAGACCGCGATAAGCGCTTTCGACACTTCTTACGCTCTTTGCCAGATACTCCATGACATCGATACTTCAGACGAGTTCTACCGTAACGAGATCGAATTCTTCGAAGAGGCCTCGGGAAGGGTTGAAGAGCTTGCGTCCGCCTTCATGACGGGACTTTTGAACTGCCCCGTTGCAGACCAGTTGAGGGAAAAGTACGGTGAGATGATCTTCCGCAAGGCAAAGAACCAGAAGGAGATCGTTTCCCCTGAGATACTGGACGAACTTGCCAAGGAGGCTTCCCTCGAAAACGAGTATTCGCAGCTCCAGTCGGAGGCAGAGATCACTTTCGGGAAAAAGACGCTGAACTTAAGCCTTCTCGTGCCTTATCTTGCTTCGACCGACAGAAACGTCAGAAAAGAAGCCCACATGGCACTCGACGTTTACTATCAGGGACGCCGAGAGACCTATGACAGGATCTTCGACGATCTGGTCAAAGTCAGGACACAGGCGGCTCAAAAGCTTGGCTACAACACTTTTACCGAGCTCGGTTACAAGCGCATGGAGCGCTATGACTATACCCGCAAGGACGTTGAAGCCTTCAGGGAAAACATCCTCAAGTACATAGTCCCGCTTACCAAGCAGATCAGGAAACTCCAGAGGGACAGGCTCGGCGTAGGCGAATTGATGTTCTACGATCTTCCGTGCCTTTTCAAGGGCGGAAACCCAACTCCCAAGGTCAACAAGGAACACTATGAGGAGGCTACCGGCGAGTTCTTCAGAAAGATGTTCGGATTGAGTCCGAGCTTCTTCGACGTCCTCTCGTCGCACGGCTTTACCGACATGCTTTCACGCCCCAACAAGTCAACGGGCGGCTACTGCATGTATCTTGAAGACTACTGCATCCCGTTCGTCTTCATGAACGGCAACGGCACTTACGACGACGTCGCCACGGTCATCCACGAGGGAGGACACGCGTATGCCGCGCTCCAGGGCGCTGAATCCACGCCTTTCGTCGAGTGCCTTTCGCCCACGCTTGAAACGTGCGAGATCCATTCAACGGCAATGGAATACATGTCCTATCCTTACATGGACATCTTCTACGGAAACAGGGCGGAGCAGTATACGGAGCTTCACATGACTGACGGGCTTTTGTTCCTTCCTTACGGATGCATGGTCGATGAGTTCCAGCACGTGATATACGACAAGCCGGAGCTTACTCCCGACGAGCGTCACGCGGTCTGGAAGGAACTTGAGGAACGCTATCAGCCTTACATCAATTACGATCCTTCACAGACGCCTTTCCATGCGATGGGAGGAGCGTGGATGAAAAAGGATCACATCTTCACGACTCCGTTCTACTACATCGATTACTGTCTGTCGCAGATCTGCGCGCTTGAGCTCTGGGACGAGTCCAGGATAGACATGAAGTCCGCCTTGCAGAAGTACAACGACCTTTGTTCTTTGGGCGGAAGCGATACCTTCCTGTCGCTGCTTAACGGAGCGGGCCTCGAATCCCCGTTCAATACGGACGTCATCAAGCGTCTTGCATACAGCACCGCGGAGTTCCTTAATCTATGAAGCTGCCCGAAAAGTTCATAGCGGAGACTGATGCCTTTTTCGCAGCGCATCCCGAGATGCCTTCAGAGGGCTTTTACGAAAGCTTTGACAAGGTTCCTCTGCACGGCGTAAGGCTCTCCCGCACGAAGACCGTAGCGGCTGAACACGAAGAACTTTTAAGGCACATCGATCCGTCTTTTGAGACAGTAGATCCCGTCTTGTGGTGCGATGGAGGCTATTATCTTTCCGAGGATTCAGATGACACGAGAAAGACGGGAAGAAATCCGCTTTATCACGCGGGAGTATTCTATCCGCAGGAACCGTCGGCTATGCTTCCGGCGCAGGTTCTGTCAGCCAAGCCCGGCGAGATCGTACTCGACTTGTGCGCGGCTCCAGGAGGCAAGGCATGCCGCCTTGGAGAAGACCTGAACGGAGAGGGCCTTCTGGTCGCAAACGAGATCAACTATGAAAGATCCAAAGCGCTCCTTAGAAACATCGAAAGATCGGGCATTGCGAACTCGGTAATACTCAATGAGAATCCAGACAACATAGCAAAAAGGCTTCCCGGATTCTTTGACAAGATCCTGATAGACGCGCCCTGTTCCGGTGAAGGCATGTTCAGGCGCGACCGTTCCGCTTGCGCAAGCTATGAAAAATACGGCCCCTCATCGATCGTTCCAATACAGAAGTCGATCCTTGAAGCTGCAGACGCTTGCCTTAGAGACGGAGGCGAGCTGGTCTATTCGACCTGCACCTTTTGCGAGGAAGAGGACGAGCACATGATCAGATCCTTCGTGAAGGCTCATCCGTCTTACAGGATAGTTCCCCATCCGGAGATCAATGGGATAACCCATAATCCTGACGGAACTATGAGGATCTGGCCGCATCTTAACAGGGGCGACGGGCATTTTTGCGCACATTTGGTTAAAGGCGACGCGAATGCCGAAAGAACTCCTTTGCCGGGATTCGTCCGCTCCAAGAAGCCTTTGAAGGCATCCGAAAGAAGGGGCTTTGATTTGGCAAGGGACTTCCTTTCCGAGATCCTGACTGATGAAGGCTTAGAAAAGCTCACGCGCATTCCGTTTACGAACCACGCGGGCGGCGTTTTCCTCATTGACTTTGACGAGAACCTGTTCAGGGGACTGAAGGTCTGCAAGACGGGCCTTTACATTGGGGATTCCAGGATGACTTCATCCGGTAAGAGCGTTTTCGATCCTTCGAACAGCATCGCGCTGGCGCTTTCAAAAGATATCGTAAAGCCTGAAAGATTTCTTTCGCTGGGACTTGACGATCCAAGGCTCGAAAGGTATCTGAAAGGCGAGACGATACAGGTTTCGCCTGAAGACGGCGTGACTTCAAGGGGAATAGTGGTCGTCGGCGCCGGCCGTGCTCCGCTTGGGCTTGGAAAGATCGACGGAACGCAGGTAAAGAATATGTATCCGAAAGCATGGAGGCTTATATGAGACTGGTTATCGCTACTTCTAACGAAGACAAGGTAAGGGAGATCGACGAGATACTTGAGGGAACGGGCTATAAGGCCGTTTCCATGAAGGAGGCGGGTTTTTGTCCCGACATAATCGAAGACGGAAAGACCTTTGAGGAGAACGCCCTCATCAAGGCCAAGGCGGTACACGCGCTCTCCGATGGCAGCGACTACGTCATGGCTGATGACTCGGGCATTTGCATAGACGCGCTTGACGGCGCGCCCGGCATATATTCCGCGCGCTTTTGCGGCGAGAACTCGACTTATCCCGAAAAGTTCGCCAAGATCTTCGAAATGCTTGCAGACGTTCCTGAAGAAAAAAGGACCGCGCGCTTCGTTTGCGCCATAGCCGTCGTAAGGCCTGACGGTTCAAGCTTCACCGTTAGGGGCGAGGTGGAAGGCGTCCTTCACGAAGAGCCTAAGGGCGAAAACGGTTTCGGATATGATCCTATCTTCTACGTGCCTGAATTCGGCATGACGACGGCGCAGATGCCGCCCGAGCAGAAGAACTCGATAAGCCACAGGGGCAGGGCTTTGCGCAAGATGGTCGAAGAGCTTTCCAAGGAAAAGTAATACTTTTATTGAAAAGAAGCGGATATCATGCTAATATTGTCGGGCACGCACAAGTGTCCGTGTGAGACGGACGGTCTTAAGAGGGTGAGGTTAATATGGAACAGGACATTCCTGAGTATTACTTGGTTGACAGAAGAGTGCTTCCCGAGGTTTTCATAAAGGTTATGGAAGTCAAGCAGCGCCTTAACACGGGCGAATCCGTGTCGGTCAACGAGGCCGTCAGAAAGACGGGCCTTTCCAGAAGCGCATACTACAAGTACAAGGATTCCGTAATGCCCTTCTATGAGGCGACTTCGGGCAAGAAGGTAACGCTCCTCATCACCGTCGAGAACTTCCAGGGCATCTTGTCGTCCATAATCACTATAATTGCCGATTCACACGCAAATATCCTCACGATCAACCAGAACATCCCGATCAACGGACTGGCTGACATATCGATCTCGATCGAGACGGTATCCATGTTCGGAACGGTCGATGACGTTATGAAGGATATCGCCAAGCTCGCAGGCGTAAGAAAGTGCGAGATATTAAGCAGGGAATAAACGGAGGTACATATATGAGAACGGATATAGCTATCCTGGGATTCGGTGTAGTTGGAGCGGGAACGGCACAGGTTCTCGAGATGAACAAGGCTGAGATAGCACAGCGCACCGGAACGGAGATCTACGTTAAGCATATCCTTGACTTGAGGGATTTCCCCGACAGTCCTTTCGCCGACAGGGTAACGCATGATGCTGACGAAGTCTTCGGCGACAAGGACGTCAAGATCGCCGTAGAGACGATCGGAGGCGCGAAGGTCGCATATGATTACACGAAGAGGGCGCTTTCCGCCGGCATCACGGTAGTCACCTCCAATAAGGAACTTGTTTCAACGCACGGCGTTGAGCTTCTCAAGATCGCCAAGGAAAACGGCTGCCAGTACCTCTTCGAGGCTGCGGTAGGCGGCGGAATCCCTATAATCAGGCCCTTGTACAGATGCCTTGCGGCAAACAAGGTAGTCCGTATCGCGGGCATCGTAAACGGTACGACGAACTACATTCTTACACAGATGAAAGTCAACGGAATAAGCCTTGAGGAAGCGGTCGCCCAGGCAAAGCTGAACGGCTATGCAGAGGCAAATCCCGCTGCCGACCTCGAAGGAATCGATGCTCAAAGAAAGCTTTCAATCCTTTCAACGATCGCTTTGGACGGCACGTACGTTGCTCCTTCAACGATCAATGCGCAGGGCATTACCGAGATCACGACGGATGACATCGAGTTCGCTTCAAAGATCGGCTGCGAGTTGAAACTCATCGCGCTTTTCGAGAACAAGGGTGACAAGCCCTCGGCTTTCGTCGCTCCTGCATATGTTTCCAAGGAGAGCCTCATCGCTTCCGTTGAAGGAGTTTTCAACGCGATCATGGTAGAGGGCAACGCTCTCGGAGAGTCTTTGTTCTATGGCCAGGGCGCAGGCGCCGTTCCTACGGCTTCCGCCGTATGCGGCGACATCCTGGAAGCTGCGGCAGGCGACAAGATGCCTGATTCAAGACTTTGGGAAGACAAGGGACAGGCGATCGAAGCTTATGACGACGTTAAGGCTTCCATCGTAGTCAGGGCTCCCGAGATCCCGGTTACGGCATTCTCCGAATATGACACCGTTCATCTTGACGGCGCGGTGATCGTTAATTCGATCGCTCATAAGGACATCGAGCGTCTCATCGCCGGCATTCCCGGTGCCAAGTGGATGCACTACCTTAAGTGACGATGTTCGTAAGACGGGCCGTAACCAAGGATATTCCCGAAATAGCAAGGCTTTTGTATCAGGTCAACAACGTCCATGCGGACATAAGGCCTGATCTTTTCGTGCATGACAAAAGGAAGTACACGGACGAGGAGATGGAGAGCATAATCAAGGACGATGAGACTCCGGTCTTCGTATGCTATGAGGATGAAAATTCCAAAGAGCTCCTCGGCTATTGCTTTTCAGTGTTCGAAAAGAAGCACGGACATTCGCTCCAGACCGTGAAAACGCTTTATCTTGACGACATCTGCGTTGATGAAAAAGCCCGCGGCAGGCACGTCGGCACCGAGATATTTAATCACGTTAAGGAATTTGCCAAAAAGAGCGGCTGCTACGACATGACGCTCAACGTCTGGGAGGGTAACGACGCAGCCAAAGCCTTTTATGAGGCCATGGGTCTGAAAGTCCTCAAATACGGCATGGAAATCGTGCTGTAAGTAAATAATTTCCATCTGTTTTGTGATATGATTTTAAGGCACGGGTCACCGTGTCTTACTTATTTCCAACTGTTCGGAGGATCTATTATGAAGGTATTGGTTGTCGGCGGCGGCGGAAGAGAACATGCGATCTGCACTGCTCTTAAGAAGAGTCCCAAGGTTACGGAGCTTTACTGCGCTCCCGGTAACGGCGGAATCGCCGAGATCGCGACCTGCAAGAATATAGGCGCGACTGACGTCGAGAACATGGTTGCATATGCCAAGGAAGAGAAGTTTGACTTAGTCTTCGTTGCACCTGACGATCCGCTTGTTTTGGGAATGGTCGATGAGATGCAGAAGGCGGGCCTTCGCGCGTTTGGACCAAACAAGAATGCGGCCATCATCGAAGGCTCCAAGGCTTTCTCCAAGGGCCTCATGAAGAAGTACAACATCCCTACGGCAAAATACGAGCTCTTTGACGATGAGGCAAAGGCCATTGAATATCTTGATTCTCAGAAGGCTCCGATCGTTATAAAGGCTGACGGACTTGCGCTTGGAAAGGGCGTAATCATTGCCCAGACCATTGAAGAAGCCAAAGTCGCAGTCCATGAGATGATGTCTGACCACAAGTTCGGCAGTGCAGGAAACACGGTCGTTATCGAAGAATTCATGACGGGACCTGAGATGACGCTTTTGGCTTTTGCCGACGGCAAGACCGTTGTCCCCATGATCTCGTCCCGTGACCACAAGAGGGCAAACGACCATGACGAAGGCCTCAACACTGGCGGAATGGGCGCAGTCACGCCCGGCGCGGACCTTACTGAAGAAGACGACAAGAGGATCTACGACGAGATCGTGGAACCTACTATGAAGGCTCTCATTGCTGAGGGAAGGCCTTTCAAGGGCGTCATCTATTTCGGACTCATGCTCACGCCCGAAGGACCCAAGGTCGTAGAGTACAACTGCAGATTCGGTGACCCCGAGGCGCAGGCTATACTTCCCAGACTTGAGACTGATTTCATGGAGATCATCGATGCGTGCATCGACGGTAATCTCGACAAGATTGAAATAAAGTGGAAGGACTGCTGCTCTTGCGTAGTCGTAATGGCTTCCGGCGGATATCCTTTGAGCTATGCAAAGGGCTATGAGATCACCGGTATCAAGGAGTGTGGCCACTTGGTCTTCCAGGCCGGCACGAAGATCAACGACGAAGGAAAGCTCGTTACGAGCGGTGGCCGCGTCCTTTGCGTATACGGCGAAGGAAAGACCTCTGACGAGGCGATCGATTCCGCTTACGAGGGCGTAGCCAAGATCTCATTCAAGGACATGCACTACAGACACGACATCGGATGTACGCTGGGCAATAAATGAAGATAGGCATTTACGGCGGGTCTTTCGATCCGATCCATAACGGACATATCGCGCTTGTCAGGGATGCCCTGGCTTCAGGCTTCATCGACTGCGCGATAATCGTTCCGACGGTCAAGAACAACTTCAAGCAGTTTTCAATGACGCTCCCCGCGCCATACCGTTATTACATGGCGAAGGCCGTGCGTGATGATCTTGCCGAAAAGGGTCTTGAGAACGTTTACGTCTGTGACGCGGAATTCGGCATAAAGGGCATCAGCTATACCTACATGACGCTCGAGATCATGACCGATCCGGATTTCATGAGTGAGTTCCTTAAGGAACAGGGCTTCAAGAAGAAAAAGGCTGAAGGGCCTCATGAGTATTATTGGATAATGGGTTCTGACACGCTCGGGACCTTTGAGACCTGGTTCAAGCCCGAGGAGATTTTGAGGCACGCGACGCTGTTGGCCGCGGAAAGGCCGGGCGACAACGTTGACGTTTACAAGGCAGCCGATTCGATAAAGGAGAACCTTGGCGGAAAAGTTGAGACCTTCAGGCTCAACGGCGTGGAGTGCGCTTCGTCTGAGATCCTGAAGACCGGCGATTTCTCCGCAGTGCCTGAAGCGGCCCGTGAATTCATAAAGACGCACGAACTCTATACCGAGAGGACGAAGCTTAAGGGTGTAAGCGATGCGGCGAAGGAGAGGTTTTTCGAAGCGGCGGTATGGATGTATCCGTATCTCGGTGAGAAGAGGCTCCTCCACACGCTCAATGTAGGATATCTGTCAGCTGAGCTTGCGGTAAGGTTTGGAGCGGATCCTGACAAAGCGCTTATCGCAGGTGCTCTGCACGACTGCGCAAAAGAACTCGATATGGACAGCCAGCGAGAGATGGCGGCGGAATACTGCGGTGATCTTTTCGCCGACAAGAAGCTTTTGCATTCTCCCGCGGGAGCGGTTTTTGCTCGTGACGGGTTTGGAGAGAAGGATAAGGAGATCCTTGACGCGATCTGCTATCACACGACTGGCAGGGCAAACATGTCCGCTCTTGAGAAGATCGTCTACCTTGCTGACAAGATCGAGCCTGCAAGAAACTACATGGATCTCGCCCCGATCAGGGATATGGTCAAAACGGATCTTGACGAGGCTTGCCGCATGACCGCGCTCGCGATAAAGGCCAAGACCGAATCGAACGGCAAGGTCATTCATCCGTCCAATGTTGACATGCTTCGCGATTTAGGGCTTTAATAGTATCAGACGGGACCCCCCGATATTTTTCTAAGGAGACACAGATGGAAAGCAAAGAACTTGCCGAAAAGATCGTAGAGATTCTGGATTCAAAGAAGGGCATCGACATCGAGACAATAGACGTCACGGGCAAAACGACGCTCGCTGACTATTTTGTCGTCTGCAGCGGTAATTCAACGACGCAGATCAAGGCTTTGGTAGACGAAGTCGAATACGTCCTCAAGAACGATTGCGGGATCATGGCTGATCACATCGAAGGCAGGTCTGGCGACCGCTGGATCCTTATCGATTACAAGGACGTCGTCGTGCATGTCTTCCATCCTGAGGAGCGTGCAAATTACGACATCTCCACCCTTTGGGAAAAGAAGGGCAGAGCCGAGTAAGTCTTTTGCCCATGTTTGGCAAGAAGTCACGCGATTATTTACCTGAAGATTGGGAGCCTGTAATAAGGTCCTCGATTTGCACGGGCGAAAAGGTCGCAGGCTTTAAGAACCGCCATACCGGCGTTTTTGAGGACGTAATGCTCGTAAGGGTTCCTTCTGACGTTGAAGAGTTCCGTAAAAAGTACGGGATAAGCGCTGAAACAAAGATTCCCACGATTTATTGACGAACACCGCTTTGTCGGTTTTTGTCGGTTTTTGTCGGTAAAAATCGGCCATTAACCGTGATATGCTTTTGGCATGTCGATGAAAACCGGAAAGCTCAAAACGTTCCTTTACCCCGCGGCATTCGTGCTGATAGCGGGCTTTGCGTTTGCCTATAAGTTCGTCCTGAAGGGAAATGCAGGCTATATTGTTAGGACAGTCAGGGGAGGAGAAGAGAACGTCGTTATTGCTGAGTCTTCTTCGGAAACTTTCATTAAAGAAACTTTCGCAGCGGATTCTTCTGCCGCGTCGTCATCTACGGCATCAACGGTCCAGGTCTACGTGTGCGGAGCGGTAAGAAATCCTGGCGTTTATTCCGTGGTTGCGGGAACGATCCTCAATGACGCGGTCGAGAAGGCCGGTGGGTTTACGGAGGACGCGGCTGTCGCGAACCTGAACCTGGTCTTTGTCATAAACTCTAACGCTTCCTTTTACATTCCCACGGTCAAAGAGGTTGAATCAGGATTGGCTGACGGGTCGGAAGTCATCCGCGGAAAAGGCACCTTCATCTGGGGAGGCGAAGGAAGCGCTTCGGATAAGGCTCCCGCAAAAGTCAACATAAATACCGCTGATCTTGCAACACTTCAGACTCTCCCGGGAATAGGGGAGGCGACTGCCAGGTCTATAATCGAATACAGGAGCAGGACCCCGTTCAAAAAACCCGAAGACCTGAAGAAGGTCTCAGGCATAGGTGATGCAAAGTTTGAAAGGGTAAAGGCGTTCGTTACGGTCTGATCAGGTATAGCCGTAGAGGCCCCTGACGCTGACTTCTCCGCTCTTCAGGCTGGTTGTTTCGTCAGAACCGTCAAATCTGACTTCTAGTGAAAAGTCGTCTCCTATCGAGATCGCCTCGCCGGTGCGTTCGGGAGATTCACCCGCCATTGTAGTATAGGCGGAGATCCTGTTCCCGGGAGTGATGCAGCAGGACCTGTAAGCTTCAAGATAATTGCCGTGGGCGTCAGGCCATCCTGCCGCAAGATCGTCCAAACTGCGTATGAGGGTTGCCGCGAGTTCCGCGCGCATAAAGGTCTTTCCGCCGTTTTCGATCGAAATTGAGGTTGCGAGCGTAGAAAGCTCGTCAGGGAAGTCGGACCGTTTTTCGTTAACGTTTATTCCGATGCCTATTATGCAGCTGCCTATCGTACCGCTTTCGGCTTCCACCGAGGCTTCGGTAAGTATCCCGCAGATCTTCATCCGGTTCATTAGAACATCATTGACCCATTTAATGGAGGAATCTAAGCCGTAGGTTTCCTTTATCGCGTCGCATACTGCCACGGCGGTCCAGCAGGTGATCTCGCTTATCTTTTCTATACCTGTCTTAGGGCGCAAAAGGTAGGAAAGATAGATCCCGCAGCCTGGAGGAGAGAGAAAGCTCCTTCCGCGGCGGCCTTTCCCGCCGGTCTGGGATTCTGATATGACGACCGTGCCTTCGGGTGCGCCTTTTCGGGCGAGATCCTTGCAATAGTTGTTTGTGGAATCGACTACGGGAAGGACCGTTACTGATTCCATGCGCGAAGGGGAGAGGAAGGCGCCAACGTTGCCGCCGTCCATCCTGTCAGGCCTGGAAGTGAGCAGGTAGCCGCGGTTTGTGGCCGAATCTATTTCGTAACCGTCGTTTCTCAGGCTCATTACCGCTGAATTGACGGCGGCGCGCGAAACACCCAAGGCCTTGCTCGCGGCCTCGCCGGATACGTAATCGCTGCTGTTTATGAGCATCGAGAGGAATCTGTCCTTTACTGACGGCATTATGGACACCTTTGTTTTCCTTGTTTTAACAGTATTTTAAACAATAGCACAATTTTTTACACAATAATCTTATTTTTTGATGTAAAATTAACAAAGATAGTTTTACTGTCGCGGGGTTGTTATGGCTGAAGTGTATACCAACATATTGGGTATAATCGTTGTCTTGAATCTGTTTAGTCTGGCGTTGCTGGTCTATTATTCAACACGCGGAAACAACCTTCTCGAGATTCTTCTCTCGGTATGTCTCCTCATCAGTAACATCGGCTACTATTTTCTTTCGATAGCCCGTTCCCCCGACACGGCGTTCATAGCCAATTCACTAGGGTACGTGGGAGGAGTGTTCCTTCCGTTCATCGTAATGCTGAAACTTGCTGATTTCAGTAAATCAAGGATCCCCGACTGGTTTACGTTTACGATGGCCTTCTTCAACATATTGGTGTTTTTGACCGTCATGATCAGCGAGAAGTACACTTTCTTTTATTCGGAAGCCACTTTTGATCCCGGTCCGCCGGCCAACCTGATAGTTACCGCGGGACCTTTCTATTACGTCAGGTTCATCATCCTTGGCGTTGAGATGGCCCTTTCGATCTTCTTTACGGTATTGACCTACATCGGCAGGCGCAAGGCTTCATTCAAGACAATGATCGGCTTCGTCGGCATGATGTTCATCGTTTTCGTCGTTTACATTGCCGAACTTATCGTAAACCTCAAATTTGAACTCGTTCCCTTCTTCTATCTGGCCTGCGCGATAATGCTCAACTACTCATCGACGAGGATGTCGCTCTACGACGTCTCTTTGAGCGTCCAGGAGAAGATAGAGGAAGTCAACAACTATGCCTACATGGTGTTCGACAGGAATTACAACTTTGTCGGTTGCAATACCGCGGCGTACAAGTTTTTCCCCGAGCTTTCCTCCGCAACGATAGATGCAAGGCTCAATGCCGACAACTATGCTTTGAAGAGCATTCTCAAATGGATGCATGACACCAGCATGTATGCCGACAGGACAGATGCGAAAAAGAAGTTCATCAAAGACGACGTCGTCATCAACGACCGTAATCCTGAAGAGAGAAAGCACCTTAACTGTGAGCTTAGCTTCATCCATTTCGGAAGCCAGAGGAGGATCGCGGGATATCTTGTCGAGCTCGTGGACGACACCGCCCAGCAGGACAGGATCGAGCAGCTGAGCTTCAGGGGAGAAAGACTCCAGCGTGAAGCCGCCAAGCAGGCAAAGAAGCTTAAGTCATTGCAGAGCTCAACGATCCTCGGCATGGCAGCCATGATCGAATCTAGGGACAACTCCACGGGAGGCCACATCAACAGGACTTCCGCATGCTGCGCCCTCTTTGTTGAGTATCTCAGGACTTGCCCCGAATACCATAAATCGGAAAACTATTGGGACGCCGTTGTAAACTCCGCGCCTCTCCACGACCTCGGTAAGATAAACATTTCGGACGCGATCCTTAAGAAGAGGTCGAGCCTTAAGCCTTGGGAATACGACGAGATGAAGACGCACGCCCAAAAAGGCGCTGAAATCGTGAAAAAGGTCCTTGCGGACGTTGACGACAAGGAGTTCGTTAAGGTCGCGTCCAACGTCGCCCACCATCACCACGAGAAATACAACGGAACCGGATATCCTGACGGCCTTGAGGGCAAGCACATTCCGTTTGAGGCAAGGATAATGGCGCTCGTTGACGTTTTTGACGCCCTGGTCAGCCAGAGGTACTACAAGAAGGCGATGTCCTACGAAGAGGCCTTCAAGATAATCGATGAGGAAAAGGGAGAGCATTTTGACCCCGAGCTTGCCGATTCGTTCCTGTCGATGAAGGATGAAATCATTGAGCTTTACGAATCCTTCAACAATACGGATTATTCGAGAAAGGAAGAATGACGCTTCATTTAGTGAGATCTGATCTTGGGCAGCCTTTGGGCTGCCTTATTTCATTTTGTTAACATAGTTGGGAATATTTGCGGTATCGCATTGATTTGTAAAACGGAGTGATAGAATTAGCATATATTTCAAGTAAGGGGTCTTACTGATGGGAATAAAAAACAAATTAAGTTCCGCGGCTGTAGTGGCTGCGGCTTTTATAGTAACTTTCACGGTCATTCCGTCTAGGGAACGCGTTCTCGCTGACAGGCTCGGCGTTCAAAGCCGCATTGAGATTCTTAAGCGTGACGCGTCTTCCGACAGCATGCACGTTTACTATGAGACGGGCGGCAAGAGCTACGGCAACAAAAACGGATGGAAGAGCAAGGGGCAGATGAATGCCGCCAATAACAACAAGGCGCTTACCAGCATAAGCATGAAGCTTTCCGGAAAAGAGTATTCCGGTGGCATCAGATACAGGGTTTTGCTCAAGGGCAAGGAGAAGTGGAACGGCTGGGCCGTTGACGGCAAGGTGTCAGGTTCCGCGGACGGCTCGAACCGCATCGACGCGATAAAGATCGAACTGACAGGAGACGTAAAGCAGCACTATGACGTCTGCTACAGGACTCTTACCGAATCCTACGGCTGGCTTAACTGGGCAAAGAACGGTGAAGTCAGCGGCACCGTTGGATATTCAAAGAAGGTCTTGGCCATTCAGGTGGTCCTTGTACCCAAGGATTCCGGACTTCCCGGAAACGTTGCGGGAATCGCGAGCAAGCAGGAGACCGCTTCGATGTCCAAGGAGTCTGCCATGTCTCCCGGAGCGGAATACAAGGCTGAGATAGGTCCCAACTATCCTCTTAAGTATGAGAACGACGCCGTATACTGCTACGATCCTTCGACCAAAGAGAAGAAGACCGGCTGGATAAGGATAAATGGACTTACGTATTATTTCGATCCTCAGAAGAACGGTCAGATGACGGATTTCGGCGTTGACGCATTCTTCTCGCAGTCGGTGTTTATTGGCAACTCCACTTCGGAAGGACTTACGACCTATTTCAACTCAAAGGGCAAGGACTATCTCGGAGGACCGCTTGTCGCAGCGAAGGTCAGCTATACCTTCAATTCCGATAAGTCGAAGCTTGACGGATACATGCTCAAATACAAGGGCGGTCAGTACCAGGCAAAGGCGCTCGTAAAGAAGTGCGGCGCCAAGTATGCGCTGATAATGATGGGTACGAATGACTTGGTCGGAACTTCGGCAGCCAACGTTGCAAAGAAATACAATTCGTATATCGAGGGCATCCAGAAGGAGAATCCCGGAGTCGTCATTTACATCCAGTCAACGACGCCGCGCCGCGGAACCAAGAATGAAAAGAACCTTTCCAACGGCAACATCAATGAGCTCAACAAGCTTATGAAGAAGTATGCGGATTCCCACAAGGACGTTTACTTCATCGACATAAGCACCCCGCTTAAGGACAGTTCCGGTGAGATGAAGAAGGAGTATTCAAGCGATGGTTACGTTCACCTCAACATGAAGGGCTACAAGGCCTGGGTCAACACCGTGGTGGATTACGTCCGCGCCCAGTATATTGAAAAGGCCGTTGAAGACGCGAAGGCATCAGCGGCATCCCCGCAGGATACATAAAGCATTGCTTCATTCTTACCTTTTATTTGTGTTGATTTGAAAAGTTAAGAATGTTACTCTGCATACGAATTTCAGACGGAGGATATTTAACTATGAATAAAAGAATTACAGCCCTTTTGATCGCGGCAGCCGCCATGTCGGTCTTCTGCCTCGCAGCTTGCGGAGGAGACAAGAAGCCCGCTGCGACAACCGCCGCTTCCACCGCCGCTACAACAGCTGCAGCAACCACGGCTGCGCCTGATGCAGGTTCTGCGAACGCAGGCGGCATTCCCAAGGAAGGCGATACTTACAAGGGAAAGAAAGTAGGAAGCGTTGAGCAGGTTCCCGATTGTGATGATGACAGCCACGGCGTCTACTACATCTACGATGAGAACGAAGAACTGTTCGAAGCCATCAAATACTGATAAATCAAGGGTTCCCAAGGATCGTTAACACAATGCCTTGGGAATTCTTTATTGACAATATGCACAAAAACAGACAGTTTTGGTTGTGCAATTTGTAAACAAAACCGATTGAGTTGAAACCGAAAGAAAAGTAACATAAGGCTGTCCAAGGGAAGACCGAGGACAGAACAAAAAAGTACCAATAATATGAGGAGGTATTTCTTATGAAAGCTTTTTATTTGGATAATATTGATGTTGCTACACTGATGAAGGCACTTGACGAGTGCAAGGGAAGCGTAAACCTCATTACCGATGAAGGTGACCACTTCAACCTTAAGAGCAAGCTTAGCCAGATCACGGGCATCATGAAGCTCATCGAGGGCGGTATCGTTTGCAACGCAAAGATCTCCTGCTCTGATCCTGATGACGAAGCAATGCTCTTCAGACTCAATCTTTTCGGAAAGATCGAAGACGACAACGAGAAGGCGTAAGGTTTATCCGAAAGTCTTTTCTTAATCAATATTAGAAAGCCAGAAAAAAGGCCCTGCGATTGTCAGTATCGCGGGGCCTTTACTTTTTGACGCGTTTGAATCATTTTCTGTCTTCGAGCGGGACGAAATCCTGTCTTTCCTGGACGCAGCGGTAAGCGGGACGGATGATCTTTCCGTGGCCGTTAAGCTCTTCAAGTCTGTGCGCAGACCAGCCGGAGATCCTGGCGATCGCGAAGAGGGGAGTGAAGAGCTCCGTCGGGAGGCCGAGCATTGAATATACAAAGCCGCTGTAGAAGTCGATGTTTGCCGAAACGCCTTTGTAGATGTGCCTTTCGGCTGCTATGAGCTCTGCTGCGAGCCTTTCGACCTTTTCGTAGAACCTGAATTCAGCGGAACGGCCCTTTTCTGAAGAGAGCTGGCGGACGTATTCCTTGAAGATCTGTGCTCTCGGGTCAGATATCGAATATACCGCGTGGCCCATTCCGTAGATGACGCCCGAACGGTCGAACGCCTCCTTGTGAAGGATCTTCTCCAAGTATCTTAAGATCTCGTCCTCGTCTTCCCAGTCGGAAACATTCTTCTTGATCTCCTTGAACATCTTGACGACCTGAATGTTCGCACCGCCGTGCTTTGGACCCTTGAGGGAGCAAAGGGAAGCCGCGACTGAAGAATAGGTGTCTGTGCCGGAACTCGTTACGACGTGCGTGGTGAATGTGGAGTTGTTTCCTCCGCCGTGTTCCGCGTGAAGGATCAGCGAAACATCAAGTATCTTGGCTTCGAGAGGCGTGAACTTGTTGTCTGACCTGAGCATGTACAAGATGTTCTCTGCAGTCGAGAGTCCGGGCTTCGGACGGTGGACGATGAGAGAATCCCTGTCGAGATAGTATTTCATTGCATCGTAGCTGTGAACGGCGATCTGGGGGAATATGGAGATCAGTTCCAAAGACTGGCGCAGGACGTTCGGAAGTGATACGTCCATCGGCTGCAGGTCGTATGCGTAAAGGTTCAACACTGCACGAGCGATGTTGTTCATGAGGTCTGAAGAAGGTTTCTGCATGATGACGTCACGGAAGAAGTTCTTAGGCATTTTAGACCTGGATTCCGCGAGAAGGTTAATGAAATCAGTGAGTTCCTTTTTGTTTGGAAGCTTGCCGAAAAGGAGGAGGTACGTGGCCTCTTCAAAGCCGCAGTGCATTTCCTCCGGCTGGCCTGCGATAAGGTCTTTGACGTTGATGCCCCGATAGAAGAGCTCGCCTTCCGCGGGTACGGTCTTACCGTCAACCGTCTTTGTCGCGTTGATCTCAGAGATGCGCGTAAGACCTGTGAGGACGCCTTTCCCGTTAAGGTCTCTAAGGCCCCTTTTAACATCGTATTCAGTGTAGAGGTCGACGTCGATCTTGTTTGAACCGCATATTTTCGCGAGGTTTTCGATTTCGGGCGTGATTCTTGAGTAGCTGTTGTTTATTGGCATGACAGATCTCCCTTGATTTGCGTCAGTTGTCAGAAAGCTTGCAAAAATTGTCTTTTCCAGACATTTTAGAAGATTTTTGACTAATTATCAATTGATAATATCAAATGAGGAAGCCACCGTTGACGCCGACTATCTGTCCGGTGATGAAGGAAGCGTTGTCTGAAGCAAGGAAGAACATCGCCTTTGCGACGTCTTCAGGAGTGCCAAGCCTGCCGAGGGGAGTTTCGCCCGCAAGGTCTCTTCTGTCTTCGTCGGAATAGTCCTTCATCATGTCAGTGTTGATGACGCCCGGAGATACCGCATTGACTCGGATGCCTGAAGGGCCGAGTTCTTTGGCAAGTGATTTTACGTATGCGTCGACTGCGCCTTTGCTCGCTGAATAAAGGGCTTCGCATGAAGCACCGGTCTGTCCCCACATGGAAGATACTGCGATGATGACGCCGCTCTTTCTTGATATCATGCCGGGCATCAGGGCGTTTGTCAGATTGAAAAGACCGCCGAAGTTCGTGTCCATGACGAGTCTGTAATCGTTTTCACCGAAATCCTGGGCAAGGCCTTTAACTGAGATACCTGCATTTGAGATAAGGCAGTCGATAGGACCGAAATGCGCTTCAGACCTGAGGACTGCGGACCTTACCTGAACGGGATCTGAAACGTCGCACTTTATTGCGAACACGCCGTTATGAAAGTCGGGATCGTTCGTGTGGTAAAGGCAGGTGACCGACCAGCCGTTTTCAACGAATAGGCGCGTTGCGGCTCTTCCGATTCCTCTGGAACCGCCGGATATCAGAATGTGCGGCATATCTGTCACCTCTTTCCTGGCATTTGTTTCATTATAACCCTTTTACAAGTTCACGCTTTACATTATAATAGCAACGTTTGAAATGGAGGACACGACATGTCAGCAAAAAAAGCCAAGAAAAAAGTTGAGAAGGCCGTTTCCGAATCCGTTAAGGATGAAGAGGCAAAGGCTGTTGACTCTGAAGTAGAAGAGACTGAAGCCGTATCTGAAGATATAGAAGCCGAAGAACAGGAAGATTCCGAAAAGAAAGAGGCTGAAGAGGGCGAAGAGGGCGAAACGGAAGTTTCCGCCGATGCTGAAGCGTCTGACGAAGATTCCGAAGAAGAGGAAGATGAGGACGAAGAGTCTGAAGAAAAGCCTGTGGCTAAGAAGGATCCGATCCCTGCCATCATGGCGGTCGTCATTGTCGCGATCATCATGGCCGCGGTGCTTTATTACGTACTTCCCAAGGTTCTCGTTCCTTCTTTCGGATACACGTTGGAAGAATTCAACACGAGACTTGATGAGTCTGACATCTCCAAGAAGATGCAGGCTCAATATACGACGCTAACGCCTCAGTTCAAAGCCGTTGACAAGGAGTCCATCAAGGAGATCTGGAGCATCAAGGGCGAGATCGATGAAGCAGAGCAGAAGAGGCTCGATGCAAGGTTCAAGCCTTTCGTCAAGACGCTTGTCGCAACTGAAGAGCTTGAGAACGTCCTTGTTGAGGCCAATACGCGCAAGAGCGACGGTCAGCTTACGAGAATGTGCGTTTACTGCACTTATGACGACCAGCACATGACGATGATGATGGTTCATTTCGGAGCGATCCTCGGAAACTTCATGCCTGACCTGACCTTCACCAACTGCGTTTCATTGCTTATGTCTTCATCAAACGAAGCAAACCTCGAAGGCCTTTTCTACGTCAGGGGTGACATAGCTTTCAAGCTCGCTATGGAAAACATCGGCGGAAAGCTTTACATCAAGCTTGAGATAGTTCCCGCAAAGTCATTGAAGGCTGAGCAGATCAAGAGTACGTTTCCCGTAGAGACGACGGCTGCTTCCGAGACAACGGCTGCAACTTCGGCAACCTGATTTGATTACGTTCTGATAACATTATTGAAAAAGAAAAACGCCTTCAAGATGAAGGCGTTTTTTCTTTGAACTGGCAGGGGTAGCAGGAATCGAACCCACATCAACGGTTTTGGAGACCGCAGTTTTACCATTAAACTATACCCCTGTAAGGCTATGATAGTTTAATCGTTGGTTTGCACTCTGTCAAGGTCAATGGTATGATTTATTCCACTGTTATAATAAATAATAAAAGGAGTGGATCGATATGAAGCTTGCTGTTATAGGAACAGGCAACATGGGCAAGGCCCTCTTAGGCGGTTTCATCAGGGGTGGCGCTATAAAGGCTTCCGAAGCATACTGTTTTGACGTAAGGCTTGAGGCTATGGATGCATGTGCAAAAGAACTCGGATGCAATACTTCAGGAAGCGTTCAGACTTGCGTCAAGGATGCTGATTACGTACTTATGGCGGTCAAGCCCCAGCATTTCGATCCGGCTCTTGCAGACGTCAGCGAGTGTTTGAAGGACGGCGCGATCGTTCTTTCCATCGCCGCGGCGGTTACCTGCGAGAGGATCGCGGGAATTCTCGGCAGCGGAAGAAAGTTCGTCAGGATCATGCCCAACACTCCGGCACAGGTAGGATGCGGCGTTTCAGCCGTTTGCCCCGTAGGACTTTCCGAAGACGAAACGAAATTCGTCAAGTCGCTTCTCGATACATGCGGCACTTCGATCCTTTGTGATGAGAAGACCCTTGACGCGATCGGATGCGTTTCAGGCACGGGCCCTGCATACGTCATGCTCTTCATCGAGGCAATGGCTGATGCAGCCGTAAGCCTTGGCATAAAGCGTGATGACGCTCTCAAGATCGCAGCTGGAACGATAATGGGTTCAGGCAAGCTTTGCCTTGATACCGGAACGAATCCCGCAGTCCTCAAGGACATGGTCTGCTCTCCCGGCGGAACGACCATCGCAGGCGTAATGGCGCTTGAGGAGAACGGATTCCGCAATGCCGTCATCAAGTCGGTAACCGCGGCTTACGACAAGACGCTTAAGATGCAGGGCAGGAAATAATCAAGACGATGGGCGCGATAACGGAGGTAACAATCTATACCGACGGCGCGTGCTCGGGCAATCCCGGTCCCGGTGGCTGGGCGGCCATCCTTATCGCGGGAAACTATAAGAAAGAGCTTTCCGGCGGAGAGGCGCTAACCACCAACAACAGGATGGAGCTTGCCGGCGTCATCAACGGACTTCGCGCGCTTACGCGTCCCTGCAAGGTTACGATATTCAGCGACAGCGCTTACGTAGTGAATGCCTTCAACCAGAACTGGATCGGCAAGTGGATGACGAACGGCTGGAAGAACAGCGCGAAGGCGGAGGTCGCAAATGCGGATCTCTGGAAGGAACTTGCGGTCCTTACGGCCACTCACCAGGTTACCTTCAGCAAGGTCAAAGGCCATGCGGATGACGAGCTCAACAACAGGTGTGACGAGCTCGCGGTCGCTGAAAGCCGCAAATTTAAGTAATAAGAGGCGATAACTAGCAAATGGGCAAGATAGATTGTTCGGATGACATGCTTTTCGAAAAGACCGTGTCCAAGGAGACGAAGTTCACGGGCAGGGTCTTTCAGGTCGAGGTAAAGACGATCACGACTCCCGAGGGAGCGACCTCACACAGGGAGATCGTCCTTCACAACGGCGGAGCGGCGATCCTGCCCATCGACGATGAGCTTAACTGCTACTTCGTAAAACAGTTCAGGAGCCCTTTTGAAATGGTCATGACGGAGAGCCCCGCAGGCAAGGTCGAGCCCGGCGAAGACCCTCTCGACTGTGCGGCCAGGGAGATAACCGAAGAAACCGGTTTTACGGCAGGAAAGATCGAGCATGTCGGAAGGATGATGGCAACGCCCGGATACTGCTCTGAGATAATAAATCTCTATATCGCCACGGATCTTCATTATACGGGCGGAACTCCCGATCCGAACGAATATCTGAGAACGGTAAAATGTCCGCTTAAACAGGCTCTTGAAATGGCGGAAAGCGGTAAAATAAAAGATGCGAAAACCCTTGTACTGATCTACAAGGCTGCCAGGAGGTTCGGCGTTTGAACAGGAGCGATAACAAGAAGGAAGTAACGGGTCTGATCCTGTTCTTTGTCGCAGCGGCGATAATCCTCATTTTCTATCTGCCTGTCAGCCTGACGGGTATCATCGGCAGCTTTTTTAAGAACCTCTTTTTCGGTTTGATCGGCTGCATGGCTTACGTAGTCCCGCTTTATTTCCTTTATGCCGCGTTGGACGTCTTTTTCGAGAAGAGGCAGGGCGTAACCGGCGTCAGGGTCAGATCCGTGATCCTGCTTCTCGTCAGTTTTTCCGCGCTCCTTGCAATGATGACTATGGACTTCGACTATTTCAGGGAGATTTCCGCGAATGAGGCCGGTAAGGCTTCCGCAGCCAAAGCGCTCGGACTGCTTTGGGTATCAGGCGGAAATCAGGAAATGATCTGCAGGCCCGGAACTCCCGCGGTATTCCCGGGCGGACTCCTCGGAGGCGCCGTTGCTGTCGCGCTCAATGAGGTAACAGGCAAAATCATTGCGATCCTCGCAACCGTCGTTTTCATCATCACTCAGATAATCGTGGTTTTCCGCGTTTCGCTCAAAGCCACCGCCAAAAAGACTTACAAGGCAATTAGCACTGCTTCGAACAGGGTATATAAGACCGTAGTTTCCAAGAAGGACGTACACAGGAGGGATCCGTCAAACGGAATGTATTCCGGAAGGGCCCCTTACGGCAATCCTCCGGCTAGGCCTCAGGGTTCGCCTTCTAGAAACGGAGCATCGGTGATCCATTATGGTGACGAGAGCATCCTGCCCGTACCCAGAACGCCCGCAAAGCCAATGGCTAGTGCTGCGCAGCCCATTGGCCCTTCCTCTAACGGAGTGCCTGGCGCCTTCAACACGACGCTCCCGATCGACAGCAGGACTGGTTTCGTTGACGTGTCCAAAATGACGGGCGACACGAGTGCGGAAAACAGCGCGGATCCCAACAAGCTTACCTATAACGAGAAGGAATACAGCGTAAGAGGCGCTGCTGACGCTCCTTCTGCTGATTTCAGATACACCTCGGAACCCGTGACGATCCCCGGTACCATGAACAGGAAGAAGCCCAAGACTCCTGATTTCCTTGACCTGAACCGCAAGGAACCGGATTTTTACGATCTTACCGTTGACGGCACGCCTCAGTCCCAGAACGGATATGACGATGGTGTGGAACCTGATGATCCATATGAGATCGATGAAGATACTGAAGGCACGGGTTATGATTACGTCGGTTCGTCTGACAGAAACGTAAGACGACCTTCCGTTGATCCTTCCGCCATTGGCGGTGCTGCCGCTGCCAGCGATTTCGTCATGCCTTCCGCAACGCCTGAGCCCCGCAAGCGTACGCCCGCTCCTTCCAACGGCCGCATCACGATCAATGCGGAAACTGAAGACACTGAAAACTTCTCCAGGACTGAAGGCAGGATAATGAAGACGAACGAGGGTACTTCGCACACGAAGAATCCCAACATCGAGTTTACCGCCGAGACACAGGAACGCGAGAAGGCGAAGAAGGCGCGCGACAGCAAGCTCAGGAAGTACGTTCCCGCTCCCACGAATCTGCTCTCGCCTGACGAGATACAGCGTGATGCCGGGAACAAGGATGCAATGCTCCGCGAGAAGGCATACAAGCTTGAGGACGCTTTAAGAAGCTTTGGCATCGAAGCTGAAGTCAAGAACATAACGCATGGTCCTGCGATCACGAGATTCGAGCTTACGCTTAAGGTCGGAACAAAGGTATCCAGGGTCACGCAGCTTGAAAACGACATCAAGCTTGCCATGGCTGCAGTTTCCATCAGAATCGAAGCGCCCATCCCAGGAAAGAGCGCCATCGGTATCGAGATACCTAACGACAAGCCTACTGCGGTCCATTTGAGGGGACTCGTTGAAACCAAGGAATTCAAAGCTTCCACGCCTTTGACCGTTGCTCTCGGAAGAGACATCCCGGGCAGGCCCATTTACTGTGACTTGGCAAAGATGCCGCACCTCATGATCGCAGGTTCCACAGGTTCAGGTAAGTCCGTCTGCATCAATTCCATCCTTACGAGCATCCTTGTGCATACTTCTCCGAAGGACGTTCGCATGATCCTTGTTGACCCCAAGGTCGTTGAGCTTGCCGTTTACAACGGAATTCCGCATCTGATAATGCCAGTCATTACGGATCCTAAAAAGGCTGCGGCCGCTCTCAACTGGGCGGTTGTCGAAATGCAGAGAAGATACAAGCTGTTTGCTGAAGGCCAGGTCAGAAACATCAGCGGCTTCAATGAAAAGTACGCAAACGATCCGACCGTTGAGCATCTTCCGTTGATCGTTCTCGTCATCGACGAGCTTGCAGAGCTTATGAGCGTTGCCGCAAAGGAAGTGGAAACGTACATCTCACGCCTCGCAGCACTCGCAAGAGCCGCTGGAATCCATCTGCTCATTGCAACACAGAGGCCTTCAGTCGACGTCATTACGGGCGTTATCAAGGCGAACATCGGTTCAAGGATCGCGTTTGCGGTTACTTCCAGCGTTGACTCCAAGACTATCCTCGATCATGGCGGCGCTGAAAAGCTCCTTGGAAAGGGCGACATGCTCTATGCGCCGATGAGCGCTCCCCAGCCTGTCAGAGGACAGGGCGCGTTCCTGAAGGACGAAGAGGTTGAGGTCGTCGTTGAATATCTGAAGAACAGATATGGCTCCATGTATGACGAGGACATCATCAACGAGATCGACCGCACTGCCGAAGGCGCGGAGGGCGGAGCCGTTATGGACGGAGCGTCTGGCGGTTCTGACGGCAGCGATCTTTTCGAGCAGGCCGTTGAGACCGTCATCGAAAACGGTAGCGCATCCGTTTCCGTTCTCCAGAGAAGACTGGGCATCGGATATCCCCGTGCCGCACGTCTTATCGATGAACTTGAGAAAAAACAGATCATCGGACCGTTTGAGGGAAGCAAGCCTAGAAAGATCCTTGTTACAAAGACCGAATGGCTCGAGATGAAGGCGAGAAACAGCTGATATGAGTGAACTTGCAGAACGCGTTGTTAAGCTGTTTGCGGAAAAGGATGTAACCTTCGGATTTGCCGAGAGCCTTACCGGTGGAATGATATCTTCCGAAATAGTAGGAGTGCCCGGCGCTTCAGCTGTTTTCTCCGGTTCCGTCGTATGCTATACGAATGAAGTGAAGATGAACGTCTTGGGCGTTCCGTCTGAAGTGATAGATGAACACACCGAGGTTTCCGCGGAATGCGCTGAAGCAATGGCGGAAGGCATTTGCAAAGTAATCGGATGTGACTGTTCCGTAGCCGTTACAGGCATTGCGGGACCTACCGGCGAACTCCCCGGCAAGCCGGTCGGAACCGTATATTTCGGCTATCACAGTAATGGTAAGAACGGTTCTTTCAGACACGTGTTTTCTGGAGACCGTATGGAAATTAGAAGGCAGACTGTCTCTTGCGCGCTTGAGACGCTAGTATCGATTGCGGAAGGGAAGATCTGAGTGGCTGAGAATACTGAGAAACAAATCGCCAAGGGCGGTAAAAAGAAGACGATGAGTTTTGGATTGTCCGCACTCATTGTCGGCATCGGCCTCATCATTACAAAAGCATCTGGTCTTCTCAGGGACATAATAGTTTCAGACAGGTTCGGCGTTGATCCTTCAACTGCTGACATCTACCGTGACGCGTTCACGCTTTCATTCACGATCCCGGATCTTTTCTACAACCTTCTCGTAGGCGGCGCGATCTATTCCACCGTTGCACCTTATCTTTCAGCGCAGCTCGCGACCGGCAACGAGAAGAAGGGCGTAAGGACCGTAAGCATATTCATATCGGTTGTATCAGTCGTAATGATATTCTTCTGCACATTGGGCACGGTGTTTTCCGAGCAGTTCTATTCTCTTTACGCATTGAACAAGAACACCAATCCGATAACTTTGCAGCTTGCTTCGCAGGCTTCCAAGATGCTCTTCCCGCAGATATTCTTCATAATGCTGGCGGCACTCTGCAATGGTGTTCTGAATTCCTACAGAAGGTTTACCATCACGTCTTTCGGCCCCGTCATCTACAACATCCTTGTACTTGTTGCAATCGCCGTTTTCGGCGGCCAGACGCAGCAAAGGCTCATGATGACAACGGGCGGCATACTTGTTTCAGCCATTATCTATTTCATCTGCCAGTATCTTTTCGGATTCAAGCAGATGAAGCAGTTCAAGTTCCATTTTGATCCGACTGACAAGGACTTCATTGCGCTGTTTAAGAGGGCCATACCGATCCTCATTTCCGCGTCCATAACGCAGATCAACATCGTTGTTCTTAATTTCTTTGCCAACAGCTTTGACAAGGGCAGCATCTACGGATACCGCAATGCTTCAACGATCTGGCAGATCCCGTATTCCGTATTCGTTGTCGCGATTACGACCGTCATGACGCCGCAGCTCGCTGGTGACTATGGTTCGAACAAGATGGAGGATTGCTCCAGGCTTCTTTCCAAATCGATGAAGAACGCGCTGTTCCTTTCCATACCGTCAGCTGCTTTCATTGCGGTAATGAATCTGGATGTTGTTAAAGCAATCTACCAGTGGTCTTCAAGATACACCGACAAGAATGCGCACACCGCATCCGTTTTCCTTTTGGGATTCTCATCGGCGATTATCACGGCGGCTGTCATTCACGTATTCAATCAGGCGTTCTACGCGATAGGGCAGACCAGGATCCCGCTCCTTGCTGGCATCGTGGGACTCGTGCTCAATCCGATCTTCTGCGTTGTCTTCATCAATCTCGGAATCGGTCCTCTGTCCCTTTCGTTTGCTTATTCCGCAACGAACCTCTGCCAGATGGTATTGTTGTCGGTGCTTTACTGCAAGCGCAAGGAATTGGCGCCGCACGGCATCGTAAATTTCCTGATAAAAGCCTTTATCGCAGCCGGCGTAATGGCCGTAGTCTGTTTCGTTTTCGACAAGTTCGTTCCGGGAGAGGGACGCAAGGTCCGTCAGCTCCTGATCTTCTGTTCAAAGGGCATTACCGCCGTCGTCATATATTTCGGCATAGCGATGCTCATGAAGATGGAAGAGGCAACCTTCTGGATCAAGAAGGTCAAAGGCAGATTGGGACGCGGTTCGAAGAAATCCGCTTCATAAGAACAAACCTTTTTATACTATAATGATTATCAGAATACCGTATCTTTTGGAGGTGCCTGATGATGAATGAGAACATTTTCACACGCAATGAGAAACTTGCACAGAAGGTGATCAAGGGCCTTAACTCACGCAACATGAGCGGCTATTACGCTTCATCTGCAGAAGAGGCAAAGAAGATGGCGCTTGATCTGATACCCGAAGGTTCAACGGTTACCATGGGCGGCGGAATGAGCGTTCACGAGATAGGTCTTGTTGATGCCCTGAAGAAGGGCAATTACAACTTCCTTGACAGGGATCAGGCTGAGGACAAGCGCGCCGCAATGCTTGCCGCATATGATGCGGATTTCTTCCTTTCAAGCTGCAATGCGATAACTGAAGACGGCGTTCTCATCAACATCGACGGTAATTCGAACAGGGTTTCCGCGATTGCCCAGGGCCCGAAAAAGGTTCTGTTCATTGTTGGCATGAATAAAGTCTGCAGTGACGTTGACGGCGCAATGAAGAGGGCTAGAAACGTTGCGGCTCCCATCAATGCCCAGAGGTTCGGTCTTGATACTCCCTGCGCTAAAACAGGTTCTTGCATGAACTGCAAATCGCCGGATACTATCTGCTGCCAGTTCCTCGTTACGCGCTTTTCAAGACACGCAGACAGGATACACGTGATCCTTGTGAATGATTCATTGGGATTCTGACCGTTTCAACATCTGCTTATAGAATAAGTAAAGATATATAGCGAAAGCCGTGGAAACAGCTCCGGTTTTTCACGCGATAGGGTTGGGGCTTTGTCGGTTTTTGTCGGTAAAACCCTGAAAACGCTTTAGAACAATATGTTCTGTTTTGTCGGTATTTGTCCCATTATTGGGCTATTTCCTAGACTTTGACTGATAATCCGAAGATCGGGATCGCTGCCCGGCTCGAA
>JAFZVF010000021.1 GCA_017617935.1 Clostridiales bacterium | reverse complement strand
TCCCCGTATTATAAGAAAAGTGCAACTGTCGGAGTTAATTACTCTCTAACAATTACACTTTCTATGGTACTAAACAGGCCGCGCGCGGCGGCCTGCTTTGAGTCATTTCACAAAAACGATTACTGCTTCTCTTTGAGGAGATCCTTGATCTCGGTGAGGAGCTTGACTTCGTCGGAGGGTTCCGGAGGAGCAGCGGGAGCTTCTTCTTCCTTCTTCTTGCCGAGGTTCTTAAGTGCGTTGATCGCCTTGAGCATAGCGAAGAGGATGAGGGCCATGATCACGAAGTTGACGATGGCACTGATGAATGCGCCGTAGTTGAGCGAGAGCTTCTGAACATCTTCGAGAGCCATTCCTTCGTAGTTTACCCAGGGAAGCCTGATGGAACCGGCAATGTCCGCGCCGCCGACCGAGTTGATGAGCGGTGAGATGAAGTTGTCGGTGAAGGACGTGACGATGTCCTTGAAAGCGGCACCGATGATGACGCCGATCGCCATGTCGACTACGTTGCCCTTGAGTGCAAATTCCTTGAACTCAGAAGAGAATTTCTTGATAAAACCCATTTACAGATCCTCCTTGTCAGGTTTTCTAATTAAATGCCCGGATCAGATGAGCCGGGCATTGAAAGCTAGGTTGATGGAAAATTAAACGTACTTCTTGATGGAGTCAGGGCTGGAATTGACGTCGCCGCTGAAAAGAAGCATTACGGTGACGGGCTTGTCAGCGAAGAATGCGTCGAGCTTGCCCAGGAATTCACCGAGGTTGTCGAGATCGTAATCGTCAGCAACTTTGCAGATCGCGTCGATGTAGATATGTGTAAGGTCGTAATCTTTGGAGCAGATGCCGCAGATGAATGCTAATACCTGGTCGAAACCCTTGATGGGGTATTCCTTCATATTGACGAGACGTACATTGGGCTTCAGGAGCTGGTCGAGGCGGTTGCCGCGCTCGATGCATACGACGTTGCTGTCGGTTCTGGCTACTTCGTTGATGTCGTCAACAAGCTTAGCCGTCTTGCCTGTTCCCTTGGGTCCTGCAATAACTTTGATCATAGTTTGTTCTCCTTTGGGGATCATATTTCCATAGGAATAATCCGGATATGCTCATTTTACTTTAATTGCCAAATTAAATGAAGAGTCAAATGTTAAGAAAATCAGAAGTTTTTTCTGTTTGCATGCCGGGAACCGATGTGATAATATAAGTCCGTTCTTAAGAAGTAATTTTTTTGAACGGGCTTGGATTCAAGTCCGTTTTTTGTATTTTTAGGCAGGCTTTGGAGGAAGAGATGGGCAAAAGGTCCAAGACGGCACAAAAGGCGTTTGACATAGCTGAACCTTTGGTAAAGGAGCTGGGGCTCGACCTGGTCGACGTTTCCTATGCCAAAGAGGGCGGAAAGATGTTCTTGAGGCTCTACGTCGACAAAAAGGGCGGAGTCGGCATCGATGACTGCGAGACCGTCAGCAAGGCGACGGATCCGGTACTCGAGACGGAGCTTGGCCTGGATTACGACTATTTCGAGGTCTCTTCTCCGGGACTGACGAGGCCTTTGGAGACGGTCTCGGACTATCTGCGTTACATGGGCGAGACGCTTGATGTGTCACTTTACGCACCCATTGACGGCATTAAGGAATTCAGCTGCGTCTGCGAGGCCGCAGAGGAAGATAAAGTGAAGCTTAAGGCTTCAGACGGGAAGGAATATGAGCTTGCCTTAAGCGACATCGCCAAGGCGGTAAGACATATTGAATTTTAATTAGTTTATCAACAGTTTTAACAGGAGGTCACTTTCAGGATGGCTAAGAGAAAGAACGAAGAGGAACCCAGAGAGACAATAGTCGACCTCGTCAAGCTGCTCGCTGAAGAGCGCGCTATCGACGAGGAAGAGGTTTTCCAGGCAATTGAGAGCGGTATCGTTGCAGCTTACAAGAGAGAGTTCGGCGGAAACAAGCAGGACTTCAAGTCCGTTAATGCGGAGATCGACCGTGAGACGGGCGAGATCTACGTTTACAAGCTCGTTGAGGTCGTTGACGAAGTTTTGGACGACGCAAACGAGATCTCTTTGGAGGATGCTCATGAAGTCGGTTACGAGGACGTCGAGATCGGAGACGAGATCGAGATCGGAATCGACGTAGAAGACCTTGGCCGTCTTGCCGCAGGCGCTGCAAAGAACGCCATCAACCAGAAGCTTAGGGATGCTGAAAGCACAAAGATCCAGAACGAGTTCCACGGAAAGATCGGCGAGATCACTTCAGGAACCATCGTTCGTAAGGATGCGAGAAACGTATACGTCAACATCGGCCGTGCAGAGGCCATCGTAAGAAGGGACGGACAGATCCGCAACAACCGTAACGAGCGTTACGATCAGGACAGGATCATGAAGTTCCTCGTAACCGGCGTTGAGGAAGCAAACGGCAGGCCTTCAGTCGTTCTTTCCAGAACGGCTCCCGCGCTCGTAGCAAAGCTTTTCGAGCTCGAAGTTCCCGAGATCAAGAACGGCGACGTCATCATCAAGTCCGTTGCCCGTGAACCCGGCTCAAGATCCAAGGTCGCGGTTTACTCCAGAGATCCCAACATCGATGCAAAGGGCGCTTGCGTTGGTCAGCGCGGACAGAGGGTCCAGCAGATCATGAACGAGCTCTCAGACGAGAAGATCGACATCGTTGACTGGAAGGAAGACGCGGCGCTCTTCATCAGCGAAGCGCTCCAGCCTGCAAAGGTCGTCAGAGTCGACACGGAGATCTCCACTAACGCAGAGGGCATCGTTGAGCGTCACGCCAAGGTCATCGTTCCCGACCAGCAGTTCTCTCTTGCAATCGGCAAGAGCGGCCAGAACGTAAGGCTCGCTGCAAGGCTCACCGGCTTCAAAATCGACATCCGCAAGGAGTCCGACGAGAGCGATGAGGCTGCAAAGGTCCTCACGGACGGCTTCCAGGTCGTTGACGAGACTGAGGATAAGGGAGAAGCCTGAAACTCATGAAGAAAAAACCGCAGAGAAGCTGTGTTTGCTGCAGGACAACGAAAGACAAGAGCGAACTCCTTCGCGTCGTTGCCATGGCTGACGGCAGCATAGTCTACGATCCGACGGGAAAGGCTCCCGGAAGAGGATCCTATCTTTGCAAGAACGTGGAATGCATCAAAACGGAGCTCAAGAAGGCCGGCAGGCTTTCAAAGGGGCTTCGCAGGGCAATAAGCGACGAGGAGATCGAAAACCTCGCGAAAGAGATGCTCGCCGCGGCTGAAAAGGCGGAAGCGTAATGGATTTAAGGCAGCGCGTGTTCGGAATGCTGGGAATGGCCCAGCGGGCCGGAAAGGTCGCTTCGGGGGCTGAAGCCGTGACTTCGGCGCTCAGCACCGGTAAGGCGGAGCTGCTGATAATAAGCCGCGACATATCGCGCAACTCTCTGGACAAGCTCCTGAGTGCCGCGGAAAAAGGTGAAAAGGTAACAGGAAAAGCAGTAACGTGCTTCAGGTTCGGAACTTCAGATGACCTGGGGCAAGCGACGGGCAAAGCCGCAAGGGCAGCCCTCGCCGTTACGGATAAAGCCTTCGCAAAGGGGATTTCCGATCTGCTCGAAGGCATCAACGAGGAGGAAGACATTTGATGAGTGAAGACAGCGAGAACAAGAAAAACGGTCTTACAGTCGGAGGCGTCTCAGGCAGCAAGAAGATGAGGCTCGGAAGAGTCCACAAGAAGTCCGACAAGGGCGAAGATTCCGCGGCTGCTCCTGCAGCGGCGGTTAAACCGGCTCCGGCGCCCGCCGCAGAACCCGCTCCCGCGCCCGAAGCGCCGGAGAAGGCTCCTGCAGCTGAAAAGCCTGCAAAGAAGGAAGCGGCTAAGAAGACCGAAGATTCAGTTCCTGCCAAGAAGACGGCAAAAACTTCGGAAAAGGCAAAGGCCGCAAAGACGGAAGAGCCTGCCGAAGAGAAAAAGACTGCCGCAAAGCGCACTAAGAAGACTGCCGAGGCTGAAACGGCCAAGGAAGAGGCTCCTGCAAAGGAAAAACCCGCTAAGAAGGCTTCTTCAAAGGCTTCTAAGGTCGCAGACGAAGAAAAGGAAGCAAAGAAGGAAGCCAAGGCTGAAGAGCCCGTCAAGGCGGAGGAACCCAAGAGTGAGCAGCCTAAGGAAGCTCCCGCAGCTTCAGAGCCCAAGGCGGAAGAGAAAAAGCCTGAAGCACCCGCTTCAGAGCCTGCCAAGACTGAGGCTCCCGCTCCTGAGGAAGCAAACATCGTAAGGCCCGCACCGAGGCCGAGGCTTTCGTCCGCGGTCGTATCACTTGGTGACGCTCCCGCAAGAGGCGAGACCATCAGAAGTTCCACGATCATCACCTACACGGGCCGCGACAGAAAGAGCCCCGCTAGAAGCGGCGGCCAGGGCGGCTACGGCGGTCAGGGTGGCCAGGGCGGCTACGGCGGAGGCAGAGGACCTCAGCGTGGCGGCGGATATCAGGGCCACGGCGGTGGCGGCGGATTCGACAAGGACAAGGACGAAGAGCCCGGTCAGAAGAATCAGTTCAGACGCCCTGCAAGACCTAAGGCTGAGTCCCCAATCGACGAGGTCAAGAAGAGCAGGACCAACTACGCCGAGAAGAGTGCTTTTGACAAGAAGCACAACGATAACGAGCGCCGTGAAGGCGGCAAGGGCGGCTTTGCCGACAAGCGCCACCAGAACAGGAACTCCCAGTTCAGCGGCCGCGTTAACGAAGACGGTGATTACGACGATTATTCTTACAAGAAGAAGAAAAAGAAGCAGTTCGAGGAGTATTCCGACGAGCAGCAGACCATAACCGAGATCAAGATTCCCGCATTCATTACCGTTAAGGAGTTTGCAGAGGGTATCGGCAAGAAGAGCTCTGAGATCATCATGGCTCTTATGAAGCTCGGCGTCATGGCCACGATCAACCAGGAACTCGATTTCGATACCGCATGCCTCGTTGCAGACTCATTCGGCATCAACGCGGAGCTCCTTGAGGAGAAGACCGAAGAGGACATCCTCATCGATGACGGTGAGGGCAATCCCGAGAACCTCCAGCCTAGGCCGCCGGTCGTCGTCGTCATGGGTCACGTTGACCATGGTAAGACGTCACTCCTCGACAGGATACGTTCCACGAACGTCATCGAAGGCGAAGCGGGCGGAATCACGCAGAAGATCGGTGCTTACACCGTAAGGCTCAAGGGACGCCAGATCACTTTCCTTGATACGCCTGGTCACGAAGCTTTCACCACGATGAGAGCCAGAGGCGCGCAGTTCACCGACATCGCGATCCTCGTTGTTGCTGCAGACGACGGCGTCATGCCTCAGACGATCGAGGCAATCAACCACGCAAGGGCTGCAAACACCGAGATCATCGTTGCGATCAACAAGATAGACAAGCCGGGCGCAAATCTGGACAAGGTAAAGCAGGAACTCACCAACTACGAGCTCATCTGCGAAGAGTGGGGCGGAAACACAATCATGGTCCCGATCTCCGCAAAGAAGGGCATCGGCATTGACGACCTCCTTGAAAACGTTCTGCTCACCGCAGACATCATGGAGCTTAAGGCTGATCCCACGGGTCAGGCTAAGGGCGCCGTTATCGAGGCTCAGCTCGACAAGAACAGAGGTCCTGTCGCTTCAGTCCTCGTACAGCGCGGTACGCTCAAGCAGGGCGACACCGTCGTTTGCGGACCCATCATGGGCAACATCAGAGCCATGTACGACGATAAGGGCAACCCGATCAAGAAGGCAGGCCCTTCAGTACCTGTCGAGATCTTAGGTCTTCCTGAAGTACCTGAGGCAGGCGAACTGCTCTATGCGGTAACGGACGACAAGACTGCGCGTCAGCTTGTTGAGAAGAGAAAGATCAAGCAGCGTGAAGAGCAGCTCCACAGATCTTCCAAGATGAGCCTTGAGACTCTCGCTGAGCAGATGGCTGCAGGCGACGTCAAGGATCTCAACATCATCATCAAGGCAGACGACAGAGGTTCCGTCGAGGCCGTTCAGCAGTCCCTCGAGAAGCTCTCCAACGACGAGGTCAAGGTCAAGGTCGTTCACGGCGGCGTCGGTGCGATCAATGAATCCGACATCGTTCTTGCCGACGTATCTAACGCGATCATCATCGGCTTCAACGTACGTCCGAACCAGATGATCATCGACAAGGCAAAGGAAGCAGGCGTCGACATCAGGCTCTACAGCGTCATCTACAACGCCATCGAGGACGTTGAGAACGCTATGAAGGGTATGCTTGCTCCTAAGATCGAAGAGGTCATCACGGGTCACGCGGAAGTCAGACAGCTGTTCAAGGTCAGCGGAATCGGAACCATCGGAGGCTGCTACGTCACTGACGGTAAGATCACCCGCGGCACCAAGGTCAGGGTCATCAGAGACGGCGTCGTCGCTTATACCGGTGAGCTCGGTTCACTCCAGCATGAGAAGGATTCCGTTAAGGAAGCCGTTGCTGGACACGAGTGCGGACTTACGGTCGAGAAGTACAACGACATCAAGGTTGGCGACGTTATCGAAGCATTCGGCAATATTGAGGTTGCAAGAGACTAAGAGATGAAGAGAAGAAGACCTGAAATAGTCGGCGATGAGATGCAGAAGGTCATCTCAACGATCATAACGACGAAGCTCAAGGACCCCAGGGTTCCTTTCATGACCTCGGTCACGGGCGTCAAGATGAGTTCGGACCTGTCGCATGCCACAGTCTTCATTTCCGTTTACGGCGATGAAAAGACCAAGAAGGATGCGATGGACGCGCTCGAGCACGCCAAGGGCTTCATCCGTTATGAGGCGGTGCAGGAGATCAAGCTCAGGATCGCTCCCGAGTTGCATTTCAAGCTTGACAACACTCTCGACGAGGCCGCGCGCATGGACGCGCTGATCACCAAGACGATCGCCGACGACGAGAGGAGGCGCGCCGAAAGGGAAAAGCGCGAGCAGGATTCCGCGTCAAGCGAAGAGGAAGCCGGTAACGAAAATGATTGAGAAGTATCAGTCTGATTCAGAGCGCATAGCAAGGCAGCTTATCGACATGGCGGCCGAGCTCAAGAAGGAGGACGGCGTCTGCCTGATCTTCCTTCACAAGAGCGTTGACGGCGACTGCGTGGGTTCCGCCTGCGGCCTTTGCGAAGCGCTCCGCAGGACGGGCGTTGAGGCTTATGTCGCAATGCCTGAAGAACTGCCTGAGAACATGAATTTCTTGGGCGTGAGCGGACTTCTTTTCGACGTTACTGCCGATACCGACGCGACAAAGGCATTCAGGGAAAACGGAACGGTCTTCGACAGAAAGTTCACCAGGGCGATCGCCGTTGACATCTCCGAATCCGAAAGAATGGGCGCATGCGGCGAGTATTTCGACAAGTGTCCCAATAAGATCATCATCGATCACCACGCTTCAGTCAGCACGCGCGCGGACAACATGTGGATCGACCCTGATGCATCGTCTGCATGTGAGCTCGTCTACTATGTGGTCTGCTCAATGGCAAAACTTCTCGGAAAGCCCGTAAGCGCCATTGCCGATCAGCTTTGCGCCGGCTGCCTCATTGCAGGCATCGTTACCGATACCGGAAGATTCACGTACAAGAACACGCATCCCGAGACGCTTGTTTCCGCAGGAGAGCTGATGTCCCTCGGCGGTGACATATCTTCAGTTTGCTATAACCTTTTCGACCTCAAGAAGATGTCGAAATTCAGGCTCTCTGCGGCAGCACGCTCCAACACGGAATTTCTTTGTGACGGAAAATTCGCCATCAGCGTCGTTCCTTATTCAATGTTCAAGGAATACGGCGCGGACTCTGACGGAGTAGACGACGTCGTTTCCGCATTGAGGGATGTTGACAGCGTTGAGGTCGCCATCGTTTTGAGGGAGCTCGAAAACGGCGAGATCAGGGCTAACGTAAGATCCAATGACGGTTTCAATTCCGCAGCGTTTGCAGGACTTTACGGTGGCGGCGGACACTTGCGCGCAGCCGGATTCTCGGTAAGGGGCAGGAAGATAGACGCTCTTGCCGATGAGGTCAAGGCGCGCGTCGAAAAGCTTCTATGATATTTGACGGAGTCATCCTCGTAGACAAACCTGAGGGCTGGACGTCTTTCAAGACGGACGGTGCCATAAAGAAACTGACCGGCTCGAGAAAGGCCGGTCATTTAGGTACGCTCGATCCTTTTGCGACGGGCCTTCTGCCCGTGTTCTGCGGCAAGGGACTTAAGTATCTCCGTTTCTGCGAGGGTTTTGACAAGGAATATTCATGCCGCGCAATCTTCGGTGCCACTACCGACAGCGGCGATTGTACGGGTGAGATTATCTCTGAAAACCATCCTTCCGAAGCAGAAATGAATGAACTCGTTTCCACTGATTTCGCGAAGGTCCGCGAGGCGTTTGCCGAGATCGCGAAGCGCACGGAGCAAAAGCCCCCTTCGTATTCCGCGAAAAAGATCGGTGGCGTAAAGGCTTACGACCTCGCAAGAAAGGGTGAAGAAGTAGATCTTCCGCCCGCAAAGATCAAGATATACAGCCTCGTGATCGATAAGATCGAAACTCTTGAAAAGGGTTTCGCGGTCGAATTTACCTGCAAGTGCTCCAAGGGCACTTACATACGTACGATATGTACCGACTGCGGAGAACTGCTCGGTTACGGCGCTTATGCGCAGACCCTGAGACGCACGCAGACGGGACCTTTCAGGATCGAGGACGCATCTACTCCCGATCAGCTTTTTGAAATGTTGGAGAAGGGCGATCATTCGTTTCTCAAGGATTCGTCCATAGCCATATCGGACAAGCCTGAAGTTAAGCTTGACGCACGCCAGGCAAAAGATCTCGGCTTTGGCCGTAAGATCCTGTTTGAAGGCGCTTCAGTTTCTGACGAGAGGGTTTATTACCGCGCCATTTTTGAAGGGAAGACCATCGCGGTCGTTTATCCTGCTTTTGAGGACGGAAAGACGGTCATGAGGATAGAGAGGCTTTTTGCTAATGATTAAGGTCTGTTCTAAATTCGATATGGATAGTCTCCCGTTTATCCCGGGTGGCCGCGTCATGGCTCTTGGCATGTTCGACGGGCTTCATCAGGGACATATCGATATCATCAAAGCGGCTGTCAGGCTCGCAGAAAACACGGGTCTTAAGACATGCGTCCAAACCTTCAGAAACCTCGGCAAGAACGGTGATGACAGACTTCTTTATACGATGGAAGAACGCCTTAAGATGCTTGAGGAATTAGGTGTTGATGAGATGCTTGTCCTCAATTTTCCGCAGGTCAAAGACATGAGTCCTGAGGAATACTGCACGCAGATCCTGTATGCACGCGCAGGCGCTGCAGCGCTGTTTGCGGGACGCGATTACAGGTTTGGCAAAGGTGCATCGGGAGATGTCTCATTTCTCAAAGTATATTCGAAGGATCATCAGATGAGCCTTCGTGTTATAGCAGACAGGATACTGGAAGGGACTGAGCGTAAGATATCGACTTCCTGGCTTCGCGAAGCACTGGCTGAAGGTGACGTGGAACTTGCTTCAAGGCTTTGCGGCGGGCGTTTTTATTCGTATTCCGGACACGTGTGCCACGGCAAGCAGGCGGGACGCCAGATGGGTTTTCCCACTGCAAATCTTGAGATCCCCGAGGACAAGTTCGTTGTCAGGCGCGGCGTTTACTGTGCCCGCGTAACCCTTGGAAACCGCACGCTTTACGGCGTCACCAACGTCGGAAGAAGGCCGACTGTCGAAGACGCCGTTAACGATGTGGCCGAGACTTATATTTTCGATTTCGACGAGGATATCTACGGTGCAACGATCAAGGTTGAGCTGATGAAGTTCTTAAGACCCGAGCAGCCCTTCTCCGGAGTTGAGGAACTGGCCCGCGCGGTCGAAGAAAACAAGGCTCAGGCGAGAGAGTTTTTCGCGCTTTGACTTGGCGGTGCTTTGGCAAATCCTCGTTATTATTGAAAGTACCTATAAAAAACGGGTTTTCCTTTTTGCCATAGGTACTTTTGAAGATTCACTAGCCGTTTTGAGCAGCAAAGTACCGATAGGAAATTTGAAAACTAGAAATACATAGGTACTCTCGCTTCAAAAACAGTCTTCGGATACAGAAAAGTACCTATAAGAAAGGCGATTTCGCGATTCTTATAGGTACTTTGGCTTTTTATCAAGAGTTTTAGAGGCAGGTGCTCCAACTAATGTGAAAGGTTATTCAACGTTGTTGACCGTTCCGATGAAGATCGGATTCATTGTGGAGGCCTCTACGATGGCGTAAACGTAAGGCCTGTCGCAGATGACTTCTTTTTTGTCCTCTTCCATCGGCATCGCACCCTTTACGTCGAGCGTGATACCCGTGGCTGCAGCGGCTTTTGTGCCTTTGCGGTCAACCTCTATGTGCGTCTTGTGGAATACGTTCGAGACGAAGAGTCTTCCTCCGTGGGGTTCTGCGATTCCGGTAAGATCCGCTTTGCTTTCACTGAACGCGTCCGTTACGCCAAGATTCTTCAAAAGATCGTTGAGCTTGATGCCGTAATCGGATTTGAACTCGGGCATCAGCGTATAGACTTCACTGTTGGTGCGGCTGGAGATGAATCTCTGGTAATCATCGTAGGAGAAGTTCTTGATGAACTCGTTGGCGTTGGCCTTCTCGTCTCTGGGAAGGATCGCAACGAAAGCGTATTCCTCGCCCTGATAGTACTTGATGAATCCCGTTGCCTTGTCAGACGTGAAGTAGCCTTTTTCGGTGCTCGTAAGCATGGTTGCTTCCTTTTCGCCTTCGGTGCCCTTGAATTTCATCTTTCTGATCTGATCTTCGTTATAGCCTTTCGCCCATTGCGCCTCAAAACGGATCGCGTTGACCAATACCATGACCGTGTTCGGGCCAAAAGGCTGTTCAAACAGCTCTGGGATCATGTGGTTTGTCTTTTCGTCGACCCATTTGTTGACCGTTTTGTGGGTTTCAGAGTTGAAGGGTATGGAGTTGAATTCCGCTTCGAAAGTCTTCTTTATGTACTGCGTGTATTCTGAATTGATCATGCCTCCGAGCCTTTCGCTGTCGCTCCAGATGGCGTTGGCGCAGACGAACTTGAGTTTTTGTGCAGCATTGATGCGCTTCATCATCTCGGAAGCGAAAGCCTGCTGCTCCAATGGATCAGTGTCGCTTGAGAAAAGCGCATTGAGCTGCTTGAGCGTTTCACCCTTGGCGCCAGCAGCGACCATGTCGAGCGCCATCATGATGGAAGCGGGAGAAACCATGACGTTGCAGTTCTTGTTGGCGTTCTCAGCGATCTCCGCCAACATCTTAAAGCTGTATCTGCCGTATTCGGCGTTTAGCTTTTCTTCGTCAAACTTCTGGTTTGCTACCTCATTCAGCTTGAGCTCGGTCTTTAGCTGAGGGTCGTGCTTGAGCGGCTCAGTTGCGACCGGGGTTGTGGTCCTGCTTGCGCATCCAGTGAGCATCAGCATCGCCGCGAGCGCGGCAGACATGGCTCTTTTACCTATGAACTTTATCATTTTTCAAAACCTCCGCATTTTAGCTTTGCCATATATACAGTACAGGTTTGTGTTTTGTTGCAGTGATGTGAAAAGTATATCAATTTCGGTACCGACAGGTAAAAATCCAATAAACGGCCATTTTACCTGTTGGTTTTCGCACCAATCTGATTGATGAAGACAAAACCAACAGGTAAAAACAAAGAATTCCATTGCCTTACCTGTTGGCATTGTTTGCGTTGATGAAAAAATTTGAAAAAACAACAGGTAAAATCATCATAAACGCTGTTTTTACCTGTTGGTGAATAGGATTTGCAAGTCTTCGAGGAAAGTCGTATCAACTGTGAGGTAATTTTGTGGCATAACTTACTTTGATAGTCAAAGTACTTTACATCGGTCATTTCATAATGCTATTATCACGCTAACGGACTGGAAGTCCAAAAAGGGGAAGATATTATGGATTTAGACGATATTGGTTTACTTTGTATCTTATTCGTTGTTCCGTATGCAATTGCGCTTCAGATACTGCTCATAACGTTTGTTAGAAAGTATATAGACGCGCGCAGGGAACTCTTCCGCGTAAAGCAGGATCAGTATAATGAGAATGCCGTCGCCGCAGGCCGCGTTTATCATGCAGAGACTCACGTGCCTGCAGTTCAGAACGCACCCGTTATCCAGCCTGCACCTGCAGCCGTGCAGAATCCTTCTGTTCAGCCCGCGGCAATTCCTCAGGTCCAGCCAGTTCCAACGCAAAAGAAAAGATCGAAGATCAGCAGCACGAGCATCACTTTCGGAGTCGGCGTGCTGCTTCTTACAATTGTAGGCGCGTCATTCCTTTCCGTTTCGTGGAGCTTCATGGGCGATGCGATGAGGGCGCTGACGCTGTTCGCTGCGGTTGCCGTGGTATATTTCCTGGCATTCCTTTCAGGCCGCGTGTTAAAGCTCAAACAGACCGGATTTGCGTTTTACACGCTCGCTAGCTTCCTTGGCCCGATCGTAATAGTCGGAGTCGGAATGTTTACCCTTTTCGGAAAAGGGTTCTCCTTCAGGTTCGGAACGGGATACATCGTTGCCGCGGTCGCGGCAGGCGTAATGGCTTTGTCGGCGGGCTTGGGCAAGCTGATCTACAAGTCAAAGTTCTATACGGGGATCACTTATTTCTCATTTACCTGGCTCGTTATATTTGTATCGGGACAGATGGGTGAGTATTCGACACATGCTTATCCTTATGAAGCAATCTTCATTGCTATTGCATTCCTTACCTTGATCCTGCGCGTCATCACTATCCTTTCGAAAGACAACGTCAAGCCTTCGTTTGCAATCTATGCTGAACTGATGGCTTATGCCGCTCCGCTTGCGATGCTTATCGCGATAGTGATCGAGAACGATTTCGAAAGCAAATTCCTGCTTGTGGGTTCGATCCTTACCAATGTCGAGCTGGTGCTTCACGCGAAGTTCTCGCCGAAGAGGGGATGGCTCAAGTATATTATTCCGATCGCGTTCTTCGGCATGTATGGATGCCTCGCGTTCAACAACGTCAAGTATCCTCAGCAGATATGGCCGTTGTTCGTCATGTTCGTTGCACTTTTCCTTACTTACTTCTTCCTGAAGATCGATACGCTCGTTTCGGACATCCTCTTTACGTCATTCTTCGCATTAACGGTGCTTGCGTTTGAATTGGCGGGACCTTTGCGTTTTTGGCCTTTGGCTATCGCCATGGGAATCGCTTGCATCGCGTCTTCCATCTCGGCGTTCTTCGCGAAGAACCAAGCCCGCGGCGGCATAAACGCGTTAATGGCAGGCAGCTGGTTCTATCTTATGTCGTTGTCTCTGACGGCCTGGATAATGGGCGGAAAGTCATATGAGAATTACTTCATATACGTTATTCCGGCAGCGCTGGTTACGGCATTCGTACTGACGCTTGTCAGGCGCTTCAAAAAAGACGACTACAGGCTCAGGATCGCTGCTGAAGTGCTTGTCTGGTCTTCGCTTTTCCAAGGCACTTTCGCGCTTGCCGCAGCCGAAGAATACTGGAGCACGGTAACCATTGAAAACACGCTCGTAAGGATGTGGGCGAACGGCATACTCCTGTTCCTGGACGGCGTTCTTCTCGGATACAGCTATTATCTGAACGCAAAGAAAAAAGATGGTTTAAGCATAAGTTCATTGATAATGACGTCTCTTGCCGTTAACGCTCCGCTCTATGTCGCGCTTGTTCCCGCGCTTTGGGGAGACCTTCCCAGGGCGGAAGTAAAGTACGGTTACCAGATCGCATATTGCGTGATGATGGCCGTCATGGCGGTCGTCCTGACCCTGATCCGCTTTGTACCAAAGCTTTCACAGGGGAAGAACGCGCTTTACGCCAAGCCCATGAAGCATATCGCAAGCGGCCTTCTCGTAGTCTGGGCCATAGCGGAGGCCTTTGTCTGGGAGAACCCGTGGATGCTGTGCCTCATGCCTTTGGCATTATTGGTCTTGTATTTCTGCGGAAACAGGTTTTTCAGCATATTGCCTTTGACGTTCTTTGAGTGGTCTTTGGGCGTATTCTTCACGGATACGGTTAAGATTAAGGATGCGAATATCCACAACTTCGTATTCTTGGTTTTGATCCTTGTCCAGTTTGCTCTTGGCAGACTCTTTTACAGGAAGAGGATCGTCTCATTCCAAGGCGTTGATTATCTTGCGTTTATCCCGATAATCCTGCTCTTTGGCCTGAATGATGCGGATTACAACAGCATGCTTGTCTTCCTGACGATCGCCCTCATGATCTTCAACTTTATCGGCAGAACTTATACCCCTGCAAAGATCGTTGCTACCATCGCTTCAATCCCGGTGGTGATCGCGGTCATCAACCAGCCGTTCATCAATATTTCGGACGTTTACATGCTTGAGGTCTACATAGCGGTCGTGATAGCCGATGCTGCGATCATCAGGTTCCTTGTAAAGCCCGTGGACGGGAAGATAATGAAATACTGCTGGTTTGCGCTGATAAGCGCTTCCGTGGCCATTGAAGGCATCTCCGCCGCGGTCACGGGTGAGACTTTCGACCTGATAGTCACGGGTGTAGCAGCCGTTGCCATTTTCTTATTTTCCTTTATACAAAAAAGCAGGCTTTGGTTTATACTTGGAGTTGTGTCGATCATCGGCATAGCGATCTATCTGTCGGCGACTTTCTGGTCGTCCATGGCATGGCTGTTGTATCTGCTTATCGCAGGCATCATCATGATAGTGATCGCGGCCGGCAACGAGTGGCGCAAGCGTCATTCGTCGGATGGCAAGAGACTGTTTAAAGAATGGAAATGGTAAGAAGATGAACGTTGTCCTGACAAACCTGGCATACATGTACGTCACGCTTATGCCGGTTATCTTTGCAGGGATCTTGAACATGATATTCTGCAAGCTTCCAATCCTCGGTTTCCTCAAAAAGCCAATGGACGCAGGGAAGAGCTTCACGGACGGCAGGCGCATCTTCGGCGACAACAAGACCTGGAAGGGCTTTGCGGGTTACGTTATCCTCGGGACGCTCATGACGGTCCTGTGGGGATTCATCTGCAAAGCGTCAGCGGGACTTGCCTCACACGATTTCTTCTATTTTGAACACGAAAACAAAATTGCTTACAACCTGCTCTGCGGAGTCCTCGTTGGAATAGCGTATGCTCTTTTCGAACTGCCTAACAGCTTTTTAAAGAGACGCTTGGGGATCG
>JAFZVF010000020.1 GCA_017617935.1 Clostridiales bacterium | reverse complement strand
TTATTAACTCGGCGATTAACTAATTGTTGACAAATATTGATTTTTGTGGTATAATAATAGCACAACCGAGAAGGAGTTGGATGCTATGGAAGACACAAAAATGGATTACAGGAAAGCAAGTCCGCAGGAAGTTTTCGCGATAAAAAAGACAATCGTTCGGATGTGGAAGTCAGGGAAAAAGACTTCCGAGATTCGGCAAGACACCGGGATGTGCATAAACACCGTTCGTGAAACGATCCGCAAGTATAAAGAGGGCGGAATGAGTGCTTTGAAGCCTCAAAAAGAAGGGAGACGTGTTGGAACGTGTATGAGGCTGAGTGCGGAACAAAGCCAAGAGATACAAAAAGCAATAATCGATAAGGATCCGGATCAGCTGAAGATGCCCTTTGCTCTTTGGACGAGAAAGGCAGTAAAAGAGTTGATCAAATCAAAATACGGATTTGACCTTCCAATCCGTACGGTTGGCGACTATCTGAAGAGATGGGGCTTTACGCCGCAGAAGCCGGAGAAAGTGTCGCGGCATCAGAATACCGCGGCAGTCAATAAATGGCTTGAAGAGGAATATCCCGCGGTAAAAGAACAGGCGAAGCGTGAAGACGCCCTTATATACTGGATGGATGAAACCGCGGTGCAGAATTGCAGCAATCTTGTGAGGGGATATTCACCTAAAGGTCAGACGCCTGTATTAAAGCTGGAAACCAAAAAGATGCACATAAATATGGTTTCTGCGATAAATAACACGGGAAAGATCTTTTTCAAGATCTACAAGGAAGCAATGAACACGGATCTTCTAAAAGACTTCTGTGAAAGGCTGATCAGAGATCAGAACGGAAGAAAGGTACTGCTTATTTGCGACAATCTCAGAGTGCATCACGCGTATATTTTCAGAGATTGGCTTGAGGAAAGAACTGATAAGATCGAAGTGTTTTATCTTCCGTCATATTCTCCGGAATACAATCCCGACGAGTATCTGAACAACGACCTGAAGCAAAACATCGCGCTCAAGCCTCAGGCTCGGGATGTTGATGATATTCACAAATATGCCGAGGATTTTATGACGGATCTTTCCGATGATCCGAATCACGTAAAGTCATATTTCGACCACGATAAACTCAAGTCCTACAAAGACTGATTGTAACTATTTGTTAGTCGCCGGAATAATAAAAATAGTTAGAAACACCGCACAAAGAAGGCGAAAGACCTCTTCGTGCGGTGTTTTTATTCTGTTTGTCCCTCGTTTCCTTCTGCGCCGCCGAGCGGATCATTTGTCCGCCGCCGCGAGAGCGGCGTTCATAGCGTTGCGCATCAGCATCGCGACGGTCATGGGACCGACCCCTCCGGGTACCGGAGTTATATATGACGCGACCTCGGATACTCCGGCGAAATCAACGTCTCCGCAGAGCTTACCCTCGGCGTTGCGGTTCATTCCGACGTCGATCACGACCGCTCCCGGCTTTACCATGTCGGCGGTGATAAGTCCTGCCTTCCCAACCGCGGAGACGAGAATTTCGGCCCTGCGAGTCACCGCGGGAAGATCTGCCGTCCTGCTGTGAGCGATAGTGACGGTGGCGTCAGCGGCAAGCAGCAGAGCGGCCATAGGCCTGCCGACGATATCAGATCTTCCGACGACGGTGCATTCCCTCCCGGCGACCTGTATGCCGTAGTATGAAAGAAGCTCCATTATTCCTGCCGGGGTACATGGCAGGATATTACCGCCTCCCAGTTTCAGGTGTCCGGCGTCAAGGCTGCAGAATGCGTCAGCGTCCTTTTCTCTCTTAACGAATGACAGAATCCTTTTCTCGTTCAGTCCTTTGGGGAGAGGCAGCTGCACCAGGAATGCGTCGATCGAGATGTCACTGTTCAGCTCTTCGACGGCAGAGATCACTTCATCCTCAGAGGATTCGGCAGGCAG
>JAFZVF010000019.1 GCA_017617935.1 Clostridiales bacterium | reverse complement strand
GCAAAAGGCACTTCTGAAGAAAAGCGAGAAATATTCACGACATTCGTTTTGAGCACACTTAGGAAGGTGCGTTACTGTGATCTTTCGAGCCGGGCAGCGATCCCGATCTTCGGATTATCAGTCAAAGTCTAGGAAATAGCCCAATAATGACGCAGTGAGTGTTGTACAATACCGAAAAGAACAAATGTTCTCATATTAGCGTCCGGTTTTTCAGGTTTTTGAGGCTGCAATTTGCAACCTCAAATGAAAGGAGTTGTGTATGACTAAAGACACTGAAAGCACAGCGATTTCCCAAACAGAAGACATTAGAAATATGATTTACACGATTAGAGGACAGCAAGTAATGTTGGATAGTGACCTTGCGAGACTCTACCAAGTAGAGACTAAACATTTGAATGAACGCGTTAAAAGAAATAAAATGCGTTTCCCGGAAACTTTCTGTTTTCAGTTGACCCGAGAAGAGAGTGATCACTTGAGGTCGCAATTTGCGACCTCAAGTGAAGGACATGGTGGCAGAAGATATCATCCTTATGTTTTTACCGAACCGGGAATAGCGATGCTTTCAGCCATTTTGAACAGCAATATTGCAATAGAAATTAGCGTAAAAATCATGAACACATTTGTAGAAATGCGTCACTTCATTATGAATAACGCATTACTGTTTGAAAAAATAAGCAATATGGAATTGAAACAACTTGAGTATCAGAAATCTACTGATGAGAAGTTTGATAAAGTGTTTAAATACATTGAGGATCATGCTGAATCAGAACAGAAAATCTTCTTTGATGGTCAGATATATGATGCTTTTAGCTTGATTACTTCTATTATTCAAAAAGCGAAGAAAGAAATCATTCTGATTGATGGATATGCTGATGTTGGTACGCTGAATATTCTGGCAAAGAAGAATACCGGTGTTGATGTTAAACTTTATACATTTTCAAACGCGAAACTGACTAATAAAGACATCGCGAACTTTAACAAGCAGTATCCTTCTTTAACGGTAAAGAAGACGCCGGTTTTCCATGACAGATTTCTTATCATTGACGGCAATATCGTTTATCATATTGGCGCTTCGCTCAAAGACGCAGGAAAGAAGTGTTTCGGCATAACAAAGTGGGATGATCAAGGAATCACAACGGATCTGCTGAATCGATTAAAAACGGTATGACAATCTATGTTGCGTTGTTTTGAAGGCTAGACGCGACCGCATCACAGCTTTTGCAGCATGTTTTCGGGATCTTCCGCGGCCTTGACCTTGTCGTTGGCCATGACGATGATTCCCTCTTCATTGATGAGGTAGGTCGTTCTTACCACGCCCATGGAGACCTTGCCGTAATTCTTCTTTTCCTTCCAGACGTCATAGGCCTGGATGACCTTTTTGTCGGGATCGGAAAGCAAAGTGAAGGCGAGGCCGTAATTGGTCTCAAACTTCTTGTGTGACGCGACGGAGTCTTTGCTTATCCCGAGCACGACGGCGTCTTTTGATCTTATCTGCGGGAGCCTTTCAGAGAAGCCGCAGGCCTGCTTTGTGCACCCGGAAGTGTTGTCCTTGGGATAGAAATACAGGATCACTTTTGAGCCTTTGTAATCGGACAGTTTGTGGAGCTTTCCATTCTGATCTTCCAGTTCAAAATCAGGCGCTTTGATTCCAATTTCAAGCATAAAGGCGTCCTCCCGTTTTGATATGGTCATTATAACATGCCGTATGTGCCGGCTCATGTTGACCATAATCCCGTTCAGAAAAATCATTTCGAGGGGACAATGAGATATAATGTACCTATCTGAGGGCTGCCCTCAGCCGACAAACAGTTAGAACCAACCGAATCGTATTTGAATATGTGGGGTGAGCATATGGCTGATTTAGTTGATTTCATTAAGAAGATCGTGAGCGATCCAATGCAGTTGATGCTTGCCATCGGCATTGTTGTGATTATCATCGGATGCATTGTTCCGATAGGCACTTCGAAGGCGGAACGCATGGGCAAAGTCCAGGTCGACCCGAAAACGAAAAAGCGCATTTTCATCGGTTATTGTCTGGACACCATCGGCATAGTGGTCTGCATTCTCGGATTCCTTATTTTCGGCAAGAGATGATCAGGGCGGGCATACTCATATGATTGATTTCAACAATGTACAGGGACTTATGGATTTTTACCGCGACTTCATGTCTTCGCATGACGTGGAGAACGTTGATTTCAGTGGCTATAAGAAGATCCGTTTAAGCGATGAAGCGGAAGTCGCATCTGTCGATCGTCTCAAAGAGCTGATGGAAAAGGATTCACACGGCGAATGCCTTGGACGCTATTTCCATCAGATCAAAGTCGATGATACTGCTGACAAGTACAAGTACAAAGACGTTTTAGCGGTCTTTGACGGTGACAGGCTTTTGGCCATCCTGAAACAGAGTCTGCCTCAAACATTCGTCCTCGAGTTGTTTGAATACTACGACGGGTATTACGTCGGGGCCAAATGCGCGGTGTTAACCAAGTTGTTTTCTGCCGACCTCACTTTTTACGTGACTTCCGGTGACAAGGTCACGGAGATGGTAACGTTTTATGATCTTGACCTCATTAAAAAGGCCAGGGTCGACAGGACCGAACTTGAGTACATGGATGGTAAGGCCTCGGTCAAGAGCAGCGTGGCAAGCGTATACAAGAAGAGCGCTAAGGGGTATGTATTGGACAAGCAGTGGGATATGCTGCACCCGCCGGAATCGTCCAGGAAAACAAAGCGCGTTTTCGACAACCAGAAGAAACTCTGCAAGATGCTTGAGAAAGAGGCAAAGCAAGTCGCAACGCTTGATCAGGCGATCGATGCCTTCTTTAAGGTTGTGGCATCGGCAAAGCCGAACGATGAGGAGATGCTGCTTTACGAAGTCGGCTGTTATGCGTTTGACGGCCCTGAAGAAAGCTGTCTGTTCTCTCTTGTAAGGCAGACTCCCACGCGCGACGACGAGTTCTATCAGATGCACATGGAAGTTGTATATGAAGCCGGGGAAGAAGAGCGGCAGCTGAGCGAGTGCGAGTGGCATGAAGAGGGTGACGACGGGGACCTGCGCGAATACGTGCTTGGCTCAAAATCGTATGAAGTGTTGAAGGACAAGCGGATACTGAAGATCCAGGTCTGGGTCGATGAGACGTGAACACATGATCGAGTTCGGAGGGTGAAGCATGGAAATGAGCAAAAAGACGGCATTTAAATGCATGGCACTCATTCTCGCGGTAAGCGTTCTGGCGCTTTGTTTTTCGGGCTGCAGCAGCATTGAGAAGACAGGCTTTACCTATAAATTCGTCGTTTTGGAAAAGGCTGACGAGGTTAAGATAGAAGACCTTGGCGAGATGCGGACCGACGGTGATTTCCATGAGATCAATCCGAACAACATGCTCAAGTATCTTGGCTATTATTCGGGCCCCGATTTTGTCACCCTCGTTTTCGACCAGTCATCTCCGATCGGCCTTCGGAACGTCGAGCTGTTCATCTCTGAAAAGTGTTGGCTGCAATCGTTTCACCAGGGCGTCCTGTACCGGAAGGAGAACGGGAAGAAGTACGTTGAATTCAAGTTTAAGACGATCATCCACAGCAATAACAAGCAGATGGATACCGCCGGGTATTCACGCGAGTTCGGGTTCCCGTATAAGGCTTCCGAGCCCATGTCTTTTTACCAGGTGTGCATATTGCCTTTCAGAGGGATTAGCGACGTCGAATATGATGCGTGCGTTTGCAAGGCCGTGCAGAAGGCGGTCATCAACCAGTCGGGTTACGGCTTCAACTGGAAGGATTATAAATACGAACTGGAACTTCAGTACTACTTTGCCGATTCCGACAAATGGGAAACGGTGACGAAAAAAGACATGAAGACGGATTACGCACCGCGCTTGTGATCCTCGATGGTCACCTTATATGTGATCCCGTCGAAGTCGACCAGCGTGGCGTCAAACGAAAAGTAGTTGTTTATCAGCTCCGGCAAGGCTTTGATGTACATTCTCCAACGTTTGTTTGAGTCCTTAATCATGTACGGGCTCACCGCCAGCGTGAGCTCTCCTATATATTCGATGAGCATGAAAAAACGCTTATCGTCCAGGAAAAAGATCTTGTTCGTCTCATAAGGGAAAGTGTAGCTTTTACCGTTGCTGCAACTTACCAGGATGCTGCGCTTTCTGTCCTTTTTGAACGGAAGATTGCTCAGTATGAAAGCGGACCGTTTTATCTTAAGGCCGTCAACGTTCTTCAACTCGTCCTCAGCGTATTTCGGCGCAGGGTGTTCAGGGTTGATGCGCAGCTTTGTCTTGTCATCGTTTAAGATATATCTGTGATCTTCGTCTTTGTTGACGATCGTCTCGAGCTGGTCCAGATCCACCAGGAAACCTATTGTCGCAAGATACTTAAACAACGCTTCTATGTTGAACCAGCCGTCTTCGCCGCAGACTTCATCCGGCTCAAGATGGTGATAAAGATAGTAACTGAGGAATTGCGAGACCGATTTATTGCTCTGCCTTACCGGTCTTTTGTTCTCATGGTTGTTGATCGGCTCGCCTTCCTGGATGTCGATTATCTCGATCTGACGCAATGTTCTTGGAAAAGGGATGGCTATCGGGAAACGGTCGCCGATCTTGACTTCGTTGTTCTTCAGAAAATTGTCTTCAAACAGCACGTCAAAAGAGAAGGTATCAGATTTATTTAGATCCGGAACAAACAGAAAAACCGAATAGGAAGCGCCCTGGCTCATCAGAAACCATGACTCCAGGCCCCCGACCCTGTCCGGTCCGAGCATGACGAGAAGCTCGTCGTCTGCCGTTATCCTTGCTGTGAAGATCTTCTTGGTTTTCATTTTTCTCACCCCTTGAAAAATGCTGCCGTTCTTCATCTGACGAAGTGCGTGCCCTGCCAAGGCTCTTTTTCAGGCAGGCCGTATTTCTCTTTTGCAAGCTCTATTCCGCGCATGAGAAAGACCATGTTGCGGGCAAGAGTCCTCATGGTCTGCAGACCCTCGAGGTCCTGATTTGCTTCGCCTTTTTCGCGGCCGTGAACGCTGTTCCAGTACTGGCTTGAAGCAACTGGCATGCCGCTTATCGTGAAATACTTGTTCAGCTCATCGAAGGTAGCCGAGCAGCCGCCCCTTCTTGCAACGACCACGCTTGCTCCGACCTTCATCGTCTTGTCAAAACTTGTGCTGTAGAAAAGCCTGTCCAGGCATGCTATGAGCGTCGCGTTGGCGGATGCGTAGTAGGTGGGGGAGGCGAGCACGAGGCTGTCGCACGCTTCAAACTTGGGGGCCAGTTCATTCACCATGTCGTCAAAAACGCACTTGCCGTTAGTGCCGCAGGAATTGCATGCAACACAGCCGCGGACTACTTGGTTTCCTATCTGAATGTTTTCGACCTCAACGCCCTCAGATTCAAAGATCTTAACCATCTCGTCCAATGCGATCGAAGTGTTTCCGCCGATCCTCGGGCTGCCGTTGATAATCAATACTTTCATGGGTAACTCCTTTTTGTTGCGTTGCGGCCGGTACTCAAAAACAACAGTTCAAGTGCTTTGCATGGTTATTATAACATGACGGTTGAACCCGGTTTTTTGGTATCGCATATGCAAAGAAAAGATTACGAGTACCTATAGAAACGGCGTTTTTGATTTTTCTATCGGTATTTTCGAGCTCGATCGCGCCTAAAAACGGCCGGGAGTACCTATAGAAAAGGGCACATGCTGATTCCTATAGGTACTCAGCCGTCGTCGGAGGCTTTTTGGCATCAAAAAGTACCGATAAGATTTGGGAAAATGCTGTTCTTATATGTACTTTTCGAAAAAACAAGCTTTAGCCGCACGATTTGTCCAGTTTTGAAGAGTATGCAATCCCCTGCCATGCTGTGTTAAACTTTGGGAAATGCGGCCGCTTTGGGATTGATCAGGACTCTTGGGTGAGGTACATATGATGAGAGGCTTGCGGGTAACCGGATTGGTTTTTAACGTGATCACGCTGGTCTTCGATGCGTTGATCCTGATTTATTCTGCGTTTATGTCATTTATACTTTGTATGCTCTACAGCGCGGAAATGTTCTCCGGAACGAGGAATGCATATGCCGGATTCATGTTTTTGGCGCTTACGGCATTCTCGCTCGTACACACTGTTTTAACGGCCGTGTTGATAGCCAAGACCAAAAAGCCGGGAACGAAGGCACCCCTCATTTTCAGCGCGGTATTGCAGGCTTTGGGATGTATTGCCATTTGCGCGTTTTTCGCCGTTTACAGGATGTTGATTCCGGACTTTTACGGGAAGACTTATGATCCTGATCACAATGTGGTCCTGCCTTTGGTAATACTATATTGCTCAGTCTGTTTTATCGGACTGATGCTGTCTGTCTTGTCATTGATCAAGAGCAAGGGAACGGAGAAAGTTAATGGCAAATGAGATGATCGGTAAGGCAAGGGATCTTGCCAAAAGCGGCAACTACAAAGAGGCGATAAAGATCTTGCGCGGCGTGGAAATCAGTGGCGCGGAGGAGCCTTCCGCGCTGCTCCTGCTCTTGCTTTGCAGCTATCAGGTCAACACGACTGAGGAACTTTTGAAAAAGGCCACGGTCAATCTGAAGGGCGTAGAGCTTTTCACAAGAAGGCCCGAGCTCAATCAGCTCGCCGCCATCCTTCAGAGCAAGGGCAATCAGTTTGTCGCGCACATGATGGAATACTGCTATCTTGCCATGATCCTTGCAGGCGAAACGGATGAGACGATCAGGGGGCAGGCTGAAAAAAAGGCCGTTCCGTCAAACAAGCGCGCGTCCGCTTTTTCGCAGATGGACAAAGATGCCGAGATTGAATTAAGGGTAGCCAGAATTCTCGCAGAAAGTGAATTCGATCCGATAGAGGAATTGGATGACATTAAGTTCAAGTTCAAGCGCGGGATGGAAGATCCGGACGTAAGCGCTCTTTCCGCAGGCGCCTCGCTTGCAATGGACCTGTTTACGCTCAATTCGCGCGCATACGCTGATCACACCATCGACAGACGCGGTTTTTACTCTTACAAAGAGCCTGCCAAATTGCCGGACATATACGAGTGCGAGCCTTCGGATCCTGATTCAACCGGGACAAGGCCGGATTCCGCTTTTGACGGTGCCAGCATCAGGCCTCCGCAAACGGATGAGGAAAGAACGGCGCGCAAAAATGAACTTTTACTGTTGATAAACGAGGAAGAGAAGGCGTTTTTGCCTTAAAGGTGACTAACTGTCCGGAAAGCCACAGGAGTATAATTTAGCCGGCAGGGAACTCCTTTGCCGAATGGATTTGGACAAAACTACAATTGTAAATAACGGAGAGAAAAATGAAAAAGTTTAAAACAACGGTAAGCATAATGTTGATGCTGGCAATGACCGCCGGCATCGCTGGTTGTAACGCGCAGCCCGCGGCTACGAGCCTTCCTTCAGTCTCCACGCAATCGAAAGAGACTACGACTGAGACGACCACGGAAGCGACAACTGAAGAGACGACAACTGAAGAGTCTTCCGAAACGACTTTGGAAACAACGACTGAAACGACCACGGAGCAGACGACTTCCAAAGAGCCCACTCCCACTCCCGCTCCCGCCCGCAAGACAACGGTCAACGATCAGTACAAGCGAAGCATGAAGGTGGGCGGGAAGACGCTCTGGACCCACATTCCTCAGGTTCTTATCGATGGCGTTGACACGGACGACTTCAATGAAGAGCTCCTGCATAAATTCATCGACATCGGCAAGAAGAACGACAGCCGTCTTTACTATTCCTACTACGTCGGCAAGAAGGCAATCTCGCTCTACATCACCGTGGAGCTTGAATCGGGCAATTCTTCCAAGAAGAACCTCTACGTCTACAACTGCTCTAGAACGACGGGCAAAAAGCTGTCAAAGAGCGAGATGCTCAAGATAATGGGCGTAAGTTCTTCCGCGTTCGATACGAAGGTCAAGAACGCGATCAAGAACATGTGGAAAAAGAAGTACGGCAGCGACACGAGCTCTTCAAAAAAGCAGATGGAAAAGGCTTCCCTTACTTCCAAGATGATCAGCAGCGCGATCCCTTACGTGAACAAGGACGGCAAGAAGGCGTATCTGATCCGCCAGATCGAAGTCCCGTCAGGTGCTCTGGATCACATTGACCTCCACGGCACGTTCTCGTAATTATTCATGGAAGAGGGTCTTCTCAAAAGTGAACGACGCCGCTTTCGCGGTGGCCATTTCCATATAACATTGAGACCAACAGGTAAGATGAGCAAAAACCGTGGAATTACCTGTTGGTTTTAGAGAATAAAGGACTCTGTAACTGAAAACCAACAGGTAAAATAATGAAAACCAGTCGTTTTACCTGTTGGTCGAGTGGTTTAGAGCTCAAAACCAACAGGTAAATTGAATAGTTTTTGAAGAATTACCTGTTGGCAGAAAAAAGCATAAACAAAAAGGACTGCCGCATTTAGCGAACAGTCCTTTTTAAAAGCAATGGTTTGAGCGGTAGAGCTTTAAACGTTGTTGCTCCTGTAGTATTTCATGACGTAATCGCCGGACTCGCCGACGTCGACTTTCGCGGTGCCCGTCGCGGTCTTTTTAAGGGTCTTGTCCTTTTTTGCTTCAGAAGGGGTCAGCTTCAGGTACTTTTTGAAGCCCTCATCCTTTGAATAGTCATCCGACTCGACCATATAGACGGAGAATTGCAGGGTATGGGTTCCGTCACCGTTGTTCTTGCAGGAGTCAACGACTGCTAAGATGTTGTAGCCTTCGCCGCCTGCTGCCTCGTACCAGAAATTGCCTTCTTCGAAATAAGGGCCTGCGGGCTGGTCGCCGTGCGCGGTCGGAGGCGCGGGAAGCTTCTTGCAGTCATCTTCCTTCAGCATGATGCCGAAATACTTGGCAACGATGCTGTTCGCGTCATCAAACGAAAAGACCTCAAAACTAAGCTCGCCCTTGGTCTTAATGCTGATCGACCTGTATCCGTTGATGACGAAGTAGATGTGGGCGAAGTCCACGTACTGATCGACGCCTGCAGTGGAGGCGTCGAAGTGACTTATGTACTGTCTTGCAAAAGCCGTTAAGAATCCGTTTGCGTATTCCTGTCTTTCAGCGCTGAGTTTGACGGAATCGCCTGAAGCGGCGGGTTCGGAGGCTTTCTCGGACTTGGCGGCCGTAGCGTTTTCAGATTCCGAGGGCGTTCTTGTTGTTTCAGAAGAAGCCGCCTCTGAAGAAGCTTCAACTGTTGATGCAACGGAGCTGCCTGCTGCAGTGCCGTTTGTTTTTTTGCCTGTAACGCATCCTGAGGCAGAGCAGAGAATGAATCCCGCACTTAATGCCAATGCGCAAATCTTTAAGTTTTTCATAAATCAAATCCTGTTTGTTTTCTTTATGTATTTGATAAAGGGGAGCCCCTAAATCCCGGTCATTATAACACGCAAACTCAATAGCCCATTGCCTTAGTTGTGGCAATCTTATGTGAACGCAAACTGCAATTCTTCGGCCATTTATACAGAGTTCGTCTGTCATTGCCCGCCTTTTAAGCGTGTTAATCTTCATTTGTAAGACAGGCATCTTTGACAACGACCAGTGTAAGGGTGAGTGATCTATGAAAAGAGTATTCGTTGCCATTGCGGTTCTTATTGGGCTCCACATCGTAGCATTGGGGACGCTTTGCGCGGTCTTCCCCATGAATTTTCAATATGACAATACGTATGGAAAAGATACCGAAGTTGAAAGCTTTGAGTTTTATGTTGGCGGCGGCCTCAGTGGAGGTTTTCATTACAAGGCCAAAGTATGGCGGGATGCCATGGGTTACCATCTGTACTACAAAAACCAGCGTGGTTTTGAAGATACGTTTTCACTTACTAAATTTGAATATCTGATGTGTGCTGACTTAAGACAAGAGGACGTCGATGAGATGGTTGCTTACGAAGGCTCGCGGATAAGTGACGGCTTTATGACCGTTGTTCGGATCAAGTTTAAGGGAAAAGATGAGATCGAGATACCGCGCAAATGTTACGATGCTTCAAAATTTGAGATACCGATCGATTCCGTTTTGGATATCGCCGAGTTCAAAATGGCTCATCTCGATAATGATTACTTCGTGAAGCTCAACAGGCAGATCTGCGGCTACCAGCTGAAGTACGGCGTACCGTTTTCCACCTTTTCTTATCGCAAGTATTATGAATCAAGCAGCAGCACTATGAAGAGGATAAGCTTTTACAAGGGTGTCAGCGGAAGGCGGAGTTCTGAAGAACTGAATGAGTTTATAAATGAATGCATTTCGAACAGGTTTTTCAGCGAAGACAGGCCGTCCGCATCACATGACTTCATGACGAAAGATTCGACGGTCGTCAGTTTACACGGACACAAGGCTTATATGAAAGCAAAGGAATCGGGCGGCATAGCCTACATTTTCATAAGCTCGTCCGAGAGGGAAACGGTCGAGATATACGCTCCCGTTCCTGAAGGGATGACTTTCGAGGAGTATAAGCAGGACGTCTGCAAGATCCTTAATGACGCAAACAACGGATATCTGCTGGGCAATGCGGTCTTGGCCGAAACGGCCGCGCTCTTTGCCGCTTCGTTGGTCACGGCAGTGGTCTTGTATTGTGTGCGCGAAAAAAGCAGTGAATCTTAACCCACTGACGAGTAATCGAAAGTGGCCGGATTTCCGTTCATGTCCTCGTAGTATATGACCTTCTTTTTGTGGTCCCACGAAGTGAGCGTGCCGCCCCAGAGAGGCTTGAAAAAGTCGTCGCTTGCATCGTATTTGCTGCCGTTGTGGTCTTCTTTGTAATGGCAGGCGATGGTGTTTTTGCTTTTCTCAAAGCCGCCTTCGCTCTCGCGTTCATAATCGGTCATCATGAAGTAGGACAGGCAGTTTTCCTTGCCCATAACGAACGTCGGATCGATGTGATAGTTTTTGCCGTTTATCGTCACATAGGACCATCCGTGGCCCTCGCCGTTATTGCCGTTGCCGCCCGCTAAAGTGGCGTCAACGCCGGCCTGCAGCAAAAGATAAGAGTAAGCGGCTGAGCATTCGGAGCAGATCCCGTGTCCCGTCGTGAGGAACCTGTATCCCGAGAAATGCATGAAGGGATCGTCATACATCTTGTCATAGGATTCGTAATCGTAGGAATAAGTTTTTGAAAAGTAGAGATAGAGCGCCAGAGCCTTCTCGAAATCGGAATAATCGTCCCTCAAGTTCTCGTTCAGGATGTTGGTGACGAGCTTTTCGAACTCGGCCTCCTTGGTCTTGAGCTCTTCCTTGGAGATCTTGTACTGGAATTTCGCCCTGCCGTTCTTAAATGCGCCGCCGTAGCCTGATTCCGTGTATTCGTAGTAAAGGAGATGGAACTGGCTCGGGAACTGGCCGATCATCCAATCGTAGGTGTGCTCGTCCTTGACCTCGAAGTCGTCCTCGCCGTTCTGGACCGCTGTAACATAGTTACAATAGGCCTTGTACATGTCTTCGCCCATCATTTCGCGGAAGATCGACGACATGACGATAGGCTTGAATTCGAAATGTCCCCTTGCCTCGGTGGTCGTCGTGGCTTCCGTCGTTTCGGAAGTCTCTATCACGATGTGCGAAGGCGCGGAATCCGTCGTCTCTATGGGCGTTTTTACGGCGCATCCCGTAATGTAGCAGGACAGGACGAAAACGCTTACAAGGTTTATCAATACTCTTTTCATATATATGCTCTTAAAACGTTCTATAGGCAAAATCAGCCGACAGGATTATACATCAGGGCATTGAGAATATTGTGGCAAAGTATCGTGACGGCTTACCGCTCCCTGACATACACGGGCATCTCAAGATAACCGCGCTTTTCGCGGAAGAATTGACCGTTATTGATGACGCGCTTGTCCTTTCCGTCAGGCGAGACCCAGACGCCTTCGGGAAGATAGAAATCCACGCATCCGCCCTCGTCGAAAACGGGCGCCACGAGGACCTTGTCGCCTATCATGTACTGCTTGTCCAGGAATGCGCAGACGATGTCGTTTTGGAATTCCAGGACCATCGGGCGCATTACGGGAAGGCCCAGTTTACGGGCTTCCTTGCGCGCCTCATCGATATAAGGCATCAGCTTTTTCTTTAACTTCACATAGTGCCTTAATACATCCACCGCTTCCTCGTCGTAGTTCCACGGCACGCGGTAGGAAGTGCTTCCGTGGAGACGGCTGTGCGAGCTTAAGAGCCCGAATGCCGCCCAGCGCTTGTAAACGTCAGGCGTCGACTTGTCCTCAAATCCTCCGATGTCGTGGCTCCAATAAGAGAACCCCGAGAGCATGAGCGACAGCCCGCCCCTGATGGTCTGTTCCATCGAGGGATAATCCGAGTGGCAGTCGCCGCCCCAGTGAACTGGGAACTGCTGGCAGCCCGCCGTCGCGCTCCTGGCAAACACCACCGCTTCGCCTTTTCCGCGCTCTTTTTCAAGGAGCTTGAAAACGGTCTCGTTATAAAGATATGCGTAGAAATTATGCATCCTCAAAGGATCAGACCCGTCCGCAAAAACGACGCCCTCGGTGGGGATCCTCTCGCCGAAATCCGTTTTGAAGCAGTCGACTCCGACGTCGAGGAGCGCCTTGAGCTTGTCCTGATACCACTTCGCGGCTGCCTTGTTCGTGAAGTCCACGATGCCCATTCCGGCCTGCCAAAGATCCGTTTGCCATATGCTACCGTCAGTCTTCTTTATGAGATAACCATGGCTTGCCGCCTCGTCGAACAGCTCGGATTGCTGGGCGACGTAAGGGTTGATCCACACGCATACGCGCAGGCCCCTGTCGTGAAGCTTTTCGATCAGGCCTTTCGGATCGGGGAACATTTCGTTGTCCCAAAGGAAGTTGCACCAGTGGCTGTCCTTCATCCAGAAGCAGTCGAAGTGGAAGACCGACAGGTCGATGCCGCGCTCTTTCATGCCGTCAACGAACGACAGCACGGTCTTTTCGTCGTAATCGGTCGTAAACGAGGTTGAGAGCCAAAGCCCGAAGGACCAGTCCGGGAGGTTTGGCGCGCGCCCCGTAAGCTTCGTGTAGAGCGTGATGACGTCCTTCATGGTCTGGCCCGCAAACAGGTAATAGTCAAGGCATTCGCCGGGCACGGAGAACTGAACTTTCGAAACGTTCTCGGAGGCCACCTCGAAGCTTATCTTTTCGGTGTGGTTTACGAACACGCCGAGATCGTTGTCCGTAATGTAGAAAGGGACGTTCTTATAGGCCTGTTCGGTGAATGTTCCGCCGTCCTGATTGTCGATCTCAATGCTCTGGCCGTTCCTTATGAAGTTTCCGAAACGCTCTCCAAGGCCGTAAACGTGCTCGCCTACGCTAAGGCTCAATTGCTCCCTCATGTAGTTTCCGTTATCGCCATTTATGTAGGCGAGGGCGCCTTCGCACGATCTCGTTATCAGATGGCCGCCATACGATAAAACGTAGCCGTAGTTTTCCTTGTTTATCACGAGCCTGGCGCGGCCGCTCTCGATGGTGAGCGATTCTTCATCTTCGCTGACTTCTAAGGGAACGCTTCCGTCTTTGAGCCTGAAGTAAGAAGGCTCGCAAGTCTTGTCGCCCTTGAAGTGGTAAGTCTTTATATGGAAAGCGTCCTCAAAAGGCGAGGAGATCTCGCATGTAACGTAAGGGCCGCCCAGGGTGCAGCCCCTGTTGTAAACGTGAAAAGTGGGGATCGTCAGGACCACCTTGTTTTCAAGCTTTTCAATGAACCGGACTTCCTTGGCCGGGTGAATGTCAAAGCCTTCCGCTGTCCTCCATGCGCCGTCCGTAAATTTCATAAAACGCCCTCCGGCTCTTTAATCTACTTGTGATTTTACCATGCGCACGCGCGTATATGTACGGGGTTAAACCAAGGAGGCAGGGGTGAAAAGTGCTGAGCTCGTGGTTCCATTCGCTTTTCCAAGAACACCTGCCAACTTTTGATAAATCTTGGCAGGTAAACATGGAACGAAGTGGTGAAGCGGCAAAAAAAGCCTGACTCCGGAGGAATCAGGCTTTGTGTTTTCTTGGGTGCGCTGTCTGAGCGGTCAGATCAGTTAAGAGGTACGAACGGGCTTGAGCCGGGTTCCCTCTGATAAGGCTCGTCTTTGTTGGTGTTGGGGTTGACGGGCTTGAACGGATTTGCCCCGCCATTCTTAAACGGGGAATTGCCGCCTGCCGGCTTGACCAAAGGAGCTGCCTGAGGCTTGGGCGGAGCTTTGCGGAAGCGATCGGAGCCGTCCTTCTTCTGTGACAGCGAGCTGCCTGAACCCAATGAACCTGAACCGAGTGATCCCGATCCAAAAGAACCTGAACCCAGCGAACCTGATCCGAGCGAGCCGGAGTCCAATGAACCCAAAGAACCCAATGAACCAAGGGAGCCCAAGGATTCTGATGAGCCTAAGGAATCAGACGAACCCAATGATCCGAGAGATCCGAGGGAGCTTGAGGATTCGGAGCCCAAAGAAGGTCCGAAAGAACTGCTTCCTGAGTCGGACAGGGTTGAAAGCGGGCCTGAACCGGATGAACCGATATGGAACATCTCGTTGGGGTTAATGTGCTTTTTGTGATCCGCATCCGTTAAAGCGGAAGCCGACGGTCTGTAAGGACCGGGGAACTTTGCTTCCAGGGGAGAAGGCGTACCGACTTCCGAAGAATCCAAAGGCTTGAAGATTCCGGGACGGACTGCCGTAACGGGAACTACCGGCTCGACAGGCGCGCTTGCTTCCGGCTGTTCGGATGCCAAAGGCTTAAACGCGCTGAATGCGGGCGTTGCAGCGGGAGCGGGCGTGGCGGCGGGAGCGCTGGGTGCAGCCTTTTCGGGTTCGGATGGAACGAAAGGCTTGAATGCGTTGACGCCTGAAGTCACTCTGGGCGGTTCGTTTTCCGTAGTGGCCGATCCCAAAGGCTTGAACGCGCTGAAAGCGGGCGTTGCAGCGGGTGCGGGAGCAGCGGCGGGTGCGCTCGGAGCAGCCTCTTCCGGCTTTGATGAAGCCAAAGGCTTAAATGCGCTGAATGCGGGAGTTACGCTCGGAGCGGGAGTCTCAGTCTTCTTTTCCGTTTCAGCCGCGGCTGCCGGCTTGAATGCGCCGGGACGGGTCTTTGCGGTTGACGCTGCAGCGGCTCTTGGGGCTGCCGCAGCCCTTGTCGCCGCAGTTGCTCTGGGAGCTGCAGGCTTCTTGGGTTCCAACGGTTTAAAGGGACTGGGAGTGGTAGCTGAAGCGGCCGTTCTGGTTGTTCTGGCTGCCGGCTTCGCTTCATTGTCTGAAGGTTCCGGTCTGTACGCTTCGGGACGGGCTGACGGCTTTGCGGCGCCCGTTGCGGTCTTCTTGGAAGCCAAGGGCTTGAAAGGACTTGGCGTGGCCGGTGCAAACACACCTGCATTGCCTGCTCTCTGAGGCATTGCGCTTTCGGAATCGGAAGAGGCTGCCGTTTCTTTTGAGGCAGGGACACCCTGAGGAGAGCCGCAGCTCCAGCAGAATTTTGCGCCTTCAGGCAACTTGACCTTGCAGCTCTTGCAAGCCACTAACGAGGTGTTGCACTTATCGCAAAACGCAGCGCCTTTCGGCAGCAGATGCCCACATTGCATACAAAACATATTTGAAGCCTCCCGACTTAAAAGCCCTAGCGGTAACCGACCATACAGAACTATTATACAACAGGACATATAAAAAATGCTTGAACTTGTGTCAATAAAATGATTTATCGACCGGGATTGAGAAAAAGCGGGGCGAGGCGCCTTTTAAGACGCCTCCCCGACTGAGAAGCCGAAGACCTTTTTGGGGATCGGGGTCGCGATGCCTGCCGGTACCGCAAAGTCTTCGGGACTGAGCTCAAATGCGATGCTGACGTCTTCCGTCTTGGCGGAATTGAAATTCCTGTAGGCGAAGTTCAGGATGGCGTTTTCCACGAGGTTTCTGCAGAAGCGCCCGTTTCCGAATTCGGGCGTTTCGGATGCCTTGCCGCAGATGTCAAAGACCTTGGTCCTTGCATCCTCTGAAACGGTAAAGTGCTTTTTCGACGCTTCAAATTCGACTATCTTTGCCAGGACCTCAGGCGCATAGTCCCTGAAGTTGATCATGAAGGGGACGCGGGAGCGAAGGCCCGGATTCCTTCTGAAGAACTCTTCCATCTTGTCGGGATAGCCGGCGAAGATCACGACCGTTTCCTCGCGGTGGTTCTCCATCTCCTGGACTATCGTGTTTATCGCTTCGTCGCCGAAGCCGTTGTCCCAGTATTCCACGAGCGAATATGCTTCGTCTATGAAGAGCAGTTTTCCACGCGCGTGCTTGAAAACGTCCTTTACCCTTTGCGCCGTCTTTCCCTCATATTCACCGATGAGGTCCGCCCTTCCGACCTCGACGATCTCGTCACCTGCAAGGAGGCCGATCTCGTTTAAGATTCTTGCGAGGATCCTCGCGACGGTGGTCTTAGCGGTTCCGGGGTTTCCCATGAAGCACGCGTTGAGCGCCATGTTGAGGTCGGTGACGCCTTTCTGTGACAGCGCTTTTTTCATGCGGGCGAAAGACGAGATCTTCATGACCTGTTCCTTAATGTCATCCAGGCCGATCAGCCTGTCGAGCTCACTCATGGCGGTCCGGTCTTCCTCTTTCGCGTTTTCAGCCTTTTTCTGAGGGTGGTTCTTGTCAAATTCCTTAAGCTTTTCGCCTATTTCGAGAACGCCGTTCTTACCGAGAAACTTTATCTTGAGAAGATCAGGAATGGTCAGCTTTCTGAGTTGGTCAATATAGCTGACGCCTGCTCTTTTGAGCTTGTTGTAAACGCTTATCGAAAGATCCAACTCTTCGATCGCCAAGCGCATTTCCTCGTCGTCTTCATCTTCATCGAGATCCTCGATCTCTTCAAACCCGTCCGCTAAGAGGTCGAACAGATTTGTTATTTCATCTTCCGGGATCTCGGAGGATTTAAAGCGCGTTGCGGAAAACTTATCCAGGATCGCGAAAAGATACTGTCTGACAAAGAACTGTGAGGAGCACGCTTCTTCATACGTCGCTTCGTCCAGCGGCTTTACGCTTGTGCCGACAAATGCCAACGAGAGCAACGTGCGCTGCTTCGTTGTGATCTCGCCCGGTATGCTGAACAGCAACTTGCCCGAATAATCCTTACATGCAAATACCTGAATGCGGATCTTGGAAGCGGCCGCTTCATTAAGAAGGTCTTCGACGTAGCATTCGTTGATGTTGCACGTGTTGGTATCCCTTTGGTAATCCGAAACGATAAGCGCATAGACCGTTCTTCCGGGTTCAACGAACGGAGTCTCGTCAAAAACGCCTTTCGTGCTCGTTGCAAAACCCTTGAAGATCCAGTTGAGATCTCCGTCTATCAGGTTTGACTTTTTGCTTGATACCGCAATAAGTCCAGGGTCCTGGTCCGGAGCGATCTGGACTCCGAGAAGCTCGTTCCCGGGGAGCGTTTCGCCATACTTCATAAGCTTTTGGCAGACGTCCTTCAGCGTCTGATCCTTTTCAGGGAAGGACGTCTTCAGCTTCTTTGCAAAATTGCCTTTAATGTAATCTTTCATTTTGTCACCTCATTTCATTAATTTGATTTTGCTTTGATTGAAGTTTCAACCCCTGCTGAGTACTAGGAGGCCCGGTCTTTTGCCCGCTCCGTGTCATTTCCGACACATCGTGGCAGGCTCGCCGGGGCCCCTCCGTTCGTGGGCAGGGCAAGTTGTCAAGGATCGAGGTGACAGCAACGAAAAAAGCCGTTACAGGAACACCATCGAGTGGGCAGACTACGCCTATCCAATCGATATTGCATTCCTATAACGGCTTTTCAAACAAACCTTGTGCCGAGTAATATATCACCGAAACAGAGTGTTTGCAAGGGCTTTTTGATTCTTTTCAACGTGAGGAGCAGTATTTTCTTATGATCGATTACGAAACAATAGCGAGAAACAATCACGGAAGCGGCATGAACTGCGCGGCAAGGCAAGCGGAAGGTGTAACGATTTCGTGGGGCTCGCCGCTTCGACAGCCGGATCCATGGGGATCCTTAAGGACCGTTAGACGGCTTTAGTTTTTTGATTCAGGCCCCTTGTAGCGGGGCTTGCCGACGGAGCCTTTTCCATACTCGATCGCGTCCTTGGGGCACTGGTTGATGCATGCCATGCAGTGGGTGCATTTATCGCCCCAGGAGGGTTTTCCGTCCTTCATCGTGATGTTTGAAAGCGGGCAGATCTTGACGCACTTCTGGCAGGAGATGCACTTGTCGGTCGCCTTGAATTTCTTAGTCTTCATGAAGTCCTTGTAATAGACGTCCCTGACCCACTTCGTGACGGAATACTCAACGGAGCCGATCTTTTTGGTCTCCAAGACCTCGCCGTTTAGGATGAGCGGCGCTATCCGGTCGATCTCGTTTTCCGCTTTTTCGATGATGTCGATGTTTTCTTCAACCTTTTTCGTCGTAAAAAGGGCTATGTAGTTCTGGGGCATTTCGATCTGGGCCGCGCCCATGTACTGAAGGCCCCTCTTCTCGCAGATCTCTTTTGTGACCCTTGGGGTTATGCCCATTGACGCGGCGCAGGTGACGATGAAGTATGCCTTTACCCCGGAAGGGAAGCCCGCCCATTCGACGAAGTCCGTCATCGCCCTTGCAGGCGCGGACATGTAGGAGGGGCAGACGAAGACGTACACGCCTTTATCGGTGAATTCCGGGCGGTCCATAGTGCGGGTGTAGGTAGTGATGTCGACGGCTTCCTGAGAGATCGCTTCCGCGATCCTTTTGGCGACGAATCTGCTGTTTCCCGTGCCTGAAAAATAAAAGACCATGTCAGTTCTCCTTAAGGGGCATTATGACGGTTTCCATAAAGGTCCTCGCCCCGTCTTCCTTCAGCAGCATGTTAAGCGTCTTGCTCGAAGGGTTTCCTTCCGTGATAAGGCGCTCCCTGAATGATCTGAGCTTTTCCTTGTATTCAGGGATGAACCTGGTGTTGCCTACTGAACTCAGATACGCTTTTATGGAGCTTGCCGCCATGTTTACGAGCTCATCCGGATTGCCCGTCTTTATCAGCGAATAAGGCATTCTCTCTTTGATATACCAGTTCTCCTTCTCCTCGTAATCGGGGAGGCTGTTGTAATCGTCATAGACGTCCTTCAGGGCATCGTCGGAAAGCTCTTCCATGCCGCAGCCGTAGTATTCTACGAACACGCAGCGTTTCTTCTTCATGCTCATCGCGTCAACCAACAGATACGGAAGATCAACGCACTCGGAGGGCATGAAGGACATCGTGATCAGCTCCATTCCCATCTTGGTCGTCGTATGCATCAGCATCACATTCCCGAATCCCGGGACCTTGTAGCGGTCTACACGGAAACGCATCAAGGGCAGCAGTTTCGGGTACTTCATGTTGGTATAGCGGTCCTCCGGAAGAAGGACTGCGTTGCTTTCAGACAAGAGGCTTACCGCTTTTTGCTTGATTGAGGCGATCATTTCGAAAAGCTCTTCTTGATGTACTCGGCGAAGCTCATGTCGCCCGCTATGGTGTCGCCAACCATGTCGTGGGTCAGGGTCCACTTCGAGAACTTGATTATCGCTTCCTTGCCGTTCTTCTTGAGCTTGTTGACCCAGGCGAGCATGTCGAAAACAGCAGGCGAAGCTCGCTTGATGACGGGCTCCTTGCCTGCGGCCGCAAAGCACATTTTCGCGATCTCTTCGTAAGAATACTTTTCTTTTCCGCCGACGGAATAAGTCTTGTTCTCATCGGTCACGTGGTCAACGATGAACTTCGCGAAATCCTCTGTGGAGACGATGTTTGCGTAAACGGGCTCCTTGCCCAAAAGCGTGACCTTGCCCTTTTCGATCATGGGTTTGAAGACCTTGATTATGTCGTAAAAATAACCCGTCGGACGGTGGATCACGTAGGTCAGGCCGCTCTTTTTGAGTTCCTCTTCAAAGAGATATTTTGCATGGACCATCGGTACGTCAGGCGCGGTGTCCGCCTTGACGACGGAGACGTAGACGAAGCTTTTTACGCCCGCCTTCTTTGCTTCCGCGAGAAGGTTGAGGTTCCCCTGATAGTCGATGTCGTAATTGCTGATGGTCGCGGAGCCTTTGGTGAGGCCTACCGTGGTGATCAGAACGTCCGCGCCGTCACAGGTGCCCTCGAGCGTTTTCGGATCGGTTACGTCGATCTTGACGAACTTGAATCCGGAAGTGATTCCAACGTCCCTTTGCATCATGTCGAGCGCGGTCACTTCATGACCTGCCGCGACCAAAGACCTGAAAATATCCGCGCCGAGATTGCCGTATGCGCCTGCCAATACTACCTTCATATGCTTGCCCCCGTGAAGTTATTTCATCGTTACCAGTTCATAATCGCGTGATCCGATGCCTATCTTTTCAGCGTGCTCGAGGGTCTCTGCCCAAGAGACGTTCGGATTGCTGTTGTGCCAGTGGTCGCCGTGATCGTGGAAATCCGGGCTCGCCAGATTGTCGCCCAACTGGCTGTTCCTGATCGGCGTTGCCTTGGAGCACAGATCGACGCACGCCTGATCCAATGCGACCGGATCAAAGGATGCGAGCATTCCGATGTCAGGAAGGATCGGGGCGTCGTTCTCTCCGTGGCAGTCGCAGTTGGGGGAGACGTCCGTGATAAGGCTGATGTGGAAGTTCGGTCTTCCGCTGACCACTGCAGCCGTGTATTCCGCCATCTTCCGCCCAAGCATCTGGGGAGCGTTCCAATTGTCGTTCTCGATTGCATCAAAAGCGCATGCGCCGATGCAGCGGCCGCAGCCCTTGCACTTGTCGGGATCGATGTGCGCTATCTTGAATTCATAGTAGATGGCGTCGGAACCGCACTCTTTTGCGCATCTTTGGCAGCCCCTGCACCTCTCGGCAATGACGTGCGGGTGGCCGCTCTGGTGCTGCTGCATCTTGCCTGCGCGAGAACCGCATCCCATTCCGATGTTCTTGATCGTGCCACCGAAACCTGCCTGCTCGTGGCCTTTGAAGTGAGTCAGTGAAATGAATATATCCGCATCCATCACGGCTCTTCCGATGTAAGCTTCCTTGCAGTATTCGCCGTTCGGCACAGGAACGAGGATGTCGTCGGTGCCCCTGAGGCCGTCCGCGATTATTATCTGGCAGCCCGTGGTGACTGTGTTGAAGCCGTTTAAGTTGGCGCAGTCCATGTGCTCCAATGCGTGTTTGCGTGATCCCGGATAAAGCGTGTTGCAGTCGGTGAGGAAAGGCAGGCCGCCGTTCTCCTTGATGACGTCCGCTACGGCCTTTGCATAGTTCGGCCTTAAATATGCGAGGTTTCCCAATTCGCCAAAATGCATCTTGATCGCGACGAACTTGCCGTCGAAATCAATCGTGCCGATTCCCGCAAGTTTGATGAGTTTCTGTAGTTTTGCCGTTAGGGAAGTGCCCAAACCGGTCCTGAAATCAGTGAAGTAGACTTTTGATTTTTCCATATGATTGCCCCCGCTTTCAGGCTTTTTATAATCTTATCACACGAGAGGCCCCGTTTATTTGCGTCTTGAGGCAGGCTTGTCACTCAAATCACAAAATATTCATACAATAGCTATATAAATCTTCATTTTTGCGTGTAAAAATGTATGTGGGGAATTAAGTCCTCAAAAAATCTTGCACGCAAGGACACGCCAGGATGGAAGCATCGACGAAGAAAGATCAGATAAACAGCGGTTCGCCGTTATCCATGAGCAAGGTTTTCGGATACCTCGTCAAGAATGCCTTTGCGTTTACCGTCGGAGTAATGGCCCTCGTTCACCTGGGTCTCATCGTCATATTCCTTTTGGCAGGCGTCCTGCCTCTCGTAAGGTTCAACTGCCTCAGCGTCATCGTCTACATCTTCTGCTATGTGCTTTGCCGTTTCGGCCACATCATGCCGGCTTATTTCAGCATCATCCTGGAGGTCACGGTCTATTCGATCGTTTCGACCTATTACGTCGGCCTGCGCTGCGGAACCTACTGCTTCCTGTTCTCGATCATACCGATAATCATCTACTTCGGATGCAACCTTTATACGGGCAAGGGCAGATGGAACATCGCGCTGATGCTCATCTTGAACTTCGTAACCTTCATCATCGTCTATACCAGGTTTTCACAGGAGCCCCCGATCTTTGAGGTTGATCCGCTGTTCACTCTGATACTCATGATCTACTCCGCGTTTGCCATGATCTTTGCGACCATGTTCTACAACGCGATGTACATCTATTCGAGCGAGAACAAGCTCACGATACTCGAACAGAAGAACAGGCAGCTGTCGGCGGATGCGCATGAAGACGCGCTGACGAGCCTTCTGAACCGCAGGGGATTCCTTCCGCTCGTCAAGTCGCTTATGGCAACGGATGACGGAAGCAAGTTCTGCATCGCATTCTGTGACCTTGACGACTTCAAGAGGGTAAACGATTCCTATGGTCACGAGGCCGGAGACGAAGTCTTAAAGCACGTTACGACGACCATCAGGGAAGAACTCCCGGGATGCGACATCTGCAGATGGGGCGGCGAGGAATTCGTAATCCTGCTCAAGGACTGCGATCTTTTGGCGGCAAAAGGAAAGGTCGAAAGACTCAGAAAGACCATAGAATCCAATCCCACGTCCTTTTTCGGCAAGCAGATCTTCGTAACGATCACGATAGGACTTGAGGAATATCAGGCCGGATACGGCGAGCCGGAGCAGGTCATCAAGAAGGCCGACGAACGCATGTATTACGGCAAGCAGCACGGAAAGAACATCCTGGTCTTTGAAGACGAGGATAAAACACAGGCAGAATAATACCTGCAGGCGGCCTAATTGCGAGGGCATATGTTTATCAACAAACTCAACCAGCTTTATAAACCGAGAAGGGTCCTTTATTACGTTGATGCGGATGATACCGTCATCAGGGATTTCTACGGCGAAAAGATCTGCAACAGCGTGGCCCGTTATGCCAACGCCTTTGGAAGTTATGACCGTCCCGGAGTCTTTTATCTTCCCGCGCTCGGAAAGTCCGTCGTCGGCATCGAGTTCAGGGAAGGAGACGAGGGCGTCGATTATCCGCAGGAACTGGATTCGATCGTTCTTGAAGGGGCGTTTTTCTATTCGATAGAGATCGATAACGAGATCGAGCCCGGCATCGATCCGATAAACAAAATCTTTAAGCAGATCAGGGAAGATGACGATGCGCACAGGAACTACAGCGACCTGTCGCTCATGAAGGAACCGGACGTCATAGGGGTATTCCACAGTGGCAAGAAGATCAGGATCCTTTACGAGATGAACCTCGACGAGGACAGGGCGATGGACGTCATCAAGGACAATTTTGAGGGCATCGACAAAAAGGCCCTCTACGACGAGGCGTTCATCGATCCGATCACGCGCCACTACAATTGGAACCATCTGGTGCCTTTCCTTGAGATGCCTATGGATTTCGGCATCAAGGACTATGCCTTCGTGCATTTCGACATCAAGGAATTCAGGGTTATCAACGAGGTCTACGGGCACATCGCGGCCAACAAGGTGCTCTGCAACGTCGTAAAGGCGATGAACGAATCCGATTTCGTTTATGCCAGCTGCAGATGCCACAACGACAACTTCGCGATGATGATCAAGGATATGCCCGAAGACGTCATGATCGCCAGGCTCGGTGAGTTTTTCGAAAAGCTTTCGCATCTTGAGGAAGACCCCAATTACAAGATCTTTTACAGATGCGGCGTCGTTCCGATGCAAAGGGCGATCCTTTCATCCAACCGCGTCGCAGATGCGGGCAAGATGGCCCAGAAGCTTGGCGTTCACAGCAACAAGACCGACATAATCCTTTACACGGACAGGATGTATGAGGAATCCCTCTGGGGCAATTACATCAAGGCCTACCTCGACACGGCCGTCGAAAACGACGAGTTCACAGTCCATCTGCAGCCGAAGTTCGACGTCAGGACCGAAAAGATCAAGGGCGCGGAGGCCCTGATCAGATGGAATTACAAGCATGAGATCATGCTCAGTCCCGGCAGGTTCATCCCGTTCTTCGAGCGCGACGGATCGATCCACAAGATCGATGACATAGTCCTCAGGAAAGTGTGCCAGACCTTCGCGAAATGGCGCAGGGAGGGCAAGGTCCTTTATCCCGTGTCGGTCAACCTCTCGCGCACGAGGCTCTACGACGCGAACCTGGTCGATTACCTGACGGACATCGTTGATTCGTACGGCGTTTACCACGACCTCATCGATTTCGAGCTTACCGAGAGCGCGTCATACGACAACACGGAACAGCTGATCCAGGTGTTGAACGAGCTCCGTTCACGCGGCTTCCGCATCTCGATGGATGATTTCGGAACCGGCTATTCGTCGTTTGCGCTCCTTACGCAGATGCCTCTGGACACCCTCAAGATCGACAAAAGCTTTGTCGACAAGGTCGGAGGCGAAAAAGTCTTGAAGAACGACGTTTCAGTCGTCAGGCACATCATCTCGCTCGCCAAGGAGCTGGGCTTTGAATGTCTCGCGGAAGGCGCGGAGACGAAGGGCCAGATCGACGAGCTCAAGTCCCTCGGCTGCGATGTTATACAGGGTTATTATTTCAGCAGACCGGTCCCGATCGAAGAATACGAGAACAAATATCTGGGCTGACAAGGCCTCCCTCCCAAACTACCGGGCCTAACTGTGGCAAAAATCTATAATCTTTGATATTATGAAAACAACTATATTTTTATATAGGAATAAGGAGGTTGGTTATGTCACAGTTAAAATGTCCGCAGTGCGGAGAAACCATGGATACCCTGGACGGGTATTGCATGCATTGCGGTTACACGATGGAGGAAGAACCCGCGAAGCCCGCTTTTGCGGCATCTGAAGCAAAGTCCGGAGCAGACGGCGAAGCTGAAGGTGAATCTTCCTACAGAAGTCCCGTTATCGGAAGGGACGACGTCTTCATTCAGGAAAACGCTCCCCGCGGAGGTGGACTCAACGGCATGGTCTTCAACATCGCATATCTCGCTTTCGCGGCGATCTGCGTGATCCTGCTCTTCGTTCCGTTCGCCGTTTTGACGGACAAGGATAAGACAAAGTACACCATTTTCAATTCCAATATTGGCGTAGGCATTACGATCATTGCGGTTGCGGTCCTGGGCTTCATCTTCTCATTCGTCAAGAGAAAGAGGCTCGTCATCCTGCTGACAGGCCTTGGTCTCGCAGGTTACGGACTTTATTCGTTCTACGCGATCTCCAGGCTTGCCCCGACTCTTGAAAAGTACATCAAGATGATGCAGTCCCTTGAGGACCTTTCGGCCATGATCGGAGGCGGTGAAGCCGTAAAGATTACTTTCACCATCACGCCCGTTTACTACATTTTCGCCGTGTGCGCGATAATTGCCGGCGGACTCGCGGCGATCACGTTCATCACCACTACCGACGACATGTGACGCATTATGGAAACCTTACGCAAGCCACATGAAGATCTTAGGACCCTCGGCCTTGTGGTCGCGGGCATACTGATCAACATACTCTGCACGAACATCGCTTCCGCATTGAAGCTTCCGTTTTACTTTGACTGTATCGGAACCATTGCGGCTGCGATAACGGCAGGCTTTTTGCCCGGAGTTTTGGTCGGCTTCTTCACGAACGTCTTTGTTTACGGCATCAACACTTACGTTCTGGGCGCAAATGACGACATGACGCTCTACTACAGCGTCGTAAGCGTCCTCATCGCCATCGTCGCCGCAACCTTTGCGCAGAAGAAGTACTTCAAGATGGTCTCTGCGAAAATGCTTATCCCGATCGCGGGCTTTGTCCTTTTGGGCGGCGGCCTGGGTTCCGTCATCACCTGGGGCCTTTTCGGAAACACGATGGGCGAAGAGCTAGCCTCTTCAATGGCGGGAAAGATCTATCTGAATTTCGCGCACAACGCCTTTGTCGCGCAGCTTCTCGCGGGACTCATCGTAGACATTCCGGACAAGATAATCAGCACGATCCTTGCCTTCCTGATCTACAAGTTCTATCCGAAGAAGTTCAAACCGACGAGAGACAGGATCGACCTTGCGGCAATCGCCAAGAGGGGGTTCTCCCTCAGTGCGAAGATAATCCTGTCGGTCACTCTGATCTTTGGCCTGGCAGCGACGGTCGTAACCATCGTTTCCTTCCAGCAGTTCAGAAAGACGCTTACCGATGCTGAGGCGGAATACGCGAAAGACACTGCCAAGTATGCGGCGTCCCTGATCGACGGCAACATGGTCGACGAATATTTGAGGATCAGGGAAAATGCTGACAACTATTACATCATCAATAAGAACCTGAAGCTCATCTGGAGCAGCTCGGACAGGATCAAGTACCTCTACGTCTATCAGTTCCAGGAAGATGGCGCGCACGTCGTTTTCGACGTGGATACCGAAGAAGTGAAGGCTCACGATACCGGAGACGTCATACCGGTCGATCCCTCGCTCAAGGATTATCTTGAAGACATGCTTGCGGGCAGGGAGATTCCCGCCGTTCCGTCAAACGACGAGTACGGCTGGCTCATATGCGGTTATGCGCCGATCTACGACTACCGCGGAAAATGCAAAGCCTATGTCGGCGTTGACGTCTCGATGCCCAACGTAGGCGACGTTGAGAGAACGTTCACCTTCAAGATCACGACCGTCCTGATGGGATTCTTCATCACGGTCCTCACCTTAAGCGTTTATCTCGCAAAGCGCTTCATCGTATCGCCCGTCAACAGCCTCGCCAAGATCGCGGGAGAATTTGCCTATAACGATGACGAAGCCCGCAAGGAGACGCTCGACAGCTTCAAGGAAGTTGAGATCAAGACCGGTGACGAGATCGAGCATCTGTATAACGCTTTGGCCAAGACGACCAGGGATACGGTCAATTACATCACCGAATCCCAGCACAAGAATGAGGCCATCTCCACCTTCCAGAGCGGCATGATCAGCGTCATGGCAGACCTCGTCGAGAGCCGCGACAAGTCGACCGGTACGCACATCAAGAACACTTCCAGATATGTTGAGATCATCTGCGACCAGCTCATCAAAGAGGGCCTCTATCCGGACGTCGTCAACAAGGCATACAAGGATAACGTTGTCGCTTCCGCGCCTATGCACGACATCGGAAAGATCAAGATCTCTGATACGATACTCAACAAACCCGGCAGGTTTACCGACGAAGAGTTCGCGATAATGAAGACCCACTCCGCTGAAGGCGCGAAGATCATCGCATCGGTCAAGAAGACCGTCGAGAGCGACGTTCTCAAGGAAAACTACCTTGGCGAAGCCGAGAACATGGCACATTACCATCACGAAAAATGGAACGGCCAGGGCTATCCCGACGGCCTCAAGGGTGAGGAGATCCCGCTTTCAGCCCGCATAATGGCGGTCGCGGATGTTTTCGACGCGCTGGTCGCCGAGCGTGTCTATAAGCCCGGAATGCCTTTCGACAAGGCGATGGGCATCATCAAGGAGAGCGCGGGCGAGCATTTCGATCCGGTCATCGTCAAGGCCTTTGTTGACGCGGAAGACAAGATAAGGGCAGTCACGGCGAAGATCCATTAAGAGTTTGCTATAATAGCTCACATGGATATTAAAGATAACAGAATCGATGCGGGGAAGGCCTTTGACTGGGGCAAGACCTCGGAATACTACGCGAAGTACAGGGACATCTATCCGGATGCCTTCTATCAGAAGGTCGCTGACAGGGGATTGTGCGTGAGCGGCCAGAAGGTCTTAGACCTCGGCACGGGCACGGGCGTTCTGCCGCGCAACATGTATAAGTTTGGCGCAAAATGGACCGGTACGGACATCTCGCCCGAGCAGATCGAGCAGGCGAAAAAGCTTGCGGAAGAAGCCAACATGGACATTGATTTCCAGGCTGTATCCGCCGAGAAGATAGATTTTCCCTCTGAGACTTTCGACGTGCTGACGGCGTGTCAGTGTTTCTTCTATTTCGATCATGAAAAGGTCGCGCCCGAGTTTGCGCGCATCCTGAAGAAGGACGGCAGGCTCGTGATCCTTTACATGGCGTGGCTGCCTTTCGAGGACAAGCTCGCGGGAAAGAGCGAAGACCTGGTCAGGAAATACAATCCGACATGGTCGGGCGGCGGCGAGACAAAGCATCCTATACACATACCTGAAGTGATGTACGATTATTTCGACATGGAGTATCACGATGAATACGACCTGCCGGTTCATTTCACGAAAGAGGCTTGGCACGGCCGCATGATCGCCTGCAGGGGCGTCGGCGCGTCGCTTACGCCGGAAGAGTTCTCGAAATGGGATCAAGAACACAGGGCGCTCCTGGAAAACTATCCGGAAGAGTTTGATGTCAAACACTACGCCGCGATCGCCGTTTTGCGTGCTCGCTAAGGTATTTCGCCTCTGTCTTACTTGCTCGCTAAGTCCTCCGCGCTTCGCTTGTGCGGAATCGCTCGCAAATAAGACAGAGAGCTCGAGTTGAATAAGGAAATAACATGGAAATCAGAATTGCAACAAAAGACGATATAGAACTTATGATGGACAACCGCCTTGAAATGCTCAAGGTCGTAAACGACCTGCCCGCGGACTATCAGTACTCGGACGAGTTCGTGAAGGAGAGCCGCGAATATTTTCTGGATGGCGACCAGACGACCGTGCTTGCGATCGAAGGTGGCGAAGTCATTGGGTGCGCGTCGATGAGCTACATGTTGATAATGCCCACGTTTTCGCACCCGACGGGCAAAAGGGCGCACCTCATGAACGTTTACACGAGGAGCACTTACCGCCGTCAGGGCATCGCGCGCAAGATGTGCGAGATGCTTATCGATGACGCATGGAATAGGGGCGCGACGGAGATCAGCCTGGACGCGACCACGATGGGAAGGCCGCTCTATGAGAGCCTCGGATTTACTGCATCCAGCGAAGGCATGGTGCTGACAAGATCATGAGCGTAACCTTAAGACAGGCAAAAAGAGAAGATATGGAGACCATCTGGAAGATGCAGGTGGAAGCTTTTGCGGATCTTTTGAAAAAGTACGAAGACTACGACATGAGCCCCGCGGCTGAGGGCATTGACAAGATAATCGCGAGGTTTGAGCAGCCGTGGACGAAATACTTTTTCATAGAGGCTGAGGGAAAAGACGTAGGCGCCATCAGGGTCGTCGACAAGCAGGACGGCTCAAGGAAGCGCATCTCGCCTTTGTGGATAATGAAGGAATACAGAGGGCTAGGCTACGCCCAGGACGCGATCAGGGCGGTCGAGGCGGTCTACGGGAAAGACCATTGGTGCCTTGACACGATCCTTCAGGAAGAGGGCAATCTCCACCTGTACGAGAAGATGGGTTACCGCCGGACGGGCAAGATCGAGCACATAAACGACCGGATGGACATAGTTTTTTACGAGAAGGATTGAAATATGAGACTCAGAGCATACGAAAGAGAAGATTCACCCATCATCGCAAAATGGGTCAGGACTGAAAAAGAACTCTACCAGTGGTCTGCCGACCGCTACGGATTCTTCCCTTTAAAGCCGTACAGCGTTGATGAGAACTATGCGCCTGCAATCCCCACGGGGCGCTTCATTCCGCTGACCATGGTCGATGAGGATAACAATGTTACAGGCCATCTCATCGTCAGATATCCGAACGAAAACGACGATTCATCCGTCAGGATCGGCTTCGTCATAGTGGATCCTGAACTGCGCGGCAGGGGCTGCGGCAGGGAGCTCCTGAAGCTCGCGATCGGATACATAAAGGAGAACCTTACGGCGACCAGGGTCGACCTTGGGGTTTTCGTAAACAACCCCAAGGCCGCCAAGTGCTATGAATCAGTCGGATTCAAGAAATTCGGTGCGCATGTGATAGACACGCCGTTTGGCAAGTGGGACTGCGCAGATCTGGAACTGTACCTTTAAGGGACGAACGTGTTGATGATGTTGTCCGGGATATCAGGACCATTGCCGCTCGTTTCTTTAACGAACTGGCCGAGGTAATTCTCTTCAACCTTCATACTGGTTTTCTGCGTGGTATCGAGATACTGGTCAAGGCCGGGATCCTTATCGTAATCGTTGACCTCGTCAGCGACCTTGTGGATCCTTTTCGATATGTGTTTTGAAAGAAACGCCCCCACGAAGGTCAGCACGATCAACGCGATGGTGATTATCTCCAAAGCGCTTAAGAACACTATCCAGAAAGTCTTAAACCCGCTCACGCTGCAATTACCCTGGAACAGGACTGACGACAGGATAAAGGGAATAACCACGGCGGTGATTATCGGGATCCACTTCCAGTTGCTGCTGACCATCTCGTTAAAGAAATCCATCTTGTCGGTGGCGGAAGTGGTCGGCATCTGGCCGCTCGCTTCGCCCGTCTGTCCGTTTACCGCGAACTGATACTGGCGGTCTTCGAATTCAACCGTCATGAACCAAACGGGAAGCAGGCAGTATCTCGTCTTGACGTCGCTCATCCAGGAGAAGGTCTTTTCGGGCCTTGCTTCGTACTCGTCGTATTTTTTCGCGATGAGGTCGGTCTCTGCAACCGAAAAGCTGTCCAGTCTACTGAACATCTTATCCGCAAGGTCTATCGGGCGCTTGTCGTACTTGTCGGCGTAGAAGCCCTGCAGGTACTTGTTGTCGAACTTTACCAGCTCAGAGTAGTCGAACGGCTCGATCGCTTCCATGAGCTTGTTTGCGATCTTTGTCGCGCCGTCAAAAGGAACGCCCTTTACATAGTAGGTCAGCTTTGAATTGACCTCATAGACGACCTTTGAAGCTCCCCTGTCGTATTTGCCGGTACCGGTCATCTCGGTGTTGACGTGGCAGTCGAGGAGCCAGAACGGAACGTAGAGCGCCGTCATCTTGGTCAGGCGGCACTTTGACTTGAATCCCCACGGCGTGTATTTCCTGGACGAGATCCATGCCATCATGTTCTTTGAGGCCTCGTCCCTGTCGATCTTGAATGGAATGATGTAGTCCGGCTTGAACTCTCTGGTCATCCTTCTTGTGATGAGCGCCGGAGAGCCGCAGAACGGGCACATCGTAGACATCGTGTTCTCATCGGCTATGAGCTGCGCGCCGCAGCTGTTGCAGAGGATCTCATGACGCCTTCTGTCTTCTGCCGAGATATCCTGTTCGCCCACGTAATCGTGCTCGCCACCTGTACCAAACGATCCCAAGACTTCCATGGTCTCGGCGTCGTAGATGTTTCCGCAGTTGCGGCACATCATGCCCTTAACCTCAGGCATGTAGGTAATGTTGGCTGCGCAAGTCGGACATTTTACTGATTCGGCAGATAAGCGCTCCCTGCCTCTCGGCGCATTTGAAAAAGGATCGTTCCTGCCTGTAATGTTAGGTTGTCTGTTCCACATGTTTATTCCCTATCCCTATTCCACGAAGCAAACCCGCGCATATTATAACATGCGCGCGCATTCTTGGAAGGTCATCCCATCAAAGTCCTCTGCAGGTAGTAGTCGCTGTTGCGGTTGTGGCTCCTGTACTCCTTCGGCGTCATGCCGCAGTCCTTTTTGAGTACGTTCGTGAAATAGCTCTGGCTCGGAAACGCAAGCGATGCGGAGATCTCAGCGATCGAATAGGAGGACGAGGCGAGCATCGATTTGGCAGTCTCGAGCTTTTTCGAGAGGATGTATTCGCTGACCGAACTGCCCGTCTCCTTCTTGAAAAGCCTCGAAAAATAAGGCGCTGACAGGTTCGTCAGAGAAGCCAGCGCCTCAAGCGTTATGCGCGTGTGAAGGTGCTCGTAAATGTAATCGATCGCGGTCCTGACGGCCTTGGAAGTGACGCTGCTGCGCTGCAGCGCGAGCATCTGCCTGGCGTAGTGGAGGCACATCTCGTTATGGATGTCTGAGATCTCTTCGGCCGTCCTGGCCTCGTCCGCGAGCCTGATGTAGTAGTCGCTCAAGGAATACGCCTCGGCCTGAGAAAGTCCGCCACTGATGCAGAAGCGGGCGACGAGCGCGGTCGTTATCGTCAGGTGGTATTTGAGGTTCTGGAGATTGTCTGACGAGAGCACGCCAAGGCCCTTTTTTGCGTGAAAAGGCTCTGCGAGAAGCGTTTTCACCTTGCGTAGGTTCCCCGAGCGGATCGTCTCGTAGAAGTCCATTTCAGGTGCCAGCGGCGCCCTGGGGAGCCCGTATTCCCTGTGCAGGAATTCCTGATAGGATATCTTCTTCTGGCGGGCTGGCATGGTTCCTCCTCATAGACGCTTTTGCTTTTTGCTTTAAAGGCGGCCAGATCTGTTGCGTAAACAAAACCGTAAACTTTTTTGGGGAATATGTTTACGCTGAAGTTTACTTTTTCAAAAAGTAAACTTTTCCGTAAAGTATTTTGCTGAAAATGTTTACGCTAAAGATTACGGTTGCAATCCAACGACTAAAACTGTTGTCTAGCGTTTGCCTGCACACATAATAGCATGAAAACGCAAAATGTGGTTATCAAAAAGCAATATCGCAAAACTTAAAGTTGATATTTTGAGGGCAGAGGGTACAAGAACAAACAGGAGGCACATATGAAGAGCAAAAAGATCTTAAGCCTGGCAATGGCAGTCGCCATGATCCTTCCGACCGCGTCGTGCGCCACGAAGACCAAGACGCCCGACATCGACGGCTACAAGCTTCTCTGGAGCGACGAGTTCGACGGCAAGAAGATGGACGAGAAGAAGTGGAACTACGAACCCCACGAACCCGGCTGGACGAACAACGAGCTTCAGGAATACACGACGTCCACGGACAACGTTTTCGTCAGGGACGGCAAGCTCGTTTTGAAGGCGATCAAGACCACAAAGGACGGCAAGGATTACTACACCTCCGGCAAGGTCACAGGCCAGAACAAGACCGACTTCCAGTACGGCAAGGTAGTAGTTTCCGCCAAGGTTCCTGAGGGACAGGGTCTGTGGCCCGCCATCTGGATGATGCCCAAGGACGAGTCCTTCTACGGTCAGTGGCCCAAGTGCGGCGAGATCGACATCATGGAGTCTTTAGGCAACGACACGACCACTTCATATTCAACGATCCACTACGGCGAGCCCCACGCTGAGCAGCAGGGCACGATCGTAAAGGAAGGCGCTGAAAGCTTCTCCGCAAAATTCCACGAATATTCCGTCGAGTGGGAACCCGGCGAAATGCGCTTCTACACGGACGGCGAGCTGATCCTTACCGTCAACGACTGGTTCACCGCGGTTCAGGGCGAGGACGACAAGCCTTATCCGGCTCCTTTCAACCAACCCTTCTTCGTACAGATGAATCTCGCAGTTGGCGGCGACTGGCCGGGCAACCCCGATGAGACGACCGACTTTAACAAGGCCGAATTTGAGATCGACTACGTCCGCGTATATCAGAAGCCTTCTTACGACACCAACGTCAAGAAGCCTGAAAAGCAGTTCGGCAAGGCTGATTCCACGGGCAACTTCATCAGGAACGGAGACTTCAAGAAACCCGAAAAGCTTGATGACGACGTCGACTGGAAGTTCCTGCTCTTCAACGGCGGCGTAGGCGCAGCCGAGATAAAGAACGGCGAGATCATCATAACTTCATCCAACTGCGGAACCGAAGAATATTCAGTCCAGCTGGTCCAGCCCGACCTTCCCATGATCAAGGGCCACAAGTACAGGGTGACCTTCGACATCAAGGCCGATGAGGCTAGAAAGTGCATCGTCTGCGTATCCGCCCCGAACGCCGGCTGGATAAGGTATCTGCCTGACACCTCGATCGACGTTCCAACCGACTGGAAGACGTACACCTTCGAGTTTGAGATGAAGGAAAAGGACGACAACAACGGCCGCCTCGAGTTCAACATGGGCAAGCACGGCGACACCGCGACCATCCACATCACCAAAGTCAGGGTGGAAGAGATCTGATATAAACCGTTGTTCCTTTCCGAAGGACGACTTACCCCGGAGCATGCTGACCTCCGGGGTAATTTTATATTGTCAAACAAAGCGTGTATAATGAAGAGTATGAGACTCACCGCACTGCAGCAAGCATAGCGAGGTAAGAACGTGGACATTGATGCAAACACGCTGAATCAGATAGCATTTTCATTGGCCGAACATTATCAGTGCGTTTACTATGCCGACATTGAAACCGGCCATTACATTGTGTTTGCCGACAATATCCCGCAGCAGGACGGCAAGTCGGAGTTCCCGCTCGAGGGTGAGGATTTCTTTGCTGACGCGTTGAAGAACGGTGCGCTTTTTCTTCACCCTGATGACATGGAACTCATGACCGCAGCGTATCAAAAGGATACGATGCTCGAAAAGCTCGCAAAGAACCACAGCTATTCCGTTTCATTCAGAGCCTTGATTGCGGGAGAGGTCATCCACATGCGCCACGTCGTGACGATGTGCAGGGACAAAAAGCACGTCGTTTTCTGCCTCGAAAACGTTGAAGCGGAGTTCCGTGAAAAGGAAGAGCAGCTCAAAAAGCTCGCGAGCGCCAAGCTTCAGGCGAGGACGGACGAACTGACGGGCGTAAAGAACAGCACGGCATTCAAAGAATTCGTAGACCAGTTGGATGCGCGCATTGCAGCGAAAGATAGGAATCTGGGGTTTGCGGTCGTCATGTGCGACATCAACGACCTCAAGCAGACCAATGATACAAGGGGCCACAACAGCGGAGACGCTGAGATCAGGGAGGCGAGCAGGCTGATATGCGGAACGTTCCAGCACAGTCCCGTCTTCAGGGTCGGAGGCGACGAGTTCGTGGTGGTTCTGACCGGCCACGATTACGCTCAGCGTGACGTTCTGATGAGCGTCTTCCACGACGTTTCGAACGACAACAGGCGCTCCGGCACAGGGCCCGTCGTAGCTGCGGGAATGGCGGAGTTTGGGTACGGCGACTCTAAGTTTTCAGACGTGTACCAGCGTGCCGACCGCCTCATGTACGAGAATAAAAAAGCCACCAAAGGAATCGACTGACGGCGTCTTTCTAAAAACGCATCGCCACAGTTCTGCGCTTGTTTCACCTTTTAATGACGGATATAACGGTCTTGGGGAGACCCCAAAAAGGAGAAACTTATGTTGAAATGCAAATTCATAAACAAGGCAGCGGCCGCCTCTTTGACGGCATGCCTGCTGCTCACTTCCTGCGCTGACAAGACCACGCCTTCCAATTCTCAGGGAACGGATGCAAAACAAGGCCAGACGGTAGTTTCGACCGAAGCGCCCGCTGAGTCCAAAGATGTGCCCGAGGCAACCGCGAAGCCTTTGGATCTTGATGAAGACCTTTCAAAATACGACCTCAAGGACGATGATCCCTTGGAGCAGATCGTTTCGAAAATGGAAGCCAAATACGGAATCGACATCGTTTACGGGAAGGACGTCAGGACGAAGTTCGAGGATGAGAACGAGACGCTAATAGCGGCTGTAAACACCAATGAAAAGGACGTCGCCATAGCGCTCAGATCGATCGACGAGGGATTGAACGCCCTTCCCAAAGGCTTTATAAGACAGCTCCCGTACGGCAAGCACAAGATATTGAAAATGTACCTGACGGGACCCGTAACGGTCGAGGGCATCGAAGGGAGCAGCGTTCCCGCGTTTACGAGCGACAGTGACGACGAGCTCTACCTTACGCTCGAAGTCCTGGAGCAGGGCGTCGTAAACGTGCCGACGGTTTTGCACGAACTCACGCACATAGTGGACTTCAAGCTCAAGCACGACGGCCTTCTGAAGGATGAAGAGTGGGCGAAGCTCAATCCCCAAGGCTTTTCCTACAGTGAGAGTTATGCGGACAACATGGCCGGCAAGAAGAATTCGGAGAACTGCTATTGCACGGACCACTACGTGCCTCACAACACCAACTGCGCAAATGACGACATCTGGTTCTACTACAGCTACTCGAAGGTCAACGCATACGAGGACCGCGCAACGGCTTTGGAGGATCTGATCATATACAGGATGTGGAACTACGAGGTCGCGCCTGACCTTTACAAGAGTCCTCACATGAAGGCAAAGGCGGAATATTTCCTAAAGCTCGTCGAAAAGGACTTCAAGATGACAGATAGCGACAAAGAGGCCTGGACAAAGGCTTTCAAGGCAATCAGCTGATTAAAAATCCGAAATAGGAGCCCATACCCCCAGATCAGTCCCATTAATGGGCTATTTCCTAGACTTTGACTGATAATCCGAAGATCGGGATCGCTGCCCGGCTCGAAAGATCACAGTAACGCACCTTCCTAAGTGTGCTCAAAACGAATGTCGTGAATATTTCTCGCTTTTCTTCATAAGTG